>CAKZMU010000008.1 GCA_937129145.1 uncultured Lacinutrix sp. | reverse complement strand
AGTTGGAGCTGGCGCATTTTTTGAAATGTGGCTGAGCGCATAGTAAAACGGAAAAGTACCTCGTTGTACGTGTCACCATTGCCCCAAGCCAAGCGGTTGGTCGGGGTTGCTGAGGTTTGTAATATGCATAAAAGCTCTATCCTACGCATGCAATGGTTTGTAGATAATTACGCCTCAAAAATAAGCAAGGATGAAGTGCGGCTTCTTGATGTAGGTAGTTATGATGTAAATGGCTCTTATAGGCATCTTTTCGATGAATCTAAGTACCACTACACAGGATTGGATATGGAAGAAGGGCCCAACGTTGATATTGCTCTCAAGAATCCATACGATTGGGATGCAATCGAATCAGATAGCTTTGATATAGTAATATCTGGACAAGCATTTGAGCACATTGAATTTTTCTGGAAAACAATGGAGGAAATGACAAGAGTACTCAAAAAAGATGGTCTCTTATGCCTAATTGCGCCAAATGGGTTTAGAGAACACAGGTATCCAGTGGATTGTTATCGCTTCTTTTCTGATGGAATGAGCGCTTTAGCTAGGTATGTCGGAATAGAGACATTACATGCACATACGAACTGTGCGCCAAGCACGAATGATACCGCCTGGTATAGTAAAGTTAATGCCGACTCGATATTGATAGCCCGAAAGACTTTTGATGGGCCACCCAAACACCCAGATTTTAAAAACTATGAATGTGTTCCAGCAAATCAAGAAACCCTAAGAAGCGGTTTAATTCCATATCAAAGAAAGAATGGAACTATTCTTTTACGTAAAATTATAACCTCTACCGAACTTATTGAAACGGTTAAATGGAGCGCACCGGTTTATACTATTAATGGTAAAAATGTTTTAGGTTTGGGTGCTTTTAAAAATCATTTTGGTATTTGGTTTTTTAATGGTGTGTTTCTAAAAGATGCTCATAATTTATTAGAAAATGCTCAAGAAGGTAAAACTAAAGCTATGCGCCAAATGAAATTTACTAGTATTGATAACATAGATAAAAACATTGTATTACAATATGTAAAAGAAGCTATAGACAATCAAAAAGCTGGAAAAGAAATAAAACCCGACCGAAGTAAAAAAGAAACTGTTATTCCTCCAGAATTGCAAACAGCGTTAGATAAAAACAAAGAACTACACACTAGTTTTAATGGATTATCGCCTTCTAAACAACGTGAATATTGCGAGCATATAGCCACAGCAAAAAGAGACGCTACAAAACTAAGCCGATTGGAAAAAATAACACCAATGATATTGCAAGGTGCTGGCTTGCATGATAAGTACAAAAATTGTTAGATAAAAAAAGCAGCTCAATGAGCTGCTTTTAGATATATTATTTTGCTGGTAAATTGAGTTTCCTACTCATTTCCATGGAAATGGCCGAACGTTCAAATTTAATTTTACCTGCCGAGGTTTCGATAACACAAGAACTATCTTTTTCGTTTAGTTCTATAACTTTACCATGCATTCCGCTTTTGGTAATAACTCTATCGCCTCGTTTAAGGTCTGCAGCAAACTTTTTTTCTTGTTTAGCACGTTTCATTTGTGGTGCAATCATAAAGAAATACACTACAGCAAACATGAGTATAAAAGGTGCAAATTGACTTAACCCGTCCATTTATATGTCTATGTATTAGTCGTGGTTATGACCTTCGTGACCTGGTTGCGTACTAGACTTTTTTGCTCCAGTTGTAGCTACACTTGGTATACCAGTTGCAGCACCAGGAGTTCCTTTAATAAAAGCCTTAATCTTTACAGTTTCTTTACCGCTTTCAGTATTAGCAGTTACAGTAACCGTTTTAGATGTACTACTTCCTGGAGAACCTTTACCATTAAAATCTACTGTAAATTTAGCAGAAGCTCCAGGAGCTAATGGCTCTTTACTCCAATCTTGAGGTACTGTACATCCACAAGTACTCTTAATATCTGTAATTACCAATGGTGAATTACCAGTGTTTGAGTAAGTGAATACAGTTGATACAGGAGTTCCGTTTTCGATTTCTCCAAAATCGTGTTCTTTTTTCTCAAAAGTTAATACTGGAAAATCTCCAACAACAGCATCTCTTTCAGCCGCTTGTGTTACGTTTTCAGCTTTAATTTTACTTGTCGCATCTTCTTTACAAGATGTAAATGCAACCATACATAATGCACTTAAACTTAAAATTATTTTTTTCATAATTCTGATTTTTAATTGTCTATTCAAGATAAACATTTGGGTTAATTATTTAATTTATAGGTTATTTCGGGCATAAATGTAATAAATTTAAATTAAATGAGCCCTCTGCCTACCTTATTTAACGTTCCTTTATCACTATATTCCTTAACGAGTTTGTCTAAAATTCCATTAATAAACACACTACTTTTTGGTGTAGAATACTCTTTTGCAATCTCTAAATATTCGTTAATTGTTACTTTAATTGGAATAGAAGGAAACTTTTGAAACTCGCAAATTGCCATTTGCAATAACACAAAATCGATATTTGCAATACGGTCTTTGTCCCAATTGGCGGTCTTTCCTTCAATTTCTTTACTTAAATAACTTAGGTTTAAAACAGTTTTGTTTAGTAAGTCGTTTGCAAACTCCTTATCCTCGGTGTCCTTAAGTAGTTTTGGTAGAAAATGACTTTGAGCTGTTTGCGGATTCGTTTTTCTAAGCAGCTTAACAATTACTGTATTTATTACTGGTAAATCGTCTAACCAAGTAATGTTTTTATCTTCCAAATAGCTATAAAGTTTGTCGTTTGGTGCGATAATTTCTTTAAAAATATCAATTAAGAAATATTTGTCTTCCTTGAATGTAGATGTTTTTGTTGCCATATAATCTTTATACAAATCGCTTTCTACTAGTGCTTTAAAAATTATATCTACATATTCGTTATCAAGCTTCCAATTGTCAACTTTTCTAGCTTCCAAAGTGTCCTTTAATAAAGTGTTGTCTTTTAAAAGAAGTAACAGCTCATTATTAATGAGCTTTCTGTTAGGGTTTTTCTCTTCTGCTGTTGCTAAATGCTTTTTTTGGGATTTAGTAAGATGGTCTTCTGCTTTTGCATGCACTTCTAGTAATAAGGAAAGAATCAATAGGTACAAGTTGTACATATTCTCCATACTTTGTTGCAAAAACCTTTCGTTTACTTTTAAGTCATCACTTTCATTTCCTTGAAATGCATATAAAACTTGCATTACTTTTATTCGAATATGTCGTCTATTAAGCATAAGAACTTTTTAATTCTAACGAATTATGTATTAAAAATTAACAAGGCAAAAGATGTTTATCTTTTGCCTCGCAAAAATAGTATTATTTTAAAAAGAATCTATTTTGACGTTTCTTTTTTTCTAGTAGCAATTCTTTCTCTAGCGATATCCAACGCCGCTTGATTTGTGGTTAAATCACTCTCTTTTGCTTTTTCTAAAATTTGAAGCGTTGTATTGTAGATGTTTTCGGTTTTTCTAAGGATTTCTTGCTTGCCATAATTTTCCAATTCGGCATACACATTAATAATCCCTCCAGCGTTAATTAAAAAATCTGGAGCATACACAATGCCTCTTTTTTGAAGAATGGCACCATGTTTATCCTCAATAGCTAATTGGTTATTTGCAGCACCAGCAATTACTTCGGCTTTTATTTTATAAATGGTATCATCGTTAACAGTAGCGCCTAAAGCACAAGGTGCATAAATATCCATAGACTCACTGTAAATATCGTTTCCGGAATATATAGTCGCACCGTATTTTGTGCTCACCTCTTGTAAGCGTTCTTCATTAATATCGGCAATTATTACTTTAGCTCCTTCATTAGTTAAATGCTCTACTAAAGATTCTCCTACATGACCAATACCTTGCACAAATACTGTTTTATCTTCTAATATATCTGTTCCAAACTTAAACTTAGCTGCAGCTTTCATTCCCATAAAAACACCGTAAGCTGTGATAGGTGAAGGGTTTCCAGCACCTCCTTTACTTTCAGAGATTCCAGTAACATAAGGTGTTACTTCTCTTACCAAATCCATATCAGAAGTTTCCATTCCAACATCTTCGGCTGTTATGTACCTTCCACTTAACGAATGCACATATTCACCAAACTTTTTCATTAGTTCGGGCGTTTTTTGCGTTTTAGCATCGCCAATAATTACTGCTTTTCCGCCTCCTAGATTTAACCCAGTAATAGCAGCTTTAAAAGTCATTCCTCTAGAAAGTCGTAACACATCGTTTAAAGCTTCCCATTCATTATTATACTGCCACATTCTAGTACCTCCAAGTGCTGGCCCTAAAACCGTATTGTGGATGCCTATTATTGCTTTTAATCCTGTATCTTTGTCGTGACAAAAAACGACTTGTTCGTGGTCATCAAAAGAAAGTTGTCCAAACACAGGGTCAACTTTTTTGATGTCTTTGGGGTTTATGACGTCTGAAATCATTAATATTATTTTTTAATTTTATGGCTATTATTACATAATCAATAATAACAGCAGGCAAAAATAATCTAATATTACATTTTAAGCAAAAAAACCCGCTTAAAAGCAAGAAATCATTAATAAGTACTTTGAAAGAAGAAAACTGCAAATGAAAGAATTACAACATCTTAATAAATATTTTTTAAAGTATAGATACAGGCTTTTATTTGGAGTAATTATTACCATTAGCGCCATAATTTTCAAGCTTTTTACGCCCCGACTTATAGGTAGTGCTATTGATGTAATTTCCAATAGGATAAATGGCTCTATTACTGATGACGTTTTTAAACAAGATTTAATGTTAACCATACTCTATTTAATTGGTGCTGCATTAATAGCTGGTGCTTTAACGTTTTTAATGCGACAAACCATTATTAACGTGTCCAGATATATTGAGTATGATTTAAAAAATGAAATTTACCAGCAATACCAACGCTTATCTCTAAATTTTTATAAAAGCAATCGTACTGGCGATTTAATGAACCGAATTACCGAAGATGTTAATAGAGTACGTATGTACGTTGGGCCAGCAATTATGTATTCGTTAAATATGATTACACTTTTTGTAGTCGCCTTTTTTTATATGTACAATCAATCTCCAAAATTGACTATGTACACTATAATACCGCTTCCTATTCTATCGGTTATCATTTATTTTTTAAGTAAAGAAATACATAAACGCAGCACAATTGTACAAGAATACCTCTCGAAACTATCAACCTTTACACAGGAATCTTTTAGCGGAATCTCGGTCATTAAAGCCTATGGTATAGAAGCTATTACAAATGATAATTTTGAAGTGTTATCTACCGAAAACAGACAGAAACAAATAGATTTAACTAAGGTTCAAGCCTTATTTTTTCCATTAATGATATTACTTATTGGTGTGAGTAATATTCTGGTTATTTACATAGGAGGTCTACAATATATTAATGGTGAAATTGAAAGTATTAGTGTTATTGCCGAATTTATCATCTACGTAAATATGCTTACATGGCCAGTGGCAACCTTAGGTTGGGTCACCTCTATTGTTCAACAAGCCGAAGCATCACAAAAACGCATTAATGAGTTTTTAAAAGAAAAACCAGATATTAAAAACACTGTAAGTTCTCCAACAGAAATAGAAGGCACTATAGAATTTAAAAACGTCCACTTTACACACTCTGACACTAACATTGAAGCTTTAAAAGGACTAAGTTTTAAAGTAAATAGTGGTGAAACATTGGCTATTATTGGTAAAACAGGGTCAGGAAAATCTACAATTCTGGATTTAATTGGTCGTCTTTACGATGTTAATAGTGGGGCAATTGAAATAGATGGCACTCAAATTGAAAATGTAAATTTAACCAGTTTAAGGCATAGCATTGGATTTGTTCCTCAGGATGCATTTCTATTTTCAGATTCCATTAAGGACAATATAAAATTTGGTTCTGTAAATGCTACGGATAAAGATGTTATAAACGCTGCAAAAAATGCCGTGGTACACAAAAACATTAAAGCCTTTAACAAAGGTTACGATACTGTTTTGGGTGAACGAGGCATCACACTTTCTGGAGGACAAAAACAACGTGTTTCCATTGCAAGGGCAATTATTAAAGACCCAAAAATATTGTTGTTAGACGACTGTCTTTCTGCTGTAGATACCGAGACAGAAGAACAAATTTTAAGTAATTTAAACAAAGTTTCTAAAGGAAAAACGACCATAATTGTTAGTCACAGAATTTCTTCAGCAAAAAATGCCGACCATATTATAGTGTTGGATGAAGGTAAAATAATTCAACAAGGGTCTCACGATGACCTTATAAATACTGATGGTTACTACAATGAGTTATATTTAAAACAATTATCGGAAACTGTAGAAGACAAAAACTAATTTCTTTCTTTTTTAATAGCTTTAATTAATAAATTAAAATAAGCAAAAAGAAATATGTTAATTAGTTGGTTGCTATATATTTTTTTTAGATTTTTGAGTCACTAAATCAAAAACACAACCGCAATGAGTAATAATGATATGATGGAGAAAGAGGAAATATTTTCAAAAGTTTTAAGAGCAGGACGTCGTACATACTTTTTTGATGTAAGAGCTACTAAAGCTGGAGATTACTACCTTACCATTACCGAGAGTAAAAAATTTACCAACGACGATGGGTCTTTTCATTACAAAAAGCATAAAATCTATTTGTACAAAGAAGATTTTGCTGAATTTAATGACATTTTAAGAGAAATGACAGATTATATTATTCAAGAAAAAGGCGAAGAAGTAATTAGTGAGCGTCACCAAAAAGACTATAAAAAAGAAGAGCACGACAACAGTACAAATGAAACTCCAACATCACCTGAGAGTTTTACTGATGTTAGCTTTGAAGACATTTAAGCTTTTAACTAAACAATCAAATTTTAAAAACCGTTACACTTGTAGCGGTTTTTTTATGTTAAAGCTTTACTGCAAGTAACGCAATAATCAAACTCACAAATAGATATGAAAGTCCAATATAGAATGACATTAACAAAGTGAGCACCAATGTGACAACCAATAAATAAAAAGGCACTAACGTGATTGCTATCGCAAACCTAAATGTAGATGTAAACTCTTTTTCGGTAACTTTAGATTCCGCTATAAATTTCCAAATTATGTAAGGTATAATTAGGTTTAGTTTTAATACAAGTTGAAAAAACTCACTTAATGGTTGAGTTACATTTTTCGGTTTTGAGTTACAGTTTTTAAAATTACTTTCTAAACATAGGTTAACGTCTTGAGGTTTTAAAAAATCAACATGAAGGTCTTTTAGTTTTTGAAGGTTCTCATTATAAGTGTCTTCAGGAATATGTGTTGTTAAGTTTTTAATTTTGCTCTGCACCGCTTCTTTTAAATTAACAACCGCTTTATTTTTATCATCTTTAATAAAGTCTTTTGCAGCCATTGGTTTACCAAAATACATTGCTGCACTATCTGGACAATTTTCAGCTTGTAGAAAATTTAATCCAATAGGTACTAACTGTAAATCTAAATCAGGGTGTTTTTCAAGAGTATCAAACACTATTCTGGTAAACCCCTTACTCAAAGGCCTAACTCTCCGTGCTAAATTATGACTTCCTTCAGGGAAAATTACGATAGCTTCCTTATTGTTTAAAATCTCACTACAATTCTCGAAAATGGCATTGTTGTTAGAAATTTTACTCCAACCATCCCTAACGCGATACACAGGTAGCATTTGTAAACTATTTAAAATTTTACTTACAAACGACTTTTTAAAAACCGCTGCCCTAGTTAAAAAATAGCAAAACCTACCACATCTTGTTGCTATTAATAGTGCATCCAACAAAGCATTTTGATGATTAGCCAACAATAAAACAGGTTTGTTTTTTGGCACATTTTCAAGATTATAAATATATACTCTTCTAAAATAAAAGAACATCCCTAACCTTAAATAACTCCTTACGCTATGTAGCCAAAGCTTCTTCAATAGTATTACTTTTTTTAGACCAATAAGTAGCTAATATCAATCCAGAAATAATATGCCAAATTCCCCAGAATGCTGCTAAAATAGCCATCCCTCCAAGTCCATTAAAAAATGTAAAAATAAGCAACAATCCTAAACCTGAATTTTGAATACCAGTTTCAATTGCCAATGTTTTTGTGTCTCTAAACGATAACTTAAACACTCTTGCAACACTAAACCCTAAAAGTATTGCCAATAAATTATGACCAATACCAATAGCCAAAACATGGTGTGCATATTCGCTAAAAATATCAAGGTTGTTTGAAAATGCTATTATTACAATAGCTATAAAAACGATAATTGACAGAGGCTTCAAAATTTTAGATAATTTTATGGCCAATTGCTCATTTTTTTGCCTTAAACCCATGCCCAAAACCAACGGTATTCCAAGAATTAATACAACTAGCTTTACTAACTCAAATGGTTCTAGCGACACTGTTTTTAATATTTGGGCTGTTGGCTCATAAAGATTTCCGTATAACTGAAAATTTAAAGGCGTCATAAACATTGCTAAAAACGTAGCAAACGCTGTTAAGCTCACGGAAAGTGCTGTGTTTCCTTTGGCCAAATGCGTCATAAAGTTTGAAATATTACCTCCAGGACACGCAGCAACCATCATCATTCCTAGAGCTATGCTAGGTTGTGGTTTCACTACTAAAATTACTAAAAAAGTTATAAATGGTAACAGAACAAATTGCGATACAATACCAAGTATGACTAGTTTGGGCTGTTTAAATAGGTTTTTAAAATCGTTAAAAGTAATTCCTAAGGCTACACCAAACATCACAACAGCCAAAGCAACGTTGAGCACCAAAAGTCCGCCACTATCAAAATTAATTTTTACCGAGTCGAGTTCTAACATATATTAATTAACAGTCGAACCGTTTTTAACTTTATTTTCAGGACGCAATAATATGACATCCTTACCATTTACTGCCCCCATTATCAAACAGTCGCTCATAAAATTAGCAATTTGTTTTTTTGGAAAGTTAACAGTTGCTACTATTTGCTTGTTTAGTAATGCTTCTTTTGTATAAAGCGTAGTGATTTGAGCAGACGATTTTTTAATTCCCAAGTCTCCAAAATCAATGGTTAATTGATACGCTGGATTTTTTGCTTTTGGAAAATCATTTACTTCAATAATAGTACCTACTCGTAAATCTACTTTTGCAAAATCTTCAAAAGAAATGGTCTCTTTCATTAGTTAATTAGTTATGAGTTGAAGATATAAATTTTAATTTACAATTATGTTTAATCTTCTGGTTTCTTTATTTTTGAGAAACAATAAAAAACTATGGCTAGAACACCCTCAAATATGCTTCCTTTAGGAACAAAAGCAGTAGGTTTTTCTCTTTACGATACAGTTTCTGAAACTTACAAAAGTCTTGACCAGCTTAAAGGTAGCAAAGGCACCGTTATCATGTTTATTTGCAACCATTGCCCTTTTGTAATTCATGTAAATGAAGCTTTGGTTGCCATTTCTAAACATTATATGGATGCAGGTATTAATTTTATAGCCATTTCCAGTAACGATGTGGTTAATTATCCTCAAGATTCTCCCGATAGAATGAAACTTCATGCCAAAGAAAATAATTACCCTTTCCCCTATTTATACGACGAATCCCAAGAAATAGCCAAAGCTTACGATGCAGCCTGCACACCAGATATTTATGTGTTTAATGATGATTTAAAACTGGTTTATAGAGGTCAGTTGGACGATTCAAGACCTGGAAATAGTATTCCAGTTACTGGAAACGATTTGAGGCACGCTTTGGAATGTCTTTTAAATAACGTTGAAAATACCAACACACAAAAACCAAGTATTGGTTGTAATATTAAATGGAAAGAATAGTTTGAATGATTAAGTTATTAAGAACAAACTCAAAAAACAACGACTTTATAGAATTGGTAACACAATTAGATAAAGACCTAGCTATATCTGATGGTGATGACCATGATTTTTATCATCAATTTAATGGCATTGATACTTTAAACCATACTATTGTAGCGTATTATAATGATGCTCCAGTCGCTTGTGGCGCTATAAAACAGTTTGATGATGCTTCTGTTGAAATAAAGCGTATGTACACATTACCTAATGTAAGAGGTAAAGGTATTGCTACAAAAATTTTAAATGAATTGGAACTTTGGGCAACAGATTTAGGGTACAAAAAATGTGTTCTTGAAACCGGAAAAAAACAGCCAAAAGCTATTTCACTTTACAAAAAAACTGGCTATGTGGTTACTCCTAATTATGGTCAATATGCTGGAATAGAAAATAGTGTTTGCTTTGAGAAGCTATTACACTAACCAACCTTTTCTTTTTAATAAATTCTCTATATGTGCATAATGATGGTCACTATGCCATGCATAAATACCAACATTCTTTTTTAAAACCACTTCTTCATTATGTTCGGGGTGGATAAAGCTTTTGTTTAAATCCTCTTCGCTTAAACGCTTAAGCAGATATACCAATTTATAATGCACAGCACTTAAATGGTCTAACGACATTTGTATAGGTGCGTATTTAGCATCTGGTAATTCTGCCCAAAACTGTTCGAAATAATATTTAATAACTGGTGTATCTTCGGTTAAAGCCCATTTAAAACGAATGTAACTATGGTGGTGACTATCAGATACATGATGCACAACTTGCCTCACTGTCCAACCCTCTGGTCGATAAGGTGTGTCTAATTGTTCATCGGTAAGATGTTCCACCAAACCCTTTAATTTCGATGGAAATTGTTCTAAAACTTCAATCCAATTATGTAAATGTTTGGACGTAATTACCTCAGGACAAATAAACTGCCCAATAGGATATTTTAATTGTTCGAGTGCTTGTTGATTCATTTAGTAAAAGTACGCTAGTAATTTTACTTTTTCGAAAATTTTAAAAACTCTTTTAAGGTTCCGTCATAGAATCTAACTCTTACAAAATATGTCCCGCTATCTAAGCCAGAAATATTTAATGTGGAATACTGAGAGCTTTTGGCTCTAGTCACCATCAATAACTCGCCTTTTTTGTTAATCACTTCACATCTTAAGTTAGACATTCGGTTTTTAAAGTACAGCAATAGCTTGTCATCGACAACTTCAAGGTTTACACCACTTGGGTTGTATTCAATTTTTGGAGCAGGAGAGACTTTTTCAACAGCTTCTAAAGATGCTGTTTCGCCTCCCTTTTGTGCTTGCATAGCCATTACAGAAAATAGCAGTAGCACCATGACTAATGAGGGTTTATTTAGTTTCATAGTTACTTGGATTAATTGCTATGAACCTAGCTAACAATGATTTAAATCACAAAAAACAAGGACAAGTGGTGCTTTTTAGCCTATAAAAAAAATGTGAATACAAAAAAAACCGCTGAAAAGCAGTTTTTTAAATTCTTATTCTTTACCAGAATATCGCTAAATTCTATGTTTTTGTGAACTTTAAAAAGTCTTTTATTTCGTCTGAAAAAACCCTGACGTAGTACGTTCCTTTTTTAAGATTTGATATGTTTAATAGTGTTTTTTTTGCAGTGTCCTCTTTCTTGCTTAATAATACATCACCCTTTTTATTGATAATTTCATATCTTAAATTAGAAACTTCATCAACAAATTCTATAGCCAACGTACTACTAAAAGCTAGAATTTTTACGCCATTTTGGTTGAATTCAACTTTATCTATCGAAAAATCGTCTATTGATGATATAAGCCCCTCTTCTTGTGCGTTAAGCAATACTACAGAAAATAATAGGAGAATTATTGGAAATTTATTGAGTTTCATAGGGTTTTAAAGATTAATTAATGTCATTATAATAAATAACGGTTGAATTTACAAAAAATGATACTAATTAGCACTTTTTTATAAATACAAAACAAAAAAAAGCTGCCAAAAAGCAACTTTAATTTTATTATAAGTTTACTTCTTACTATTTTACGTTCATCAATTCAACATCAAAAATTAATGTAGCATCTGGAGGAATAACACCACCAGCACCAGCGCTACCATAAGCTAAATCGCTTGGTATTACAAAACGCGCTTTGTCACCTACTTTAAGTAGTTGAATCCCTTCATCCCAACCTGGAATTACTTGTCCTACACCTAAAGCAAAATCTATAGGTTGATTACGTTTGTATGATGAATCAAACACAGTACCATCAGCTAACTGACCTTTGTAATGTACTGATACTGTTTTGCCTTTTTCAGCTTTATTTCCTGTGCCTTCTTGCAATACTTGGTAACGCAATCCGCTATCCGTTTTGCTAAAACCAGCTGCTAATTTTTCCATTTCAGCTTCGGCTTTAGCCTTTGCTTCAGCTATTCTTTTTTCTCTTGTTCCTTCAAAAGTTCTAAAAGCTTCAACTGCATTAAATTTTTCTGCCTCATCACCTTTGCGCACAATCTCTAAATTTTCAATTGTATCGCCTTGTGCAATGGCATCAACAACATCTTGACCTTCGGTTACCTTACCAAAAACTGTGTGCTTACCATCTAACCAAGCCGTTTCAATATGTGTGATAAAAAACTGACTTCCATTGGTTCCTGGTCCAGCGTTTGCCATCGATAACACTCCTGGGCCATCGTGTTTTAAATCTGGATGAATTTCGTCATCAAATTGGTATCCAGGATTTCCTGTCCCGCTTCCTAGTGGGCAACCTCCTTGAATCATAAAATCTGGAATTACCCTGTGAAATTTTAATCCATCATAATAAGGTGTTCCTTGTGGTTTTACTGAGTTTTCTAAATTACCTTCAGCCAAAGCAACAAAATTACCAACTGTTCCTGGTGTTTTTTTGTATTCTAAAGCGACTAAAATTTCGCCTTTACTTGTATTAAATTTTGCGTATAAACCGTCTTGCATTGTTCTAATTTTTAAGAAAGTGCAAAGATACAATGATTTATGATTTATGAATTACTAATTAAGAGTTTTTGACGTAATCATTTCACTATTTCTTTATTATGTTTGTGAAAAATTAAAAAGAATGAAGTTTTCTTTAAATAATATTCGTACTGCTTTCAATAAAAATAACGGTTCTGATGAAATTCCAGATGACACTTATTTAGAAAAAATAATGGCTCCTATTGAAGACAAACCATTTGCTATGTCTCATACAAATATTATGTTTGCCGGAATGAATGAACTTGCAGGCTATTACTATTTTAGGGTTGTTATTGTTGGGAAATTTAAAGTAAAAACCTTTAAAGGCGCAGAAATTAACATTACTTGTAAGAATTTTGAAATGACACTAAAATCAAACATGGATGAGTTAAATTCTGATTTTGGTGAAGTTCCAAACAGCTTTATTACTGCTATAGATTTTGATATTGAAAAAAAGCAAATTGAGAAACTTAACAACTCAAAGATTCAAACTCTTCGCGTGAAATCGAAAAAACAAGATGTTATTTTTAAAACTGCTGAAGCTTAATTTGCTACCTCACTAATAAACTTGATACGATATAAACGCAGTTCTTCATCGTCATAATCACCATCAAACTCTTCAATGGCATCATCTATTTTATCGGTTTCCGATTCCATAAAATACTCATGAATTTCTTCTTGCTGGTCTTCATCTAAAATATCATTCAACCAATAATTAATATTGAGCTTTGTTCCAGAATATACAATGGCTTCCATTTCTTTTACAAAATCTGGCATTTCTAATCCTTTTGCAGAGGCGATATCATCTAAAGGTAATTTTCTATCTATATTTTGAATGATGTATAATTTTAATGCCGAATTAGAGCCAGTAGATTTTACAATCATATCGTCTGGTCTAACAATGTCGTTTTCTTCAACATAAGTAGTAATCAAATCGACAAAATCTCGTCCGTATTTTTTAGCTTTACCTTCGCCAACACCATGAACATTGGACAGCTCCTCTAAAGAAATTGGATACTTAAGCGCCATGTCTTCCAACGATGGGTCTTGAAAAACCACAAATGGTGGCACGCCCAATTTTTTGGCATTTCGCTTACGTAAATCTTTAAGCATGGTCATTAAATTCTCATCAATCGATGCGCCTCCTCCTTTGGCAGCAGTAATAATACCTGTGTCGTCACTTTCGTCGAAAATATGGTCTTCAGCCATCATAAAAGATTTTGGGTTACCCACAAAATCTTTACCTAAATCGGTTACCTTTAAAACACCGTAGGTTTCGATATCTTTTCTTAAATATCCTGCTACAAGCACTTGCCTTATAAGTGCCATCCAGAATTTATCGTCCTTCTCTTTTCCTACTCCAAAAAATGGTTGTGCATCAGTTTTATGTGATTTAATTAGAGCATTTTCTTTTCCAACAATCACATTTACCAAATCTTTACTTTTGTATGTTTCGTTGGTTTTTATGACAACATCAATTAATGTGGTAACTTCATTTTTAGCTTCACTTTTCTTTTTAGGACTTCTAACATTATCGTCCATATCTCCACCTTCGCCAGTTTCATTGTCAAACTCCTCACCAAAATAATGTAATATAAATTTACGTCTCGAAACTGATGTTTCAGCAAAAGCAACCACTTCCTGTAAAAGCGCATGCCCAATTTCCTGTTCGGCAACTGGTTTACCAGACATAAATTTTTCGAGTTTCTCGATGTCTTTATAGGCATAATATGCCAAACAATGACCCTCTCCTCCATCACGTCCTGCGCGACCAGTTTCTTGGTAATAACTTTCGATACTTTTTGGGATATCATGATGAATTACAAAGCGTACATCTGGTTTGTCAATCCCCATTCCAAAGGCTATGGTCGCCACCACCACATCGGCATCTTCCATTAAAAACATATCTTGGTGTTTTGCTCTGGTTTTTGCATCCAATCCTGCGTGGTATGGTACAGCATTTATGCCATTTACTTGTAAAACTTGAGATAATTCTTCTACACGTTTTCTGCTTAAACAGTAAACTATTCCTGATTTAGATTGATTTTGTTTGATAAATCTAATAATATCAGCATCTACAGATTTTGTTTTAGGACGAACTTCATAGAATAAATTTGGTCTATTAAACGATGCTTTAAAGGTTGTTGCATTGGTTATACCAAGGTTTTTTAATATATCTTCTTGAACTTTAGGCGTTGCAGTAGCTGTTAAACCAATCATTGGTATATTGTCGCCAATACGCTTTATAATGTGCCTTAAGTTTCTGTATTCTGGTCTAAAATCGTGTCCCCATTCACTAATACAATGTGCTTCATCTATTGCCATAAAAGAGATAGTTTGAGTTTTTAAAAACTCAACATGTTCTTCTTTGGTTAGTGATTCTGGAGCAACATATAGTAGTTTGGTAACACCATTTTCAATATCTGCTTTCACACGTTTTACTTCCGTTTTATTTAAGGAAGAATTTAACACGTGTGCCACACCTTCTTCATTTGATATACCACGAATGGCATCAACTTGGTTTTTCATTAAAGCAATTAATGGAGACACGACAATGGCTGTGCCTTCTTTCATTAATGCAGGTAATTGATAGCATAGTGATTTACCACCACCTGTTGGCATAATAACAAATGTATTGTTACCTGCTACTACGCTTTTAATTACTTCTTCTTGGAGTCCTTTAAATTTGTCAAACCCAAAATGTGTTTTTAAGGCTTGGTGCAGATCGTTTTCGTCAAAACTCATTAATCCCTCAGTTTCTTTATTTTGTTAAATCGAATTTTTAAAAAGAATTCTACCCTATTTAGAGAACTCTCATTAATTTTTTTCGTTTTTTTGTACTATCATTTTATTTACCTAAAAGTAATACATTTTAAATCACTCTTAAAGATAGTAAAATCTTTAAGAAACAAAACCTCTAAAAATATAAATTTTGAATACTTCAAAATCTATTTTAAATCTTGCCAAAGACACCATAAATATGGAAAGTAATGCTATTGCAAACCTTTCAAATTTATTGGATGATAACTTTTCAAATTCGGTAGAACTTATTTACAAATCTAAAGGACGCGTAATTATTACTGGTATTGGCAAAAGTGCGATTATAGCCAATAAAATTGTTGCTACATTAAATTCTACTGGAACGCCTGCAGTTTTTATGCATGCTGCTGATGCTATTCATGGTGATTTAGGACTTATACTAAAGGATGATGTTGTGGTTTGTATCTCTAAAAGTGGCAATACGCCTGAAATAAAGGTATTAGTTCCTCTTATAAAAAATGGTCCAAATAAAATGATTGCCATTACTGGAAATACGGAATCATTTTTAGGTCAAAATGCCGATTATGTTTTAAACACTTTTGTTAAAAAAGAAGCCTGCCCAAATAATTTAGCACCAACAACAAGCACCACAGCACAATTGGTTATGGGAGATGCCTTGGCAGTTTGCTTATTGGAATTAAGAGGTTTTTCCAGCAAAGATTTTGCAAAATACCATCCAGGAGGTGCTTTGGGTAAAAAATTATACTTGCGTGTGAGTGATATTTCTTCGGTAAACCAAAAACCAGCTGTTACTAAAGACACTAAAATAAAAGATGTTATTATTGAAATATCTGAAAAAATGTTGGGCGTCACTGCTGTTGTTGAAAATGATGTTATTGTTGGTATTATTACCGATGGTGACTTAAGACGGATGCTTAGCAAAACGGATGATTTTTCAAATTACACAGCAAAAGATATTATGGGTGCCAACCCTAAGAGCATAAATAATGATGCGATGGCTGTAGATGCTATGGAACTTATGGAAGCCAACGATATTTCACAATTATTGGTTGAAGAAAACGGTAAATACGCTGGTGTGGTACATTTACACGACCTTATTAAAGAAGGGATATTATAATGGCAAAGAAAACTGTAAACGAAATGTCTTTTTTAGACCATCTTGAAGATTTAAGATGGCATTTAATACGTGCTACATCTGCGGTTATTATTGTTGCATCCCTTGCATACATGTTTAGTAAGCATTTGTTCGAGAAAATTATTTTTGCTCCTAAGGAAATGAGTTTTCCTACTTATCATTATTTATGCAAAGCTGGTAATTTTATTGGAGTAGAATCAACATTTTGTGCTGAAGAAATGCCTTTAATTTTGCAAAACCGAACCATGGCTGGGCAATTTTCGGCAGATATCTGGACGTCAATTTTGGCTGGTTTTATTATAGCATTCCCTTATGTAATTTATCAATTTTGGAAATTTATTAGCCCTGGAATGCACCCAAACGAACGTAGACATTCTAAAGGATTCATTATTATTTCTTCTTTATTATTCTTTTTAGGCGTTCTTTTTGGCTACTACATTGTAACTCCTTTATCAATAAACTTCTTAGCAAATTACAGCATATCAACGTTGGTGGATAATCAAATAGACATTGGCTCATTTATTGGTCTCGTTAGGTCAGCTGCATTAGCATCAGGTTTGGTGTTCGAGTTACCAATTATTATCTATTTCTTGACAAAAATTGGATTAGTAACACCTGAATTTTTAAAGAAATATCGCAAATATGCATTGGTAATTGTATTGATACTTTCGGCAATCATTACGCCTCCAGATATTGCAAGCCAAATTATTGTAGCTATTCCAATTATTATATTATACCAAGTAAGTATTTTCATATCAAAAATGGTTATTAAAAATCAAAAGAAAAAAGAAGCTAAACATGCCTAATATAGTTGAAGAATTTAATGAGTATCGTGCTAAAATGAATGATAAAATTTTAGCAGATAACAACAAAGTAATAAAGCGCATTTTTAACCTTGATACAAACGCATTTAAAGAAGGTGTTTTAGATGTCAAGACCAAAGAACTTTTAGGTTTGGTGGCCTCAACTGTATTGCGTTGTGACGATTGTATTAAGTATCATTTAGAAAGCAGTCATAAAGCTGGATTAAGTAAAGATGAAGTAGTGGAAACCCTTAGTATTGCCACCTTAATTGGCGGCACCATTGTTATTCCGCATTTGCGTCGCGCTTATGAATATTGGGATGCTTTGGAAGCAAATTCCAAAATAGACTAAAATTCCAAATTCCAAAAAAAAAAAAATCGAGAACTGAAATAACTTTTATAATTCGCATCATAAACAACCAACTTATCTCGTTAAACTTTTAATAAACTGAAATGTTAGTCGTTTTGAATTTACTATTTTAGCAATCATGAAGAAATTAAGAGCCGACAATTTAATGAAGTCCTACAGCGGACGAAAAGTTGTAAAAGACGTTTCGCTTGAAGTAAATCAAGGTGAAATAGTTGGATTATTGGGACCAAATGGTGCTGGTAAGACGACCTCATTTTATATGATTGTTGGTTTAATAAAACCTAATGGCGGAAATATATTTTTAGACTCTACTGAAATCACCAACTACCCTATGTACAAACGTGCACAAAATGGTATTGGGTATCTAGCTCAGGAAGCATCCGTGTTTCGTAAATTAAGTATTGAAGAAAATATTTTAAGCGTGTTGCAGCTTACCAAGCTATCTAAAAAAGAGCAGCATGACAAAATGGAGTCGCTCATTGAAGAATTTGGACTTGGACACATACGTAAAAATCGTGGTGATTTATTGTCGGGTGGTGAGCGTCGTCGTACCGAAATTGCTCGTGCCTTAGCGACTGACCCTAATTTTATTTTATTAGATGAACCCTTTGCAGGCGTTGACCCAGTTGCTGTTGAAGACATACAACGCATCATAGCAAAACTGACCAAAAAGAATATTGGTATTTTAATTACCGACCATAACGTACAGGAAACACTTGCCATTACTGATAGAACTTATTTAATGTTTGAAGGTAGCATTCTTAAAGCCGGAAAACCCGAAGAACTCGCTGCCGATGAAATGGTACGTAAAGTGTATTTAGGCCAGAATTTCGAGCTTCGTAAAAAGAAGTTGGAGTTTTAAATGCTGAATATTATTTGTTCTAAATATATTTTGCAGAAAATATTGTCAATACAATTCCAATAAATGTAATTATCCAACTATGGTTTTTTAATAATCTTTTCAGGCTTAAATACGCTATCAGTGTTATAGCAGTACCCATTACTATATTAATCAAAGGGATAAATCCTCCATGATTAGAACTTTGCGGTAAATTGTTAATTGTATTTACAGCAACTAATAACGCTATTAAAAGTCCTATAAAAATTGCAGATATATTGAACCAAACATCATTTAATTTCTTCTTTAATTTAATCATTTCTTCTTACTATCAAGTATTATTCCTAAAATTAACGCACGAGTTTAACTAATCCTTTAACCAACTTAAACCCAATAAGTGCCAAAACACCAACGCCCAAACCAATTACAAAATCCCTTAAAATCGCAGGCCAACTTTCTAAAAAGTGATGTAGGTACTCAATATTATGCACAAAGATACCACCAGCAACCAGTAACAACGCAATAGTCCCAATAACAGATAATGATTTAATAATTAATGGTAATGCTCTTACTAAAATATTGCCTATAAAGCTTAAAAAGTTCTTTTTTCCATTGCTCAATCTTACTAGCCTCAGCCCTAAATCGTCCATCCTTACAATTAAAGCTACAATACCATACACACCAACTGTGGCGATAATTGCTACGACAGTCACCACTAATATTTGAGTTAGTAAGGGTTCATCTATTACAGTTCCTAAGGCAATAATGACTATTTCAACAGACAAAATAAAGTCGGTTATAATTGCCGATTTTATTTTACTTTTTTCTAATTCTAAAATGGCTTCTTTGGGCAACACTTTACTTTTTACTGTATGCGTTTCGTGAGTGTGAGGCACAAAGTATTCATAGATTTTTTCGGCACCTTCAAACGCTAAATAAATGGCTCCCAACAACAAAATAATGGTTACCGACCAAGGTAAAAAAGCACTCAGTAAAAAAGCTGCTGGTAGAATAATCAACTTATTTAAAAATGAGCCTTTGGTTATTGCCCATAACACAGGTAACTCTCTAGATGATACAAATCCAGAGGCTTTTTCGGCATTTACCGCTAGGTCATCTCCTAAAATTCCAGCAGTTTTTTTGGTGGTTATTTTACTCATGGCAACCACGTCGTCCATAAGCACAGAGATATCGTCAAGTAATGCAAAAAATCCTGAAGCCATTGTTTAATTTCTATTTAAAAGAGAGATAATAATATATGCCAATATAATTAGCGGAATAGCAGCAAACTGAAACACAATTAGTAAAACAGCTGCCAAAATAATGAGTAAATATCTTGCCGCATTATCTTGAAAATTCCACGTTTTAAATTTTAAAGCCAACAGTTTAATTTTAGCATTTAGCAAGTAACAACTCACAAGCGTGACAGCAATTAAAAACCATTTATTTAGGATAATGGCATTTATTGTATCATTATTTTGAAATTCCATAATCAACGGAAAAGACAAAATAAGTAAGGTATTTGCTGGTGTTGGTAAGCCAATAAAACTATCGGTTTGGTTGTTATCTATATTGAAATTTGCTAGTCTATAAGCTGAAGCAAGTGTTATTAATAAGCCAATTAAAGGTAAAAATGTTACTTCCTCCAAAGTGCTATTAAAGCCAACTGTTTCATTTACTCCAAAGCTAAACCAATCACTACCTTGCAAATTAAAAAGTTGAAACATAACAATTCCAGGCACTAATCCGCTAGTAACCATATCTGCTAAAGAATCTAACTGCAACCCTAATTCACTTTGTGCGTTGAGCTTTCTGGCTAACAATCCGTCAAAAAAATCAAAGAAAATACCCAGAAATGCAAAAAAGGATGCTGTCACTAAAGACCCATTAACTGCAAAGATTACTGCAATACTTCCGCAGAAAAGGTTTAAAAGCGTTACAAAATTTGGAATGTGTTTATTCAAACTCAACATATTTAGTGGAGTAAAAATAATAAACTATTTGGGTTCAACTCCAAAAAAGAACAATATCTAATGCAAATTAGAGTTTAAAAGGTTGGAAAATATTATGCATCTTTGCATAAAAGAAATTGCCTTTTGAAAACGTATTTAGCAACACTACTTATTTTATGTATCACACTAGTGTCGGCACAAACTACCAGAAAATATTCCAATGAATTTATGAATATTGGTGTAGATGCCGCTGCACTTGGTATGAGCAATGCTGTGGTTGCTACTACCAACGACGTAAATTCTGGTTATTGGAATCCTGCAGGTTTAGTACATATGGAAGACAATCAAATAGCGTTGATGCACTCCAGCTATTTTGCTAATATTGCTAATTACAACTACATCGCTTTTGCAAAACCTTTGGATGATAGAAGTGCTGTTGGTATTTCAATTATTCGTTTTGGTGTGGATGATATTTTGGATACCACACAACTTATTGACGAACAAGGCAATGTGAATTACGATAATATTAATTTGTTTTCGGCTGCCGATTACGGATTTACATTTTCGTATGCTAGAAGATTACCTGTAGATGGATTGAATTATGGCGTTAATGCCAAAGTTATACGTCGTGTTATTGGCGATTTTGCGTCTTCTTGGGGATTTGGACTCGATTTAGGAATACAGTTTGAACGCAACGACTGGCAATTTGGTGTCATGGTTAGAGATATCACCACAACCTTTAATGCCTGGGCTATTGATGAAGAAAAGTTAGCAGATATACAAAATGCCATTCCAGGTGAAAACCAAGAAGCTCCTGAAGGCTCCGAACTTACGCTGCCAAAAATGCAAATTGGTATGTCAAAACTATTTGAGTTTAATTACGACTACAAACTGAGGGCAGAGCTTGATTTAAACATCAGGTTTGCCGAAACCAATGATATTGTTTCCACCTCGTTTGCAAGTATTAATCCAGCTTTGGGTTTTGAATTTGGGTATACCGATATGGTATTTCTACGTGCAGGACTTGGGAATTTTCAAAATGAATTACAAATAGATAATACGGAACAGCTGAGTTTTCAGCCTAATTTTGGAGTGGGCTTCAGGTACAGAGGTATTCAAATTGATTACGCTTTTACAGATATTGGCGACCAAAGTGCCGCTTTATATTCCAACGTATTTTCGGTAAAATTGGATTTTAGTATTTTTAGATAATGAGAATAAAACTACTCTTATTACTGTTTCTTTTTTGTTCGCTTACGTCGAATGCGCAATTACAACTCTCCAATCAAGCAGAAATAAGCGTGCTTACCATTGGTCCAGGCACCTTATTAATGGACGCTTTTGGACATAATGGTTTTAGGGTTCGTGATAAAGGAAGAATGATTGACGAGGTCTATAACTACGGAACGTTTGATTTTGACACACCAAATTTCTATCTAAAATTTGCTCAAGGGAAATTAAATTACAAACTGTCTCATGATGCCTATGATGACTTTTTTCAGGCATATATCGCTCAAAATAGGTCGATAAATGAGCAAATATTAGACTTAACACAATCGCAAAAACAGCAGGTTTTTAATTTTTTACAGAATAATGCAAAGCCAGAGAACAAGTATTACCTCTACGATTTCTTCTATGATAATTGTGCTACAAAAATGAAAGATGTTTTAAAAGTGGCTTTAAATGAACACATTACGTTTAGTAATCCTGCTGATTTTAACCAAAAAACATTTAGAGCGCTAATACATGAGCATGTAAACAAAAACTCTTGGGGAAGTTTAGGTATTGATGTGGCTTTAGGTTCGATAATTGATAAAAAAGCATCACCAGAAGAACACATGTTTTTACCAAAATACATTTATACCTTTTTTGAAAAAGCTACGTTTACAAATTCAAATAAACCACTCGTAAAACAATCCCGTTCACTTTATAAAAAGAGGGAGAGGTCAAGCACAAATTCTTTTTTTACAAGCCCTTTGATGATTTTTGGTTTATTCGGACTACTCATTATATGGTTAACATATCGAGATTATAAAAACAACCAACGTCGCAAATGGCTGGATGTAACATTGTTTGGTATTACTGGCTTAATAGGTGTGTTCTTATTACTGCTATGGTTTGCTACAGACCACACTGCTACAGCCAATAATTACAATTTGCTGTGGGCTTTCCCTATTAATTTATTTATAATTGGACAACTACTTAAAAAATCACCTAGTAATTGGTTTAAAAAATACTTGAAGTTTTTAGTAATTATGTTTTGCTTGTTAACATTGCACTGGATAATAGGCGTGCAAGTATTTGCCATTGGGTTAATTCCGTTTTTTATAGCGCTATTGGTACGTTACGTATTTCTTCTGAAGTTTTACAACCTAAATAGTTAGGCTATTGTCCACGGTAATACACCATAGTGCTTAACGTTTTTACAATAATATTTACATCTAAGAAGAAGCTTCTATGTTTAATATAATATAAATCATATTGCAGTTTCACCAAACTATCTTCAATTGAGGCACCATAACGACAGTTTACTTGAGCCCAACCTGATAATCCTGGTTTAACAGTATGCCGAGTTTCATAAAAAGGTATCACTTTTGAAAGCTCATTAACAAAAAATGGGCGTTCTGGTCTTGGACCAATTATGCTCATATCACCTTTAAGCACATTAATGAACTGAGGGATTTCGTCAAGACGTGTACGTCTTAAAAAGCGACCAAAACTTGTAACTCTTGAGTCATTTTTATCTGCCCATTTCATACCGTCCTTTTCGGCGTCCTTTACCATGGTTCTAAACTTATAAATTTTAAATGGCTTACTATTTTTACCAATACGTGTTTGCATATAAAACAAAGAGCCTCTATTCCCAAATACATTGCCAAAAAATACAATAGGCAATAAAACTACACCTATTATAATGCCTATTACTGAACATACTATATCCATCAAACGATGGTAAAACATGTATAATTTGTTTTGATTACTTCGACTAAACGGAAAGTATTTATAAAAATCTTTTCCAACAAATTGTACGGGAACACGTTTAGTAATTTCCTCAAAAACCTGAGTGTATTCCCTTATGGTGAACCCTTTTTCAATGAGATGAGTTAACTCGTTATATAAATATGGTGTAATAGCCTCGGAGTCATTGATAGCAATAACAATTTCTGAAATACCTTCTTCACTAATAGTCTTTTTTAGGCTTCCAGCACTAAACTCTTTTAAACCTTTAAACCTTACATTTTCATTACTAGAAATATTACTATTTATATAACCAACTATTTTATAATTTGGGTCGGCTGTACTAAAGGTGTTTACTAAGTTTTCTATATTAGAAACCTCACCTAGTACTATCACTTTTTTGTAAAATCTTGGTGATGCAATAAATGTAACATACGCATATCTCCAAAGGAAAATAGCTGCCACTATAGATAAAAAGAAATACACAATTTCTAGCCTATGGTTAGGTAAAACTGGAGTTACTATAGGCGTAAACAAATAGAAAAGTACAGTAACGGATACAGTAATTACTATGTTTTTAAATGTATTATCAAGTTTACTAGATTGTTTTAAGTTGTATAACTCAAAAACAGTTCCAAAAGCGGTTAAATAAAACCCTAAAACGAGTGACCAAAGCCATTGCTCTTTTGTTACTAGAAAATAATCAAATTGAAAATAATAGCCAACTAACTCAAGAGCTAATAGAGCGCTTAGTATATCAAAAACACGTAAAAGTACTTTACGTTCAGAAATTTCGAAATGGATTCCTTTATTTTTTGACATTGTATTATTTAATGTGTTAAATATACTAAGTAAAATAATTTTGAACTATTTTCTATTGTAAAATACTACACCACAAAGACTTAACCTTATTCCAGTCATGATTTTCAACTTGATTTCTAGCCTTAATAGATAAAGAATTAGCTGTTTCAATATTTTTACAAATCAACAATATTGCTTCTGTCATAGCTTTTACATCATTTTTATTTACGAGAATTCCTGTCTCGTTATTTTCTATTAAAAAAGGCATACCTCCAACATTTGTAGAAACGATAGGTAAACCTAATGCCATTGCTTCCATAACACTTACTGGAGCATTGTCGATATTTGTTGTATTAATAAAAATGTTATAATCTTCAGCTTTTTTGTGCCATTCTTGTTTTGATAATAGTCCTGTAAATTCAACATGATTCTCTAGTTTTAAAGATTTTACTAGTGCTTTACAAACTTCATACGAATTATCTTTTTCAGGACCTACCATGCATAAAACTGCTTTTGGATATACTTTTATTATCTCACCTAAAACCTTAATAGCCATTTCTGGATTATAAATATTGGCGAACGCTCGTACATATAACAGTTTAGGGTAGGAAAATCCCCTTTTTAAAAAGTTATATTTTTCAATTTCTAAAACATTGGGAATAAAAGTAGCCTTAAATCCTCTTATTTTAAATTCATGCTTTAGGTATTTTGAAACTGTTACATTTTTATATGAATTAGAGAAAATATACTTACTTAATCTTGGCGATTTATCTAATCTATAGGGCAAATTTCCTCCATGAAGAACAGGGATATATTTTAATTTTAAAAGCCTACACATTTGGCTTGTAGCAAATGCATAATAGAAGTTTTTCGTACTATACGTATCTATCAATACGTAATCTATCCTGTTGCTATACTTGATAATAGACCAAAGCATTGAAAACAATCTTAAAATTTGATTTTGTAATGATGAAGCTGTCTTTAAGGTAAATCCTTCATCATTTAACAAACCACTTAATTGTGCCAATGTAGTTAGGTTGGTTTGCTTTGATTTTAAGTTGTTACCTAGGTAGAGTATCATAACTAAATTAAGCTATTTGCTTTTTTTACCTTGCTTTTCTTTGGAAAAGTAACATCCAACAAGCATAAACCATATACAAACGATGGAAACGCTATTCGCATAGCAGAATGATTGATTGTTAGCAACCACATAATAAAAAATGAGTAAAAATAGATATTCTTACTATTCTCAATTCTAAGTAAAAGTGGTACAAATAACAATATACAAAGTGCCAAAATTCCCAGAGAACCATGTTCAGCCAATAAACGACTTATTTCATTATGTGAAGCTGCTATCTTTCCTGTTTTATCAAATCTATATCCTTTATTCTTACCCACTCCAATACCAACAATTGGGCTTTCAATAAATGCTTCAACTTCGGTTAAAAACAAATCTTTTCTACCAGTAGAAACATCTTGCTTAGCAACACCCAAAGCGTTTTCATTTGCATATCTATTATCGATTAATCCAGATGTTCTGTTAGAAGCAAATAACCAAACTGAAATTCCCAAAATTGTAGAACTTACTAATGCTACTAATACTTTGGTTCTAAACTTTTTTTGACCTCTAACATATGTAATTAGTAATAATATAATTATCGCCACCACCGCCGTAACCATACCTCCTCTAGAGAATGTTACAAGCCCTCTAAAACTCATAAAACCAAGCAATATTATTTCAAAAATTGATTGCACACCTTTAAACTTATTGAGTAATAATCTTGAAAACAAAATAAACATACCAACTCCTAGAATTGTAGATACTTGATTAGGTCCAAAACCACCAGAAGTTGCAAAGTTTGAGGCAGTACCTGTAACAGAGTCTTTTATACTTGGTGTATATAAAAATAAATATACTACTAACGAAATTATTGGCAATAAGGCATAGAATAATACATTACTTAACTCTTGCATTGTTACCTTTTTTTTATAAAAATAAAACGCCACAATGCCCAGAGAAACCGGTCCTGCTAAATTAAAAGCTATCATTTTCCTTACTTGATCAGTATAATCATAACTTGTAAAAATAATAGTGAGTAATAACAATCCAACATATGCTAAAAAAACTTGCCCTTTCACTCTTACTTGGTCAAAAACAAATCCAATCAAAACCAATAGAATCAATAAATACTTATGCAACTCATAAAAAAACAAGCCTCCAGTCATTCTGAAAAACACATCACTCGTTGCCACATAAGCACACGCAACCAATACCGCTAACACTTTGTTTTTTGAAATTAAAACAAAAGATATGGACAAAAAAGCCACTAAAAAACTTATTATTTTTGAACTAAATGGTATAAAATAACACACCAAACCTAATGCGATATGCAACAAAATAAAAAATAGCTCAATATTTTTATTATAAAACTTATGCATCTATAGTTGCCTTATATATCTTGATTAATTCTCTAAGATACACTTCTTTTGAATATTGGTTTTCTACTTTTGTTTTTAATTGTTTGGCATACGCTTCGGCTACACTAGTGTTTTCAATAAGATGCATTAATTCTTTTGCTAATAGTTTGGGGTTTTCTTTTTCTACAATAACACCATTTACACCATCATCAATTACATTTGCACAATCACCAACATCTGTCGCAATTACTGGTTTTTGTGCAAGTCCATATTCTAGTAAAGCTATAGGCAAACCTTCAGAGTTTGATGATAACACACAAATAGCGCTTTGATCTAAAATATTGGTAATATCTTTTCTGCTTCCATAAAAAAACACATGATCGTTTAAACCAAGGTCATAAACGTGCTTCATTGTTTGTGCAGCATATTCATCTTCAAAATTTTTACCTACACAATGTAATGTATATTCAGGATACATTAACAATAGTTCCTTAAACGTTTTTAATAATGTTAGGTGGTCTTTTTGAGGTCTTAAGTTTGCTAAGTGTAAAATGCGCTCCCCATTTTTCCCTTTCAAAATTGTTGTCGGCTTAATAGTGTCTTGAATTGCAAAGTTGGGTAAATATGTCACATTTGCCGTTTTTAAATACTTTTTAGACCAATTTTTCAGGTTGTTGTTGACACAAATTATAGATGAAAAATATCTAGAACAGAATTGCAAAACTCTTGACTTTCTAACATTTGTAAAAGCTCTATAACCATAATGATCATGCCAAACAATTTTAATATTTGGAACAAGCAATTTAACCAACGTTGCTATAAAATATGAGGTTGAATGTGCATGAAGAATATCAATGTTATTCTTTTTTACAAATTGACGTAGCTTTTTTATTGCAGACACATCAAAGGTTGATTTCTTATTAAGGCATAGGTATCCTACATTTTTATCTATGCTATTTTTTAACAATCCTTCTTTTCTAGTGGCACATAAATACGATTTAAAATCTTTATTATGAGATAATATATTGGCTACATTAACAGCAACTCGCTCTGCGCCTCCAGCATCTAAAGAATCTATTATTTGCAGTACTCTCATTTACTCACTAAAAATTTGGGGATTTCGGCCTCAAATGTATCTAACGTATAAGCTCTAGACCAAAGATACGCTTTCTCAACTTTATCTTGATATAACTGATTATTTTCCAAATAGACTTTAAATTCCTTAACTATTGGTTCAATATTAGGTTCAACAAGACTCCCTTGTTTCCCAAAACCCAGCATTTGTGGCACACAGGACACTTTTGTACTAATGGGTAAGCACTTCCAAAACATGGCTTCAGCAATGGCTTTTGGCCAACCTTCAGATTTTGACATAAATATTAAAAAATGGGCGTCTTGGTATACTTTTTTAAGGGTTTCCTTGTCTTTATTTCCGTGTAAAGTCACATAATTTTTTAGGTTGTTTTTATGGATATACGCTTCAATTATGTGGCGTTGTTGTCCTTCACCATAAATATCCAAATGCACATTATGTTTTAAATCTATAAGTTTTTTAACGACTTGTACGGTTAACAAAGGTTGCTTTCCAGGGCTTAAAGTACCAACAAACAAAACATTGATTTTTCCATCTAAGGATTTAGCCTGTACTTCAGTTTTTTCAGTTTCGTTATAGGATGCTGTAAAAAATGGTTTTACATTTTTTGAAGTATCCTTCCAATCACCATACACCAAGACTTTTATGTTTTTGGTCAAAAATTCATTCTTTAAAAGCCATTTTTGGAATCTATAGGCTGTCGGTTGTTTGGAGTTCGGATCCCAATTCCCTGCATACTTAGCAGTTTTAAGTTTTTTTGGAAAACATATTTGAATCAAGCATCCTAACAAACCTATGTTACCTGGACAACGTAAATGAATATGGTCTGCTTTTTTGCAGGCTTTAAAAATGACATATAAAATTATTGGCAACTTAAATAGTGATGTTATGGCTGTTTTTATGGATGTAAACTGTATTTGAGGTATGGCATTTATCTTAATATAGTTGTGACTATAAGGCATATCTATTGGAGATACCTCATTGTTTTTTGACAAAGGCGCAACAATTTCTACGTTATCCACATACTTTAACCATACATTCATTTCGCGAACATAAGGTGCATAAGCATACAAACCCTTGTCATGGGTTTTATGCAACGCGTGAGATATAATTACAAAGTTCATCTTTCAATTTTTGACTTATTGAAAATTAGTGATAACCATCCAAAAAAACGTCCAAAGCCTTCGGTTAAAGCTTCTATTCTTTTTTTTGTGTTAAACACATTTATAAATCTGAGTTTCATAAGCAATATAAACGTTAAATGCCATTTCAACCTCGTCTTAAAACTAGGATTTGGGTATTTTACACGCCAAACATACCAACCATTTCTGGCAACCATTTTACCGTATTTAAATTTGTTTGGTCTTCCTGAAGCATCGTGGTAATGATTTAATCTTGCAGCTGTGTTAACATATAACTCGCCTAGATTTGATAGTCTCAATGTAAAATCGGCATCTTCATACAAACCATAGCCTTCAAAGTACGTTGAAAAACGCATGGTATCAAACACGTCTTTTTTAAATGAAGACACGCCTCCCATACATTGTTCTACGTTGTAAATTTTACCTGAAGGTGGTAAAAAGCTCACACTTCTGCCATGGGAAAACTTAGGCAAAATGCATGGAGGTGTATTGGGTTGTAAACCAAAAAAACGTCTCAATCTAAACCGTAATGGTTCACTACGTTCAAAGCCATCATAAAAAAAATGTTTATTGGAGGTCTTCTTTTCTGCTTTTTGCCAAGTAACCTCATTGGTTATATAACCGCCAACACCTAAAGCGTTTGGATATACTTTATAAGTATGTAGCAACTGCTTAAAATAATCTTGTTCCAAAACGGTATCATCGTCTAAAAAACAAATAATTTCCGAATCGTTAAACACTTTTTCTATTCCAAAATTGCGTTGCTTCGTCAATCCACGATTTTTATCATCTACTTTAAAATATGCAAGATTTTTAAAAGGATTTATATTTAATATCTGCTCTGTTTTAGTATTGGTAGAACCATCAATAATTAAAATCTCATTGGGATATAGGGTTTGCGTGTTAACCGAGTTTAACAACCTCAATAAAGGTTGTGGACGCATATAGGTACATATAATTAATGAGAAATTCATTTACTAAAAAAGGTCGATTTTTGGTAATATTCTATAAATTCCATAACAAGATAAAAGTAGCAGTACAACTTGATTTACAGCAAATATTTTGTTAGAAATAAGTTTTCTTGATTCCATAAAAGAGCAATAAACCACCGCAAGTACAAATATTGAAGCCAGCCACCTTAGTTCTATAAAAGATATTATTATTAAAGCAAAAATACTCATCATCACAACCAAGGAGATTGGGACATAAACATCATTCAAATTAAATTTCCTTCTATAGATTAGAAAAAATAAGTAACCAATGGGTATAAACAATAAGAGTCCTAATTGTCTAAAACCAAAGAAACAAATATCAAAAAAGTCTTTAAAAAATTCTTTGACGGTCATTATTGGATTAAATAAAATGCCTTGTAATGTTGTTTTTGGTAAAGCATCTTCTCCATGTGTATCAATATATGCTTGAGTTTCCTCGAATGATGGATGGCTATAATTTGGTAATTGCCCTTCATTGACCATCATTTGGGCTAAATATTGCCTTTGTGCCCAAGTTACATTTAAGTCTTGTGGTGGCGACTTTAAATCGTAAGACAGCCTTCCATTAGATTGAATTGAAGGCACATTACATATTATTAAAGCTAAAAAGATTAGAGATGGTAGCACTAACTGTCTTCCACTTAGCGCTTTATGTTTTATTATCAAATAAACACTCAATAATAATATTGGTAAGTAAACAATAAACATTGACCTAGTAAATATACTAATACATAAGGCACAAAGCGCTAAGCTTGGTTTCCAAGGTTCGTTTATTGTGAGTTTAAATACTTCATTTAAAAAAATAACCAACCCAAGAATAAACAAAGCATCATTTGTACCAATAAAAAAGACTTTTGAAGTTCCTAAAAAAAACGTGAGATATCCAAAAAAGGATAATGATGGTTTATTTCTAAAGAAAAAATAGCCATAAAGCGTTATCAGAAGTAATACATTTACAAACCTTAATGCTATATAGTTTTTAAAAATTAAAGAAAATGGATACACTAAAACTGCATGAGGTATGGATATGTTTTTTTTAATAGCTTCAATCCAACCTTCACTCTCTATTAAATATAAATCACTAATAAATAAATTTTCATCACCAGTTCCTGGAGTTAAATTTAGCATGTATGCTCCACCCATTATTGCATAGATGAGTATTATTATGAAAATAATATTTTTACTAATTTTTAGCATTTAATTTTTATTATATGACAACAAAACTTGAACAACAACCTCTGGATTTAATTGATAAAACAAAGGCAAACGTAACAAGCATTTTGTGTAATAATTACTATGCTCTAACAACCTCCCATCATGTTTGTTGGTAAAAAAAGGACTAGAATGCAAACTTATATAATGAAATACAGCATGAATTCCATTTGCTTTTAAATGAGTGATTAAAGCTGTGCGTTGCTCTCCTGAATTACAAACCAGATAATATATATGTGCATTATTAGAGCTTGACACAGGCACTTCTGGTTGCTTAATATTATGTATGGTAGCCCAAGAAGCTAAATGTTTGTTATAGTAATCCCAATGTGATTTACGTTTGGCTTGAATACTTTTTATGTTCTCTAATTGTGCCCATAAAAATGCTGCTGTAATTTCGGACGGTAAAAAAGAAGACCCAATATCTACCCAACCATATTTATCGACTTCTCCTCTAAAAAAAGCAGAACGATTGGTGCCTTTTTCCCAAATAATTTCTGATCGTTCCATAAATTGTTCGTCATTAATGGCTAGCAGTCCGCCTTCGCCAGAAATGATATTTTTAGTTTCATGAAATGAGAATGTAGCTAAGTGCCCAATACTTCCCAAAGGTTTTCCTTTGTAATAAGTGTCTATTGCTTGTGCTGCATCTTCTACAACAAACAAGTTGTTTTTTTTGGCAATGGTCATAATAGCGTCCATATCACAGGCATTTCCTGCATAATGCACAACGACAATAGCTTTAGTTTTTGGTGTGATTAGTGCTTCTATTTTTGTATCATCTATGTTGGGATGATTGGGTTTAGAATCGGCAAAAACAATTTTAGCACCACGTAGTACAAAAGCATTAGCAGAAGACACAAACGTATAAGAAGGCATAATAATTTCATCACCTTTTTTAACATCCAACAAGATAGCAGTCATTTCTAGGGCATCGGTACATGAGGTTGTTAAGAGTGCTTTTTTTATACTGAAATGATTTTCAAAAAAACGTTGGCATTTTTTTGTAAAATGACCATTACCAGAAATATGTCCAGAAGCAACAGCTTGCTCTATGTATGTGGTTTCTTTTCCTGTTAGAAAGGGTTTGTTGAAGGGTATTCTCATTTCAACCGTATTCTAAATTTTTTAATTGGGATGAAGGATTCTTTTGTGGTATCAAAAATGGCATCATCAATCTGCAACAGACCTTTTCCGCAAACAATTACAGGTTTACCTTTATTGTTAAAAATGACTTTCCCAACATCTCTGTTTTCAACAAAAACATCATCGACAACAGTAGCTTCATTGATGGTTACTACAGCATCATTCACATAACATTTAGCACCCAAAAAAGGTGTACCTAAAGCGTCAACACAACGTTTAATATAATCAGCATCTTTATACCAATCGATAAAATAGTCGTTTTCATTTCTCCAAAGACTATACGATGCTTTAGATTCGTCTTGAAGCTGAGATGGTAATGTTTTATACACTTTTAAATGATTAAGCACTTTTAGAGCCAATATGGTATATAATTTAGCAACTTGCTCAATCGCTTCCTTGATTTTAATTGGATAGGTTATGTTTATAGCTTCCTGAAAAATAATAGCGCCTTTATCATAATCTTCAGTGGCAAACAAACAAGTCACACCAATAGTTTTTTCATTATTGATTAAGCAATTTACTAAAGGGGAAAACCCTCGATACTTAGGGAGCAAAGAATCGTGAAACACAATTAATTTAGTGGTTTCAACATCTTTAACAAGCCATCGCCAAGACACAGCTAATGTATAATCTGATATTAATCTATAATCATCTTTATGCCATGAAAAATCCACATTGTGCTGCTTGCAAACCAAAGCAATGTCGTCACTAAAATCATTAGTAACATTAGCGTCTTTACCAATAACCACCAAGTTTACAATGTCTTTGTAGCCATTATTTAGAAGTGCATTAAGTACTTCTAATCCTTTTTGAGTCATTAAAAGCAAGGTAACTGTCATGTATTGTTATTTATATATTCATCAATAATAAACACAGGCCTGTTTTTGGTCTGGTTAAACATTTTTCCTACATAAATTCCCGTTATACCAACTATAGTAATAAGCACACCTGACAAAAACCATATAGAGACTATAATTGAACTATAACCCAATACATCTATTTCTCCAGAAAGCGATAAATAAATATTATAAATGCCAAAAATGAAAGATATTATAGATATGAAAATTCCAAATTTTACAAATAATTTTAAAGGTTTATTTGAAAAAGAAATAATGGAATTAAAAGCAAGACTCAATAATTTTGAAAAACTATACGACGATTTTCCATCTGGTCGTTTAGAATGCTCAACAGTAATTGCTGTAGTATTAAATCCAACAAACGACACAAACAACGGAAAGTATTTTATATAATCTGAAATAGATAAAATTGATGTAATGACTTTCTTGTGGTAAATACCGAAGTTAGCAACTTCATAATCGTATTTGGTCTCAGTTAAATAGCCATACAGTTTTGCAAATAGTTTTGAGGAGAGCTTTTTAAAAAACCCATCTTTTCGTTCCTTACGACTTGCTAGGACTATATCGAAACCTTCTTTAGTTTTTTCATAAAGTGCAGCAATTTCCTTTGGCTGGTCTTGTAAATCGCAATCCATAACTACGACCCAATTGCCTTTAGCTTTTGACAATCCAGCCATAATTGCTGGATGTTGTCCAAAATTCTTACTCAACCTAATGCTTTTTACTTCAGGGAATTTTGATGAGAGCTGCGTCATAACTTCCCAAGAGTTATCTGGGCTTCTATCATCTACCAAAATGATTTCATAAGAAACCTGAAGTGTATTTAATACTTTTTTAATCTCAAGCACCAAAGTTTCTACAAGATTTTCTGCCTTGTAAACTGGACTGACAATAGAAATTATTGGCATATTCATTGCTCTAAAAATATGACTATTTTTTTTAAAAGACTATCATTAAATCGTATAAAAAATGAAGTCTAAATATTATACAATAAAGTTTTTTTACTACTTGGTTCGTTTTCCTAAAGCATTTAATTTTTTAGCATAAAACTCCGATTTTTTGAATTGCATCAATCTGTAAGGTAATTTTAAAATCTTTAATGGTAGCAACACTTTATTTCCCATAAATAAAAATCTTAAAAAATATATGTATTTGTACTCTTTACGCTGTTTTTTAGTTGAGTGCTTATATAACTGATACATAATCGTTGGGCTTGGTACTGGCCTTATCCATTTAACTGGTGTATCGAGTTCCCATGGTTGTGTTTTTCTTTTTTTACCAGTTATTTTTGCTTGACTTCCCCAAAACCTATACCCTCCTTGTGGTGGTTTTAAATGCAAATTGGTGGAAAATGGGTTGAATAGAACTGTAGCTCCAATTTTGGTTAGCGATATTCCAAAATCGCTATCCTCGCCATAACCTCCATCGTAATTAATATCATTTCCTACCAGTTTAGACACATAGTCTCTTTTAACACATGAATTTGCGTTACTAAACGATTGTGTTGCACCAACTTTAAAAATATTGGCATCAAGCTGTTCGAGCTTAATCTTTAAATCATCTAAAGTTTGGGATTGGTTATCTGCCCTAATATCCAACCCATTACATGCACCAGCATTATAGGTTTGCAATAATTTTATGTGGTTTTCTATAAAATTTGGCGGAATTCTAATATCATCATCTCCAAAAACTATATAATCGCCAGTACATAAATCGATGGCTTCATTACGAGCTCTACAGCTTCCTTTGGTGGTTTGCCATTTAAAAATTACTTCAAAAGGATAATCATTTGGGTTATATAATGATTCGTCCCTTTTATCTTCTGGTGTGGCATCAACAACCACTACTTGACTTACTTTAAAAGTCTGATTTTTTAAATCTTCAAGCAAGTTCAACGTGAAATCTTGACGTAACATGGTTGGAATTATATAACTTACCGTTGGATTGCCTTCAATGGCATTTAATGTTCTTGTAGGAACTGGTGCAATTGGTTTTCTAAATTTAAAATTTTTATTGGCATACCTAAACGCCTGCCATTCTTTTAGTCGCCAAATACCTTGACGGAACAACATAAAATAAGAATGACTTAATTTAAAGTTCTTTTTATAGAATACATACCTGTCTTTTGTAGAAATTTTAACGTTTTCTTTTTCTTCTGAACTATATAATCTTTTAATATACAAAGGTATGGCTCCATTATTTCTAAGGGCGTTATATGCAAAATCCAGAGCTTGCATTTGTAGGTTTTCAAAATCGGTATCAAACCCGTTGAGTGCTTCCCAAACCGATTTTCTAACCACAAAATTATTTGGATTTAAACGCCAGCTTACACATTCATCCAAGTTATCAAAATCATTACCATACCAAAAAAATACAGCGGTTTGATATACAATTTCTGGAAATGCATTTTTGTAACCTTGCTCAAAAGAACTGTGCCAAATATCGCCTAAACCATTGGCGAGTTGGTCCAATAAATTAACGTTGGGTGTTCCCGTGTAAAATAATTCTTCTCCGCTGGGTGTTATGTATGTTTTAAACTTCATTAGTTAATTAGGTCTTTGTAAAGACTTATATTTTTGTTTGCAATAATTGTGGCTTCAAATTTTTGTTTTACAACGTGTCTAGCGTGCTTGCCACATTTTTCTGCTAGCTTATTATCCTCTAAAAGCAACTTCATTTTATTGGCGTAATCAATATGGTCTTTAGGGTCTACAGTAAAGCCAGTTTTAGTATCAATCATCATTTCGTTTGCCCAACCTACGTTAGAGGTTACCAATGCTTTTTCCATTGCCATGGCTTCCAACCACGTCATAGGAAAAGCCTCTGCAAAACTTGGCAAAGTTACCAAATTTGCTTTTGCAATAATTTCCGCAACTTTGCTGTAAGGCACCTCATTAACATGTTTTACTTTAGATGCTGCTTCTTTGGATAAAATATTAAAAAATAATTCTAAAGTGGATTTATTTTCAAAAACATCTATCACATCTTTTCCTAAAAAGATTAAAGAAGCTTCTGGTTTGGTTTTTACCAATAAGTTAAAAGCATGAGCGAGTTCCAAAACTCCTTTTTTTCTGATTATTGTTCCAAAATATAGAATTTGATTTTTATTGATTTCACAATCTATAGGTTTGAAAGCTTCAGAATTAATCCCATTATGAACCACTTGAATATCGTGCTTTAATTTAAAAATGTCTTTTGTCTTTTTTGCTGTAAATGCACTAACCGATACTATTCTATCGGCATTTTGTAGTGCTTTGTTTTCAAAGAAAAAGTTTTTCTTTTTTTGTTTTCTATTATCCAAGTTGCAAAAATAGGCATCAGAACCATTGAGTCTAATTACTAAAGGACATTTAAAATTCATAAATGCAGTTATTCCTGTCCAATCTGGCGCTTCTAATACGTCTATGTTATTGTTTACAATGTGCTTATTTATAGTTTTCTGTAAATACTTTCTGTACAAATACCATCCAAGGAATGAATACTCTTTATGTGCTATTTTATATATTTCTATACCATTATCTTTTATTATAGCATCGTTATTTTGACTATACACAAACACAGAAACTTGATGGTTCTCTTTTATTAATTCTACTGCTAAATTTTTAATACTAGTACCTAAGCCTCCTGCTTTATTTAAGCTAGGATGTGGAAACTCTGGTGTGATAAATGCTATATGCATGATAATAATTTTATATGTTCATTTACCATTTTCTCTAAATAATATTCTTTTTCAACCAAGGTACTCACATCGTTGGTAATTATACTTTCTTGTAGTACAATATTTTCAATAATGTTTGAGAGTGCATCTATATCTCCGGCTTGATATATAAATCCGTTATCACCATGAGTAATGACTTCTAGGTTTCCTCCAACTTGGGTTGTAATAACAGGGATATTTGCTGATAAGCTTTCTAAAATTGATAAGCTAAAACACTCCATATACGTTGGTTGCAGCATATAGCTATAATTACAAAACAACTCATGTAGTTTGGATGAACTTCCCTTAAAGCTAATACAGTTATCTAAAGCAAGTTGTTTAGTTAAGTCTTTAAGAAATACTTCATAAGGACCTTCGCCATAAATATCAATTTTGATTTGTTTTTTTATCGCATCGTCTAATAAAGAAATCGCTTTTATTAAATCTTGAATACCTTTTGATTCTCTTAAATGAGAAGCAACAATAAATTTGTTTTCATTATTTGCTACTCTCTTCTTAAATACACTAATATCAATACCATTGTACACCACATTTGTTTTAGAATCTAGAAAATTGCCATAATCTATTAAAATATGCTTTTTGGTGTATTTGGACACAGCTATAAACTGGTCAATGTATTTAGAATACCAAAAGCCTTTAAACTTATTTTTAAGTCTCTTTTTTAAAGGAAACCCATTCAACGGTCGTGGATTATGGTCAACAGCTAATACATGGGCTTTGTGATAAAGCTTTACCCATTTATAAAAAGGCGTACAAAGCTCGGTAAAGTGCGTCACTACAACACTATGTTGTTTGTTGTTTTGCGAACAAAATTCTTTAAAAAAAGCCTCTACAGATTGTTGACCTTTAGGACTATAAATATTTAGGTTCTCAAAAAACGTAAACTCTTCATGGTTCGAAAAAAACCAATCAACTTCATAACCCAATTCCTTAGCCTTTGCATCATACGCTACATAAAAACGGTCCATACCACCTACTCTATTGGCGTGTAGTTGGTAGTTGCATATTACAGCTATATATTTTTGGTTTAGTTTATGCATTTATTAATTGTATTGACTATGCCTTGACAAGTACCTTGCAAAGTGTTGCCAATTTGCAAATCTAAAAACTTGGCTCTTTTTAAAGATTTATCATCCTTCCCTTCTAACAAATAATTTATTGCCTCTAAATATTCTGTTTCATTTTTAGCAATAATTGATGCCTGAGAATTTACTAAATTTTTTAAATGTTCGTATTCTAGAAACTTTTGGTCATCGTACAGATTATTTGATTGATTTCCAAAAACTGGATTAATTACTGGTTTATTAAAAACAAATGCATCTAATGTTATGGTGGATAAAACATTAATGCAAATATCGCAATGCTTGAGTAGCATTTTTAAATCGTTTAAATCTTCTAATGAAGGCACTCTTTGTGACCAACTTTCTTGATGATTATGTCTTTTAGTTTTCCAATCTGGATAATTCCATTTTATAAAATTATACTCTTTTGCAAGACTCTCAAACCTCTCAGGGTTTTCTGCTGGCGATGTTCTAACAATTAAATTTACGTCTTCTACTAATTTGTTATGTTTTATAAACTCAACTAAAGATTTTAAGTAGATAGGGTCATTTTCACTACTCGAATCATTACAAGTAAAAAAAATAGCTTTTAAGTTTTTGTCTAAATTAAATTTATTGTAAAATGTTTCTTTTTCGTAACCATACTCATCATAAACATAAGGTTCAAATTGAGGTGTTCCAACTACATGCACCTGATTTGTTTTTACATTTGCATAGAATTCTAGTAATTCAGTCTTCATTAAGTCGCTCCAAACAAAATAGTGATTAAAATTTCCAGCCATACGCCCTTTAGATGCTAGATTATCCCAACTAAAAATAAAGGTAGCGTTTTTAATATTTAATTGTTCTGTCGCATAAATTAGTGGAGCAATATATGGTGGTCGTTGATGTGTAAAAAACAAAAAGTCTACATCATCTTTTTTTAGATATTTTATGTAGTCTTTTGTAATTCTATGATTTCTAAATGTTATTTTCTGAAAATAGTTAAACCTTTGAATCCAAAATTCTGATTTTAAAAATTTGGTAATAAAATATATAACTCTTTTAGCGATACCTCTATTGGTTTTACTAAAAGTCTTGTTTATGTTATAGCTGTCTAGAATTCCAAAGCTCTTCTTTTTATTGAGTTGCAAATGGGCAACTTCTTTTAGTTTCATAAAAAACCATGTGAAAAAATTTTCTTTAAAAACTTCAAGTTCAACAATCTTTTCATTGGTTGTAAAGCCTTTATACACTTCTTTATCTAAACATGAATAGATTACAACTTCATCAAAAGTACTTTTAGCTTCATTTAAAAAGTTACTTAAAATAAAATTTCTAAAACCAACACCGTCTGTTATTACAAGACCTAATTTTTTTTGCATAAGTTATATACTCCCAATACGTCCATGATCTGAAAACGACCTATGCACTATAAATTCGTTATTTAAAGGTTTTTCGGAAAGAAAAGTTATATCACAGAAATAGTCTTTTTCTAAAGGATTAAGCCTCCATGGCACTATACTTTCACTGTCAATTACCCAGCTGTTTTTTTCTAGTTCTTTGGTTTTTAAATCGTTCCAAGAGGTTATATAATCCATCCATAAATAGCCTAAATCCCATGCTTGCTTTTCTAACTGTTCTAATTGGCATACATCCACTACTCTTATGCCTCCAACTTCTTCTTGGCTAATGGCTTTAGAGCCATCATTTAAAGTTAATCCTTTTAAAAAAGGCTGTTGAAAATAATGTGTGTCTTTATTAATTAAGTTTGCAATAGAAACATCAACCTTTTTACAAACTGAATTAAAATCTGGATTATGTATAGCAGGGTTAATTTTTACATATCTAACCAAATCAAAATACCTGTACCAACGCATATTTCTATAAAGTCCTAGACCAGCTTTGTTAGCCGCTGTTGCTGCTAGGGGGTAATAATTTCGTGCTAAATTATATAATTCTCTCAAAACACCTTTTCCTCTTGAGTCCTTATCTAAGTAAACATTAATAATCCATGCAACTTCTCCTCCAAAATTAGCTCCAACATGTCCAGCGATTTCATTTTTACTATTTAAGTAAATAAAGGCACGACCATATTTTTTATTACCATATTGCCACAACCAAAACTCTTTATTTAACAATGGGTGATTTGGTCTATATACTCTTGAATAAAAAGCATTTAGCTTATCCCAATCTTCAATATTTGCTTCACGTACATCCATTATTAACTTCTAAAATTTTTACCTCCTGGTAAATCATTACAATCAAATCTCATTAATGCCAAATTTTTATCTGTATCCTTATTAGTTCCAGGAGTTGTAGTAAATCCTATTTTATAATTTGCTGTTTTTGCTTGCTTAAACACCAAATCTGTACAAGCTTCTTTTGACCCATAAGGGTAAGCAACAGACTCAATTTTGGAATTTGTTAACGACTCAAAATACAACTTGGATTGCTTTAATTCGTTGAGCATTGAAGCTTCATCTAACAAACCAAGTGGAAAATGACTATGCGTGTGACTTCCTAAACACCCTATGCTTGCCAAATATTTAATATTGTCTTCATTCATGTACAAATCATTCAGAACATTTTGCTCGTTAAAATACTCTGTAAATATATTATTTATAATAGTTTCTTGCTTACTAAAAGGTATTTTAAAATTTAATAGATACTTTAATTCAGCACTAGATGAATCATCAAATCTATAAATACTTATCGCAGTTTCTTTTTCTTGATTTGTGAATCTTACTTTATAAAAATTTTGAATTTTTTTATAAAACGCACTAGGTGGAATTATTGACCTTAACAAATGTATTTTATGTACTGTACTTACTCTTCTTTCTTTAAAATTAATGGAATTAAGAAAATAAATAGCAGATATGTTATGGGCATCTAAAATTGGCAAAGCATATTCAAATTGTTCTTTTAAACCATCATCAAATGTAATTAGATAGTAGTTGTTTTTTGATGTGAGAACACTGTTAATATTATTAATTAAATCTAATGGAGTTATAAAATCTCCCAAGTTTTTAAGTTTTAATAATTGATTCTCAAAACACTTTGGCGTTACTCCAAAAATACTAGGATATTCAAAATTAAAATGTTCTCTTATATAATGATAATTACTAACTGTTAACATAAGTAGTTTTAGTTATTACGAAACGACAATCAGTTTATAGCTTTTAGGCCACTATCTTAAAGCTCTTAAGCAAAAGCAACTAAACTAGACTTAAAAAAATTATAGCTCCATCTTATCTCACACATTCAATTTCATTAATACACGTTTGTAGTACTTGTTTAGTTTTTTAACAAAATAAAATGTTTTGTGCTTAAAAACTATAGGTTTTGTGTATAATTTATCAACGAGTTTATCATCTAATTTTTTTAGATGCTTATTTATTCTATCTGTATGCTTTTTATTATTTCCATAAGCCCTTGCATACCATGTATGACAAAGGAATTGAACATTATCGAATTCTAAATAATTAGCAATTCCGTCATTATCCATTATGGCGTCTAAAAACAAGAAGTGCTTGCTTTTTCTTCTAAGCCAAAAATAAAAGCAGTAATAGGGTTCGTATAAACTGTTTTCGTCAAAAGAAAATGCTAATTCTTTTAGGTTGTCACCAAACTCATTAGGTTTAATGTATTGATGTTTTAGCATCTCTTTTTTATTCCAAATTTTAAAAACATCAGCAAGATTTACAACCGAAAAAAACGTGTTGATAACAAAAGGATTTTGGTTTCTATGAGCTATATCTCCTCCATCTCTAGCACCACAAATTGTGATATTATTTGTTTGCATGTTATCTACAATTGAAAACACGATATCACTTTCGTAAAAAATCACATCTTCGTCAGCCATTACCAACCACTCAATGCCTTTGTTTTTAAGTTTTCTCATCATATAGATGATACTGCTTAGACCATGCATACCGTTTCGACCATCAATCACAAATTTTTGTATTCCTTCAGGAAAATACAATGATGTTTTTTGATATAATTCAAAATTGGCTACGGTAGATAGTATGGCGATTTTAGATTTATCTGGCATTATTTGCTAGCTCTTAACAAACCTCTCCTAAAATAAGGTGGTCTAATTGATTTATCATAGAAATACAACATGTACCCTTTAGAGTGTTTTACTTTAAAATTTAATGATTTTAATTGCTTTGTAAAATCAACCTCATCATTATGTTTGTGGTAGGTACAAATTGCTAATTTAATATTTGAATTTTCTTTAAAAATAGGGACACAGGCGTTTAAAAAATTTTGTTCTTCACCTTCAATATCTACTTTAAAAAAACTAATATCATTATGCTTTTTATAGAATGTACTTATGTTAACCGTCGAATCACTATCATAATTTGTAACAAACGAATTAATAATTTCCACTTTATCTTTCCATGGCTTAAAAGTGGCTTGCAGAGCTTCAATCCATTCTGAATCTGATTCAAATAAGTAGGCTTTTTTTACATGTTCAACATTAGACAAAGAAAAATTTCCTTCAGCTGCTCCAATATCAGCTATAACATCTTGACTGGTCAACTTAAATCCTTCCGTTAAGTATAAATGTGGTGATTCAATATCTTGGTCAATAAGCAATCCTCTATATAGGCTTTTAATAGCATTAACGCTCATTGAACGTTTAAAATACAATTTTTTGTTTTCGTGTATTATGTACTTCAACCCTATTGCATGGTCTAGCTCAACTTCTATTTCTTCTTTTTTATATTTATGAATATAGTTATACGGAAAAACTGAAATAGGATTGTTTTCTAGAAAGTTTAATACCTCAATAACTTCATTATCATTTGTGTTTTTATGAAACTTTAGAACTTGCGATGTTAATTTTTTTAAAAACCTTGTGTTTTCTTTTTCTTGCCTTTTTATTCTTATTTGATTAAATAATTTTCTAGGAATAATAACTCTGGCTATATTAACAAATTTCTTAAATAGTATGCTCATTCTACAAAAACTTAAAATCTACAAACTGTTTTTGATTCTCTAAATTCCAAATTTCAGGCTTTTTTAGGCTCTCTAGAAATTGAATAGCACTATTTCCTTTACCAAACTCAAAGCTATTATCATTATGCCTATTATCTAACTTACTATCTAAAGCGTTAACAATATTAGTATAATTATAATCAACATTAATAATACTTTCGTGGTTGCTTCTATTTGCTTGTCGTGTTCCAATATTAATCGTTGGAACATTGTAATAAGATGCTTCTCTAATACCAGCACTACTATTACCAATAATTACATTAGCATGTTTAAGAAGCGTCAAAAAATATTCAAATCTTATGGATGGAAATAAACGGAAATTAGAATGATTCTTTAACTTATCATAAGCATTTAGAATATGTGTACTTCCCAAATCGTTGTTAGGATATACCACCACAAAATTCTTTTCGCTATCAATTAGAGCTTTTACAAAATTATTGGCATATTCTTCCATGTCTTCAAACTCAGTAGTCACAGGATGAAACATGGCAATGCCATAATTTTTAAAAGGGATTTCATAATACCTTAAAACTGTCTGTAAAGATGGTGGGTTTTTTGAAAACATAATATCAACATCTGGCGAGCCAATTGTAAAAATGGATTCTGGCAATTCTCCAAGTTGAATGAGTCGTTTTTTTGCTAGCTTATTTGCCACAAAATGGATGTGACTCATTTTACTGGTTGCATGACGTATTAGCTCATCTATGGTTCCTGAAATTTCGCCACCTTCAATATGTGCCACCAAAACATTATTTAAACTACCAACAATAGCGCCAGCTAGTGCTTCTACCCTATCGCCATGAATAACAATTAAATCTGGTTTTAGTTTTTTTACATATACCGAAAACCCTTCAATGGTTTTAGCCAAAGTTAAATCCATAGTGGTTTCGTGGGTGTGATTTTTAAACGTCTCGATGTTTTTAAAACCTGATTTTTCAACCTCTATGAGCGTATAACCGTAAGTTTCCATGAGGTGCATCCCAGTAACAAAAATATGGGGTTCAAACCCTTGTGAATCTTGCAAAACATGTATTAGCGATTTTATTTTTCCAAAATCGGCACGAGTTCCTGTTAAAAATGCTACGGTTTTATTATTGCTCAATGTCTTCCCAATTTAATTGTGTATCGTTGGCTATACTTACTTTTGCTTTTTTACCTAAAATATTATTATAGTCTTTTGCAAAAATCTCTCCAGTTCCTGGACGTTTTACCCAAATATTTTCTTTTGTAAAAACATCGCCAGCTTTAACATCCTTAATCGTACAAACGGTTGCAAAGGCAAAATCTATGGTCACTTGTTCTTCCTTTGCAGGTTCTTTTTTACCACCACGCATTAGTGCAATTTCCTGACTACTAATAATCAAGTTTTTACATTCCAATTCATCCATACTGCATACAATATCTGGTCCTGTACGCTGTTTATGGTCGGTGAAATGACGCTCTAAAATACTTGCACCTAAAGCGGTTGCAGCCAAACTTGCATTGTTGTTTAATGTATGGTCGCTTAATCCAAATACTTTGTTTGGAAACGCTTTATGCAATTGTTGCATTGCTCCCAAGCGTACTAAGTTTGGTGGTGTTGGATATAAGTTTGTGGTGTGTAATAAAGCAACATCTACATTGTATTTATCAAAAATGGCAACTGCTTTTGCAACACTTTCTATAGTGTTCATACCTGTACTTAAAATCACAGGTTTTCCAAACTGTGCAATATGCTCCAACAATGGGTAGTTATTACACTCGCCTGAGCCAATTTTATAAGCAGCTACTTGCATTTTTTGTAACCTGTTGGCAGCAGCTCTTGAAAAAGGCGTGGAAATAAAAATCATTCCTTGTGCTTCAACATAGTTTTTTAATTTAATCTCATCTGTTTCATTTAATGCGCAACGCTCCATGATTTCATAAATAGAAACCTCAGCATTTCCAGGAATTACAGCTTTTGCTTCGCTGCTCATTTCATCTTCTACTATATGGGTTTGGTGTTTAACCATTTCGGCACCAGCACGTTTTGCTGCATCAACCATTTCTTTTGCGACCATTAATGAACCTTCGTGGTTAATACCTATTTCAGCAATGACCAATGGAGGAAAATCCAATCCTATGTGTCTTCCAGCTATGTTTATGTGTGGGTTAGTCATTTACATAATTATTTATTACAAATTCGGCATATTTAAGGTCTTCTTCAGTGTCAATATCCACATTACTAAAAGCATGATTAACGATTAAAGGGCTATTATTTTTAGCCAATATCTTATCTTTTAAAATAGCCTCTGCTTTGGTAATATATAAAAGTCCATTTTCAAAATACAGAGGTTCTAAATCTTGACTTCGTTGCCCCATATTATAGTTAAAAGGTGTAAACTTACCATCCGATATTTTTCCGAATTTTTGATGGTTTCTACTAACGGTCATTAAACTATTACAGTTTTGATTTAAAAACGTTCTATAAGCTTCTCTCAATAGTTTTTTTGGTCTTAAAGGATTGGTAGGCTGTAATAAAACAACTAAATCAAATGTTTCGTTTACACTCTGAATTGCATGTTTTAAAGCAGATACAGTTGTAGAATCATCATTAGACAAATTTTCAGGGCGATGTATAACTTCTACTCCAGCTTCTGTCGCTAATGAAGCTATTTCAGAATCATTAGTAGAAACGTAAATAGCATCTAAAACATCCATATTATCCTTAGCATAATTTATACTATGCAACAAAAGAGGCACTCCATTTAACAATCGAAGGTTCTTATTTTTCAATCGTTTAGAACCTCCTCTTGCAGGGATAATTGCTACTATTTTATGAGTCTTCATTAATTGGTTTCCAATAAATTTTTGCTTGAGGCAATTTAATGAATTCTTTATACTCTTTTGCTGTTAATCTGTTACAGTTTTTAAACAATTTTGGTAAGTTTATACACACATCTCCCATGGCTTGCATTAACGCTACAAAAGCTTTTATATCCCCTTTAAACACCTTCCGTTTTAATTGGCTAAAAACACTACTTGCCCAATGTTTAAAAATTAATGATTTAGGGTAAAACAACATATACAAATACCAACCAGACCTTAATGACCTTCTCAAACGAAGTCTATAGTCTTTTTGGTGTTTCCTTTTTAAAATATTAACACGATGATGCACCAATATTTCAGGGGCATACCATATTTCCCAATTTTTTTTATACAATTGAAAAGCTGCAAAATCTTCTTCTCCATAAAAAATAAACCACGAGGGATATTCTGGTATATCTCGCCATGCTTCCATACGCCATACATGACCACAGCCAACAAAACCACTAACTCTTTCTGATTTTTCTTTACTTAAAATTGTTGCAGGAGGCTCAAGACCCCAAAAAACACGTAGTGCTAACACAGCACATTTGGAGTTGTTTAAAAAATAATTTTCGATGTTTATTAAAATATTGTCGGTCAAAAAATTAGCATCATCATCTAAGGAAATAGCATATTGAGCTTTAGTTTTTTTTAGTAATTGATTACGACTATAAATTAATCCTTTGGAGGTTTCATGCCTAAAGACATCTATTTCTGGGTAGTGTTCTGATAGATATTTGAACGTACCATCGGTAGAGCCATCATCGCATATAATACATTCAACCGTATCATTATCTATAAGTGGTTTTATTTTACGAAGCGTAATTTTTAAATCGTCTAATCGATTTTTGGTAGTAATTAATATGGAGAATTTATATGATGCCATTTAATAATTTTTAGCCATAGATTTTGGTAATCCTTTGGCTATTAAAAAACGTCGCAGTAATGCTTTGTTTTGGAGTAGTTTTCTAAATAAATGGTTTTTTATGAAATAGCTTAATTTATTAGAAGTTAAGGTTTTGTGATTAAGACGTAGACATTTTCTATTACTTTCATTTGTTACCTTTTCAATTTCTTTATCCATCCAAGATTCATGTACATTCCCCATATGGTATGCATAATTATTGGCTGTAGTAAGCCTCCAGCCACCGACTTTAAAAACTGGTGTATCCAACAAATCCCTATCTTGTTTTGGGCTTAGTTTTTCTTGCAAAGTTTCTTTAGGGTTAAGTTCCAAAGCTTCACGTTTATAGGTAGCCACAAAATGCCCTGACCCAACAACTGCTTTCGTATCATTTTTTGAAGTAATGGTGAGGTGTAATTTTAAATAATCTTTATTATAATTATCTTTCCAAGCTATGCTTTTATAAAATAATTTCATTGCCTCAGGGTTCTCAACTTTTGTAAACTGTAAGCGCTTAGAAAACATATTATCGAATAATACATTATAACTTAAACTTGCATATAATTTAAACTGCGGTACTAAACCAACAACTCCAGCTTTAGAAAAACTGTTAAACACTTTTATGGTATTATCTTGCCAACCTTTTAAAAACATGACGTCAGCATCAGCAATAGTTATAAGTTTAAAATTATGTCCATTAACACCTTTTAAAATAGCATTGTTTTTTCCAATATTGATGGTATGCACCACTTCGTGTATGTTGTTTTGTAAAAGTTGTTCGTTTAAATAGTTGATAGCTTCAATACCACTACCATTATTAACTACAGTAATAAATGTTTTGTCATGAATTGTTTTATTTAAACTTAGTAAGCAGGTTTTAAATACTTTTAAAGCATCTTTAAAATAGCCCGAATTATTTGGAATATAGACAGGAATGACTATTTGATGAATAAATTTATCATCAAGTGAATGAGAATTCATTTGTGGATTCACTCCAACTCTCATACTAGATTAGTTTTTGATTTATTACTTTTTTCTAAGTTCATAACTGCATATTTCTTAAGAGTTCGATACTTAGACTTTATATTAAAAATAGGCTTATTAAGTGTTTTTAAAACAAATAACAAATACGTATTTTTAATGCTCATAAATTGCTTTTTTGTCATGTATAGTTTGTTTTTCCAAAAAACATTGTAGGCATCTTCTATGAGTTCATGTCCTTCAGGGTAAACTTCTACTTTATCTATTGGGATTTTTCCTAACTCATAAATTGACTTAATACTAGCCGGTTTTTCTTTATATAACTGTGCATATTCAAAATCTATTACTTTAAGGTCGCCATGTTCGTCTATAATTACATTTGCTGGGTTAATATCTAAAATAGTTATATTGTTTTTATATATCTCTTCAAAAAAATACTGAAATTGCTTTATGTTTTTAATCGAAATATGCACGTTACAATTTAGACTTTTTGAATTATTAAAATACTCCATAACAAAATAACCATCATTAACTTCTAGTAATTTAGGAACAAAGTTTGAGTTTGCAAATTTTTTCAAAAACCAAACTTCTCTATTAAAGTAATCTAATTTATCCTTTTTATATGTTTTCTTTACTGCTAAACCTTTTTTATACTCAATAAGTTCAATTCTTGCTCTCATCATTGTAGTAGATAAATCATTAACCACTACGTAATCATCTTTATAATTACTCTTAATTAATTTTGCTTTATTAATTAGCTCTACTATCTCTTCTTGCTTAAAGCCTAGTGTTTCAAGGTAAAAAATGGATTCGTAAAAATCATCTGATGAATGCATTGAATTCATCGTTTGGCTAAAATTTTTATTTAATAAGTTTCGTATATCTTCCTTTAAATTTAAAGCCTTTCTATTTTCAAGGTTAGGGTATTTCTCTTTAAAAATTCCTTTAGGTGTAGAACAAAACTGGTCAAAAGTCACAAAATAATATATTGGCTGTCCAGCGTTTATTTTATAATCTCCAACATCCCATTTCCCTCCTCTTATTTTTGAACTTACCTTTTCTTTAATGCTTTCATTAATTATATCATGCGCTAGCAAATTGAAGCCATACTTGAAAATAACCTCTTTAACTTTATTTAAGTTTTCAATGGAGTAAGCCTTCTCTCTTAAAAAAAATACATTAAGACCTTTAACGTAATCGTATTTACTATTTATGTCTTTTTTATTCTTTTCTTCAAGGGTCTTATACCAAGAATCGTCTTGTAAATGTTTAAGTTTTATAACTAAATCGTAGCTTGGTATGTATTTTATTTCACTTAAGAAATTATATAGAGAATTTAAGGTAATATCTTCTAATTTGACATCTATACTATCCAGAATACTTTTGACATAAGAGATAGTTAGATTGTTTACGACAAACCCTTCTTCTTTACATTCTGGGTGAATTGGAATGCCACTTTTAAGAGACTTATGGAATACTAAATGATAAATGTAAGATATAGCATAGTAATATGTATTTGGCACAAAAATATCATCTGAAGTCTTTACTCTACTTTCAATAATTTTTGAAGCTAAGTTTTTAGGGTAATATGGCAAACCTCCGTAACTAGTTTCGGTTTCTCCATCAACCGAATACGCATCCAAAGGTATAAGTCCAATTGTATTGTTTAAAAAATTATCAAGAATTTTTATGTGTTGAGAATTTATAAGTATATCTACATCATTTGTGTAGTTTTCATTTGCTTCATTGAAATCAAAATTTCGCAATACAACATAGTCAACACCTTCTCTTTCGAGAGCTTTTAAAAATTGGACTCTATTATAATTATAAGGAATAAATCTATGAGGTATGTGATGGACTATCTTTTGTTTTCGCTCAAATAACAAGCCAAATCTATGCCATTTTTTAACTGCTTTGAAAAAGTATTTTTTCTTAAATAGAAATTTAAATACTAGAGTGAAATTTTTTAAAAATTCTGAAAAAGGAATAAAAAAATAGTCTGTGCTAATATTGGATTTATAAAAGGTTTTGAATGTTTTGTTACCTAGAATGTACAAATTTGCATTTGTTCGTGGGCATTCATCAAAAACATCAACTAAAATTCTTTTGTCTAAATTAAGCTCATCAATATTTTCTTTTGAATTGGCGACATGAATTGTAGTTTCAAAACCAATACTGTTTAATTTAAAAAAAGGTTTTTTTTCAATTTTATTTGAAAAAAATGCAAGTTTAATGTCCCTTTTTTTTATTGGTTTCTCAACTATCAGGTTTTTATAAAAAAAAAGAAGTTGCCCTAAAAAGTACTTAATAAATGGTTTTAATTGTTTCATACCCATTTATAATCTATAAATACACCATTACGTTTTTTAGCAGGTAATTTTCCAGTACCATAGTAATCCCCTTCTATAACACTAAAAGTGATGTCGTCTTCAATATAATCATACATTATACCTGCGTTTGAGCAATTAACTTTAATGTAGTAATCGCCTTTGTTTAAAGGTAATTTTTCTAAAAAGCAAGTAAACTCGTTATGAGTGTTTTCGATTGTATAAACTTTATCAATACAATCGCTTCTGCAAGCAAATAAAAAATTACCTGCAAAACTATAAACTGAGACAGTTATAGAAATATTAGAATAGCTTAAAGCGGATTTATTCTCTACTTTCACCTTAAAATAAAAGGGCTCGCCAGTAACACCATAACTATTTTTATTAGTGTCATTTCCATTACATACAACATCAGTAATCATTAACTGCTTTCCAAAGCCTTTACTTCTTTTAACGTTTCTTAAATCAACCTTTTTAGTAATGTCTATACTTTTGGTAATGTAGTACTTAATGGCATCATCAGCTGTAGATGAAAATGCTATTTTCCCATTTTCAAGTACCATAACACGTGAACAAAGTTGCTTTATTGCAGCCATATCATGGCTCACAAATAATACAGTTCGTCCTTCGCCACGACTAATATCTTTCATTTTGCCAATAGCTTTTTTCTGGAATTCAGCATCACCAACAGCCAATACCTCATCTACTACCAAAATATCTGGTTCTAAATGTGCCGCTACTGCAAATGCTAAACGAACTGTCATTCCGCTTGAATAACGTTTTACAGGCGTGTCTATATAACGTTCGCAACCTGAAAAATCTATTATATCATCTATTTTAGAGCGTATTTCTGTTTTTGTCATTCCTAAAATAGCACCATTGAGGTAAATATTTTCTCGTCCTGTCATTTCTGGATGAAATCCTGTGCCTACTTCTAGCAATGAAGCTATGCGCCCTTTTGTTTTTATTTCTCCAGTAGTTGGACTTGTAACTTTAGACAGTATCTTTAACAAGGTAGATTTTCCTGCGCCATTTTTACCAATAATCCCGAGTACTTCGCCACGTTTTACTTCAAAATTAATATCCTTTAAAGCCCAGACATAGTCACTTACGGCTTTGGTACTTCTATCGTTTGACTCACCAATTTTTAAAAAAGGGTCGTCTTTACCACGCACTTTATGCCACCAGCGGTTCAGGTCATGGCTAATTGTACCTGTACCTACCAAACCCAAGCGGTATTGCTTGCTTATATTTTCAGATTTTAAAATAATGTGACTCATTGTTAAACCGTATCGATAAAGCTTTTTTCTGTTTTGTTAAATACAATTAAGCCTAATATAAAAACAACAACGCTAATTACCAAAGTGTATAAAAACCCTGTCCAACTAAAAGTTCCTGTATTTAATAACATATATCGAAACCCTTCAATAATTTGGGTAAATGGACTATACTCCACAATAGGCACAAACCAACTAGGAAATTTTAGCTTAGCTTCAGATACTGGATAAGGTACTGCTGAAGCATACATTAACAATTGTACTCCAAAACTAACCAATACGGTTAAATCTCTGTACTTAGTTGTCATCGAGGATATTAACATTCCCAAACCCAAGCCCAATAATGCCATCATTATAACATATATAGGGAAAAGTAGTATTTGACTATTAATACTTACTGTACTACCTTGAAAAGCATAATACGCATAAAAACAGAAAAAGATACATAATTGAATTCCAAATTTTAGCAAATTAGAAATGGTAATGGACATTGGCATAATAACCCTAGGAAAATACACTTTCCCAAATATGTTTTGATTTTTTGTAAACGTATCCGATGTTCCTGTAAGGCACTCTTTAAAGTAATTCCAAGCGGTGATTCCTGCTAGATTGAATAAAAATGGTGGTACGCTTCCTGTTTGAATTTGCCCTAAATTATTAAAAATCAAAGTAAAAATCACTGACGTAAACAAAGGTTGGATTACATACCATAAAGGTCCCAATATGGTTTGCTTATAAACCGTAACAATATCACGCTTTACAAACAACAATAACAAATCGCGATACCTCCAAATTTCCTTGAAGTTAAGGTCTATTAACTTGTGTTTTGAAGATATTGTATATAACCAGGTATCCTCAGTGCTATTATTCAAACTGTTTTATTTAATAAAATTTTTCCATGTAATTTTTAATCCGTCTCTAACAGTAAATCCAGGTTTGTAGCCCATTAATTTTTCTGCTTTAGAAATGTCTGCCAATGAATCTCTAACATCGCCTTGTCTTGATGGCCCATAGATTACTTTAACGTCCTTAGAAGCTGCGTCATTAATATGTTCCCATAAATAATTAACACTTATACGTTCGCCACAAGCTATGTTAAACACCTCGTTAGCTGCTTCCTTTGGTGCAAAAAACCCTTTTACGTTTGCTTGAACGGCATTTTCCACAAAGGTAAAATCCCTTGTTTGTTCGCCATCTCCATTTATTGTTGCAGAGTCATTATTTTTAATTGCTTCCATAAACAACGGAATTACTGCTGCATAAGCACCTTTTGGGCTTTGCTTTGGTCCAAAAATATTGAAATAACGCAAGCCAATCACATCAGTATTATAGGTTTTTCCAAAAACGTCGGCATATAATTCATTGACGTATTTTGTGACTGCATAAGGTGATAGTGGTTTGCCAATATTGTCTTCAACTTTTGGCAATGCTAAACTGTCTCCATACGTTGAACTAGATGCAGCATACACCATACGCTTTACCGTATCGCTTTCTTTTAAGGCAACCATCATGTTTAAAAACCCAGTAATATTAACATCGTTGGTAGTATTAGGGTCGTTAATTGACCTAGGTACTGAACCTAAAGCTGCCTGATGTGAAACATAATCTATACCTTTCATGGCATTTTTACAGGTTTGCAAATCGCGAATATCACCTTCAACCAATTCAAAAACTGGGTTATTATGAAATTCTTCAAGGTTTTCTCTAAATCCGTTTGAGAAGTTATCTAAAACCCTTACCAATTTCGCATTATTTTTTAATAAATACTCAACTATGTTTGAGCCAATAAAGCCTCCTCCTCCTGTGATAAGGAATGAATAGTTGCTTAAATTTTCGTTATGGTATTTGTGTTCGTACATTACAATCTAGCGTCAACAATTTGTTTTGGTAATAGCGATTTTACATCAAAAATAACGCCTATGTCCGATTTTAAAGATGGAATATCCAACTCTAAAAATTCTTTATGCGATACAGCTAAAATGATGGCATCGTAATTATCTTTTATTTCTGAAGCATCAGTCATTAAATCTAAGTTATATTCATGCTTTACTTCTTCTTTTGAAGCCCAAGGGTCGTACACATCTACATCTACATGATAGGTTTCAAATTCTCGGATAATATCTATCACTCTTGAGTTACGAATATCTGGGCAGTTCTCTTTAAATGTAATTCCCAACACTAATGTTTTAGCGCCTTTAATAGTCGCACCTTTTTTAATCATCATCTTCACGGTTTCTTGTGCTACATAGCTTCCCATGCTGTCGTTCATTTTTCTTCCTGCTAAGATAATTTCAGGGTCATATCCTGATTCTATGGCTTTTTGAGCCAAATAATAAGGATCAACACCTATACAATGCCCACCTACTAAACCTGGTGTGAATTTTATAAAATTCCATTTGGTCCCAGCTGCTTCCAATACTGCTTTGGTGTCGATATCCAATAATCTAAAAATTTTAGAGAGTTCATTTACAAAAGCAATATTAATATCTCTTTGCGAGTTTTCAATCACTTTTGCGGCTTCAGCTACTTTTATGGATGGTGCTAAATGTGTTCCTGCTGTAATAACCGACTTGTACAATTCGTCAATTTGTTTTGCAATTTCTGGGGTTGAGCCAGATGTTACTTTTAATATTTTGGTAACTGTATGCTTTTTATCTCCTGGATTAATACGTTCTGGTGAATAGCCTGCAAAGAAATCTTGATTGAAAGTTAAACCAGAATTAGCTTCTAAAATTGGCACACAAACATCTTCGGTCACGCCTGGATATACAGTCGATTCATAAATAACGATATCACCTTTCTTCAAACCTTTTGCAACTGTTTCACTTGCTTTAACCAAAGGTGTTAAAATAGGCTTATGCAAATCATCCGTTGGTGTTGGCACTGTGACGATATACACATTTGATACTTCTAAATCATCTGAATTTGAGGATATAAAAAGCCCTTTATCTTCATTAATATTATCTATTAATACCGCTTTTAAATCGTCATCTTCAACTTCAAGGGTTTTGTCCTTGCCTTGTTTTAATTCGGCGATGCGAGTTTCATTAATATCAAACCCAATGACGTGGTACTTTTTGGCAAACTCTACTGCCAACGGAAGTCCGACATATCCCAGTCCAATTATGGTAATTTTATCTTTAGAATTCATCTGCTAACTAAAAAATTGATTGTAATATATATTTCAAATCTAAGTAAAAACTCCAATTTTTCACGTACTTTTTGTTGATTTCAACCTTATCTACCCAAATAATCGTTCTATTGTAATTTTCTGGGTCATCTTGTAGGGCTAATATGCGTTCTTCATCTCTATATTTTAGAGTTGCTGGCCCAGTAACGCCTGGTTTTACTTTTAAAACAATACGGTCTTCGCCTTGTAATTCATCTGCAAAACCTACAACATCAGGTCGTGGCCCAACAAAGCTCATGTCGCCAAAAAGCACATTGAATAATTGCGGTAGTTCATCTAATTTAAACCTTCTTAAAAACCTTCCAAAAGGTGCAGCGTAAGTATCTAGTTGTCCCAGCTCATGCTTCCCTTTCTTTAAAGTTCTTATTTTGTATATTTCAAATATTTTTCCATGTTGCCCAACACGGTTTTGCTTGAATAGTCCTGATTGTTTGGTCTCAATCGCCGCAAAAACCAAGAATATAATTAATGGAATAATAATGATTGGGATAAGTACAAAAGTCAACAAAACATCAAACACTCTTTTTAACTTTATTTGAGGTTTTGTAATCAAAAAAATCTAGGATTTGCGTTTAAAAAAAGACCCTATTTTGCCAAGTATATTTTTATCATTGTCGTTATCGTGATAACCGTAACCGTAGCTATAACCATAGCCATAACCCTGACCTCTTTTATGAGTGTAATAATTTAAAACAAAACTTATGTTTTTTACCTCGCCTTTTTTATACTTATCATTTATGACCGTTAACATGTCCTTTTTAGTATAGTTTTGCCTTACAAGATATATAGTGGCATCAGCATAATCAACCAACTCAATAGCATCGGTTACTAATCCTAAAGGTGGTGTATCTAATACGATAATATCGTACTTCTCTTTTAATTTTTCTATAAACACATCCATCTCATCGCTCATCAATAATTCTGAAGGGTTTGGTGGTATTGACCCTGACAAAATAATATCTAAATTATCTATATGTGCGGGTTGTGCGATATCTTCAATATTTTTTGAATCAATTAAATAATCAACAACGCCCAAATCACTCTTAAGATTAAAATCTTTTGATATTTTTGGTTTACGCAAATCTAGACCAACTAAAACCGTTTTTTTGTTAGTCAATGCAAACACGGTTGCAATGTTTATGGCACAAAATGTTTTTCCTTCACCACTAACAGAAGAGGTTACCATAACTGTTTTGGTGCCTTTTACTTTTTGAGTTTTATAGATAAACTTTAAACTGGAACGTACTGCCCTAAATGCTTCGGCTATTGCTGATTTAGGCTTGTTATAAACAGCTAAACTTCCATCATTTCTATATTTACCCACAATACCCAAAACTGGAATCTTGGATAATCTTTCAATGTCTGCAACGCTATGAACACTATTGTCAAAAAAAGTTATAATAACAATAAGCATTAATGGAATAATTATACCTGCAAAAAGTGCAATGAGATAATTAAGCCTTTTATTTGGTCCAACCAAGCCTCCACCAATATCTTTGGCTTCATCAATGACATTAATATCTGAAACATTTGCAGCCTTTACTACTTCTGCCTCACTTCGTTTGGTTTGAAACACATTAAATTCTTCCTCACTTAAGTTAAAACGTCGTTGTATTTTTAAAAAATCTTGTTGGTCCTTTGGTAATTTACTTAAGGTTGTCTCCAACGAAGCCATTCTTCCTTTTAGGGAGTTTAATTGGTCGCTAAAAATCTTTTTAGTTTGGTTTAAGGTTTCTAGCAATACATTTTTTTCGGCATCAATTTGTCTATCAATATTTTTAAATTGCTCAGAAGTTTCACGAGTAGTATATTCCAGCTTTTGACGTGCTATTGATAAATCCATAATGCGTTGCACACTTCCAACAATATTAGCTTCTTCGATACCTACACTTGATGGTGCGGCAATTTGCGTATAGTCTGTTTTTGTCTCTAAATACGTTTGCAATGAGTTTAAATACGCAATTTTATTACTCAAGTCGCTTTCAAGTGCCTCAAATTCTTTTAACTGCTCTGAAACTCGACCACTTTCGTCGTCAATATTAAAAACTTTGTTTTCACTTCTAAATTTATTGAGTTCATCTTCTACTTTTTTTAAATCTTCACCAACGATATCCATCCTATCATTAATAAATTTAATGGTATTGGTAGCATAGAGATTTTTACGTTCTAGCTGACTTTTTTGTAAAATAGCAACTGTCGCGTTTAAATAATCTACAATTTTAGATTTGCTAGTGCCTCTTAAACTTAGGCTTAAAACAGATGAACCTACAGGTCTAGATTCAACTTTCAACCCAGTTTGGTATTGATTTACAACATTATCAAAATTTAAAAAATTAATAAAGTACTCTTTCCTTGTCTGTATTGGGTTGCCACTTCTCAGTACAATTTTTCCATTTAAGAAAGTGGTTTTAATCACCTCTCCTACTTTAAAGGTTTTTATATACTGACCTTGAGGTAGTAATAATGGTAAATTTTCTTTAGTAGCATATACTTGTCCTGTACCATTCTCAGACTCAAAGTTGGTCGATATTTCAAAAGTATCATCGCTAATAAACTTTATAGAAATTGGATGCCCCAGGATTTGAGGTTTAGACTTGTCTAGTTCAAACTTAAAAGGTGCGCTTTTATAAGCCTCATCCATCCAGTATTTTGCTTGCGTTAAATATTGAACATAAAATTGTAAAGAATCTACAACTTTCTCATTATGATTTCTTGTTCTTAAACTAGTAATGACGGTTTGAACTTTATCGGTAACACCTCCGTAATTAAAAGAAATACTTGTGTTAGACGTAAAAAAAGGGTTTTGGTCGTTTTCAACAGAAATTAGCGAATCTAAACTAAATTCGTTTTGCATTCTAGCATTTTGAAAATACGCAATACTCAATCCAATTATTAAGGCTATTGCAAATAAATACCAATAGTTTAAAACTTTAAATAAAAAGCTCTTAATATCAAAATTTGAGGGTAGTTCCTTAATATCAAAATCTTCATTCATACTCAATTATCTAGATATTAATAAAACAGTTGTTGCGACTAGCGATACTATAGAAAGAATAGTAGTTACAGATTGTGCACCTGAAGTTCCAAGTCCCCATGATTTTTGCTTAATAGGTTGTATATAAATTATATCATTAGGTTGTATGTAATAGTAAGGAGATTTCATAACATTAACATTGGTCAAATCTAAATGATGTATTTTTTCTCCCTGAGGGTATTGTCTAATAATCATCACATCCTTTTTATTGCCTGTTAGTGGTATCTCTCCTGCATTAGCAATAGCTTCAAAAATATTTACGCGTTCTTGAAACAATGTAATGGTTCCTGGGTTTCCTACTTCGCCATTAACTGTATAACGCAACCCTGTGAGTTTCACCGTTACAAAAATATTGGCGGCTTCTTTAAATTCTACCTCCAACAGTTTCTTTTCAAGCATTTTTTCAATTTCTTCGGTAGTGTAACCCAACACGCTAACTTTACCTAGAGTTGGTATTCTAATCTCTCCATGTAAATCTACCGTAAAACCATCAAAATATGCACGTTCGGCACTTTCAGCATTAAGGTTCGCATCGCCAGCTGGATTGAACATTTGCACTAACTTCTGGCTTAACGCTTTTACACGAATGTTTAAAATATCGTTTACTTGAACCCTGTAAGGTTTTTGAACTTCAGAAATTATGTGAGACACATTTTCTGCATTATCTTTATTCTGTAAATAAAGAACGTCCTTTTGAGGAACACACGAAGACGCTAAAACACTTAAAACAAGTATAGTAATAGCTAATATTTTCTTCATATTGAGGCCTATTGGTTAGTCACAAATATAGCTTTTAGAAAGCAAAATAAAAACAGCTACCGTGTTTTTTGGTTTTTTATGCTTTATTTGTAAAAAAAAGCGACTTGAATTACCTTACAGTAGAGAACATATCAAAATCTTACGGCGAGCTTACCCTTTTTGAAAATGTCTCGTTTAGCATACATAAAGACCAAAAAATAGCCTTTGTTGCCAAAAATGGGTCTGGAAAAACAACTATTTTAAATATTTTATCCGGAAAAGATGAAGCCGACTCAGGAAACATAACTTACCGAAAAGGATTAAAAGTATCTTTTTTATCGCAAGAAACAGAGTTGAATGATAACCTTACAATTGAAGAATCCATTTTCGATTCAGATAACACGATTTTAGAAGTCATTAACACCTATCATAAAGCTCTTAAAAATCCTGAAGATGAGGACGTGTATCAAAAAGCTTTCGAAGCCATGGAACGCTTTAATGCTTGGGATTTTGAAACGCAATACAAACAAATTCTTTTTAAATTAAAACTTGAAGATTTAGACCAAAAGGTTGCGCAACTATCTGGTGGTCAAAAAAAGCGATTAGCATTGGCAAATGCCTTAATAAACAAACCTGATTTGCTTATTCTTGACGAGCCAACCAATCATTTGGATTTAGAAATGATTGAATGGTTGGAAGCTTTTTTTACTAAAGAAAACATCACCCTTTTTATGATTACCCACGATCGTTATTTCTTAGAACGTGTGTGTAATGAAATTATAGAACTGGACCAAGGTGAGATTTACAATTACAAAGGAAGCTATGCTTATTATTTAGAAAAAAAAGAAGCTCGTATTGAGCGTGAAGCGGTTGAAACCAATAAGTCTAAACAACTCTATAAAAAAGAGTTGGACTGGATGCGCAGGCAACCTAAAGCAAGAACTACAAAATCGAAATCGAGAATAGATGATTTCTTTGAAATAAAAGAGCGCGCCCACAAACGTAGAAAAGACCATGTAGTGCAACTAGAAATTAACATGGAGCGTTTAGGAAGTAAAATTGTCGAGTTCCATAAAGTATCAAAAACTTTTGATGACAATATCATGCTCAATAAGTTTGAATATATGTTTCAAAAAGGGGAGCGCGTCGGTATTATTGGAAAAAATGGTACCGGAAAATCCACGTTTTTAAATCTTCTTACCAACACCATAAAACCAGATTCCGGTAAGATAATACTTGGTGAAACCGTCAAATTTGGGTATTACACGCAACATGGTATTAACGTTAAACCAGACCAAAAAGTAATTGATGTGGTTCGAGAATTTGGCGATTATATTCCGCTAAAAAAAGGACGACAAATTAGCGCACAGCAACTACTTGAACGATTTTTATTTGACCGAAAAAAACAATACGACTTTGTTGAGAAACTTAGTGGTGGCGAACGTAAACGTTTGTACTTATGCACGGTTTTAATTCAGAATCCAAATTTTTTAATTCTTGATGAGCCAACAAACGATTTGGATATTGTAACATTAAATGTTCTCGAAAATTTCTTGTTGGATTTTCCTGGTTGCTTACTAGTTGTGACACACGACCGTTATTTTATGGACAAAATAGTTGATCATTTATTTGTGTTTAGAGGCGAAGGTGTTATTGATGATTTTCCAGGTAATTATAGTGATTTTAGAACCTATGAAGATAGCATACCTAAAGAATCAGAAAAGAAAACAGAGAAAAAACAATGGAAAAAAGACAGTAGTAGTCAACTGTCTTATAATGAACAAAAGGAGCTAAAAAACATCGAGAGTAAACTCAAAACCTTAGAATTCGATAAAAAGGAATTGGAGACGAAGTTTAATGACGAGACACTTTCTACCGAAAAAATAAATGAGCTTTCAGTACAATTACAGCAAATAATTGAAACTATTGAAGAAAAAGAGTTTCGTTGGTTAGAGCTGCTCGAAAAGTTAGAAAACTAATATGTGGTATCAAGTAAAAGCATATCTTAAATTTCTTTTGCAATCCACCAATCAACATGGAGTTCACTCACCTTTTGTATATGATTTAGTTACTAAATGCTTTTACGATACAACTAAATTTGAAGATTACTCCAAGCTAATTAACTACAAAAAGAAACTCATTAATAATCAAGAATTAATTGAGGTTACTGATTTAGGAGCAGGCTCAAGAGTAACAAAAAGCAATAAAAGAACTGTTTCCAGTATTGCTAAAAACTCTGGCACCACAAGAAAAAGAGCAAGGTTACTTTACAGACTTGTAAACTATTTTAACCCAAATTCAATTTTAGAGTTAGGCACATCATTAGGCATTGGCACACAAGCAATGAGTTTAGGAAACTCAAAAAACTCAATTACAACTATTGAAGGTTGTCCTAACATTTCAAAATTTACTAAAGAACAATTCAAAACACATGAGTTAAAAAAAGTTGAGTTTATCACAAGTGATTTTTCTGAAGCTATAAATAAGCTCACACCAAAAACCTACGACCTCATTTTCTTCGATGGCAACCACCAAAAAGAAGCAACTTTAAATTATTTTGAAACTTTACTTCCAAAAACACATAACGATACCATGTTGATTTTTGATGATATCTATTGGTCTAAAGGTATGACTGAAGCCTGGGAAACCATAAAACAACACCCAAAAGTAACAGTGACTATCGATACCTTTTTCTGGGGATTTGCATTTTTTAGAAAGGAACAAGAAAAAGAGCATTTTACAATTAGGACTTAACAACTAATCTCTTAACCTTTATCAATAATATATTTTAAATAGTATGATTTCAATTTGGTTTTTAATTCCTCTAATAGTAATTGTGACGATTTTTATGCTTTTGAAAAGCAAAAGAAAGTTAGATGCAAACTTCTATAAAAGTCTGAATGACAATCAATTAAAAATAGAAGCCAAAAATTATATTGAAAAAATTGTCAATAATTTTGATGAGAACTCTATTTACAATCACCCAGAATGCATTGATTTTCAAGATTTAAAAACCAAAAGTCAAGAAATACTTTCTAATATTAACAATAGTAAAATTGACAGTTCTTTTCCTACTTCATCAATTCAATCATTAAATCATACTTTTTCATATTTATCCAAAACTAATAATTGGTCTAAAAACAAAGTGAAGCTAACTAATGATTTACATTTAATAGTTATAGAGTTATTAATAAGACAAGGAGTCTTACCAAAAAATCACCATTAATGATTTTTGAATTTAAATCTTCGTAACTTTGAAACTCTCAACTTTGATACACATAGAATGAAAATCTACACAAAAACAGGAGACAAAGGTAAAACCGCATTATTCGGAGGCACAAAAGTACCCAAACATCATATTCGTATTGAAAGTTATGGTACTGTGGACGAATTAAACTCTCATCTTGGATTGGTAAGAGACCAAGATATTGACAAGCATTTAAAAGAAATTCTAACCACTATACAAAATAAACTTTTTACAGTTGGTGCAATTTTGGCGACTGACCCAAAAAAAGCAACCCTAAAAAGCGGAAAAGAACGTTTAAACATTCCAAAAATAGCCAATGAAGATATTGAGCTTCTAGAACATGAAATGGACAATATGAACGAGGCATTACCACCAATGACTCACTTTATACTTCCAGGTGGTCACCAAACCGTGTCATTCTGTCACATAGCACGTTGTGTTTGCCGTAGAGCCGAACGTTTAGCAGTCGCCTTAAACGATTTAGAGCCTTTTCAACCTGAAACATTAATGTACTTAAACCGTCTATCTGACTACCTTTTTGTGTTGGCACGGAAATTGTCCAAAGACTTACAAGCCGATGAAGTAAAATGGATACCTGAAAAGAATTCATAAGCTAAAATACGGTGAAGTATTAACCTGTAAAACTAGTTTAAAACTGAAGCTTTACAGTCAAAATTGAACGTTCATATAACTTAATGATTAAATAATTCGATTTTTTCTTGTCTTATTCGGTTAAAAATATATTTTTGCAAAAAATTAAATTAGTAAAAAATGTATTGGACATTAGAACTTGCATCTTATTTAAGTGATGCGCCTTGGCCAGCAACTAAAGATGAATTAATCGATTACTCTATTAGAACAGGAGCTCCGCTAGAAGTGGTTGAGAACTTACAGTCTATTGAGGACGAAGGTGATTCTTATGACTCTATTCAAGAGATTTGGCCAGATTATCCAACAGACGAAGATTATCTTTGGAACGAGGATGAATATTAAACCAAACCATAAAAAATAGTTAAAAAGTCTCTCTGGAGGCTTTTTTTGTACACTATTTTTTCATTAAACATAACAACAAGTAGTATCTTTGACTACCTATTAATCAAAGACTAAAAACAAACTTATATAAATGAGTATTTTAAATTCAGTACTTAAAGTATTTGTTGGAGATAAATCCAAACAAGATGTCAAGGCAATTATGCCTATTGTCAATCAAATTAAATCCTTTGAGTCGCAAATAGAAAGTTTATCACACGATGAACTAAGAGCAAAAACTTTAGAGTTTAAATCTAAAATAGCCGAAGCTCGTAAAAGCATTGAAGACGAGATAGCAAAACTTCAAGAAGAAGCAGACACTACCGAAGATATTGATAGAAAAGAAGATATCTATCAAGAAATTGACAAGCTAAAAGACGATTCGTATAACACCACAGAAGAAACCTTAAACGAGATTCTTCCCGAAGCTTTCGCAGTTGTAAAAGAAACCGCAAAACGTTTTGTAAATAATACCGAAATTAAGGTAACCGCAAATGCATTTGATAGAGAAGTATCAGGTGAACACGATTACGTTGCGCTAGATGGCGAACATGCTATTTGGGCAAACTCTTGGGATGCAGCAGGAAAGCCAATTACTTGGGACATGGTACATTACGATGTACAGTTAATTGGTGGTATAGCTATGCATCAAGGTAAAATTGCCGAAATGCAAACTGGTGAAGGTAAAACATTGGTAGCAACACTTCCTGTGTATTTAAATGCCTTAACTGGTCGTGGTGTACATTTGGTAACCGTAAATGACTACTTAGCAAAACGTGATAGTGCGTGGATGGCACCAATTTTTGAGTTTCACGGTTTAAGTGTGGACTGTATAGATTACCATCAACCTAATTCTGCGTCTCGTAAAAAAGCCTATAATGCCGATATTACCTACGGAACGAATAACGAATTTGGTTTCGATTACTTGCGTGATAATATGGCACATTCGCCAGACGATTTAGTACAACGTCCACATCATTATGCGATTGTCGATGAGGTCGATTCGGTATTAGTTGATGATGCACGTACACCATTAATTATATCAGGACCAATTCCACAAGGAGATAGACATGAATTTAACGAATTAAAACCTAAAGTTGACGATATAGTTAGCGTACAACGTAAATATTTAACAGGTGTATTAGCAGAAGCCAAAAAATTAATTGCTGCTGGCGACACTAAAGAAGGTGGGTTTCAACTACTTCGTGTATATCGTGGTATTCCAAAAAACAAGGCACTCATCAAGTTTTTAAGTGAAGAAGGAGTTAAACAACTACTTCAAAAAACTGAAAACTTTTACATGCAAGATAACAACAGAGAAATGCCTAAAGTGGATGCTGAGTTGTACTATGTAATTGATGAAAAGAATAACCAAATTGAGTTATCTGACAAAGGTGTAGAATATCTTTCTGGAAAAGATGACCCAGACTTTTTTGTGATGCCTGAAATGGGGACAGAAATTGCTAAAATTGAAGCACAGGGTTTATCATCAGAAGAAGAAGCCAATTTAAAAGAAGAGCTATTCCGTGATTTTGGTATAAAATCTGAACGTATTCATACATTGAATCAGCTTCTAAAAGCTTATGCTTTATTTGAAAAAGACACGCAATATGTCGTGATGGAAAATAAAGTAATGATTGTTGATGAGCAAACAGGCCGTATTATGGATGGTCGTCGTTATAGCGATGGCTTACATCAAGCGATTGAAGCGAAAGAAAATGTGAAAATAGAAGCAGCAACACAAACTTTTGCAACAGTTACATTACAAAACTATTTCCGTATGTATCGCAAATTGTCTGGTATGACAGGTACTGCGGTAACCGAAGCTGGTGAATTCTGGGAGATTTACAAATTGGATGTTGTTGAAATTCCAACAAATCGTCCAATTGCTCGTGATGATAAAGAAGATTTAGTTTATAAAACCAAGCGTGAAAAATACAACGCAGTTATAGACGATGTTACAAAGCTTTCTCAAGCTGGACGACCAGTTTTAATTGGAACAACGTCTGTTGAGATTTCGGAGTTACTTGGTAAAATGCTTAGCATTCGAAAAATACCTCATAATGTACTAAATGCAAAACAACATAAAAAAGAAGCTGAAATTGTTGATCAAGCTGGTAAATCTGGACAAGTAACAATCGCCACAAATATGGCTGGTCGTGGTACAGATATTAAATTGAGTGATGAAGTTAAAGCAGCAGGAGGACTTGCAATTGTTGGTACAGAACGTCATGATTCACGTCGTGTAGACAGACAGTTACGTGGTCGTGCTGGACGACAAGGAGACCCAGGAAGCTCACAATTTTATGTGTCGCTTGAAGACAATTTAATGCGTCTTTTTGGTAGTGAACGTATCGCCAAAATGATGGATAGAATGGGATTACAAGAAGGTGAAGTGATTCAGCATTCCATGATTTCAAAATCTATAGAGCGTGCTCAGAAAAAAGTAGAGGAAAACCAATTTGGTGTTCGTAAGCGATTATTAGAGTATGATGATGTGATGAATGCACAACGTGAAGTGGTTTACAAACGTCGTTTCCATGCCTTATTTGGTGAACGTTTACGTGTGGATTTAGCAAACATGATTTTTGATACGTCTGAAATTATTGCAGAAACAAATAAAGAAGCTAACGACTACAAAAACTTTGAGTTTGAATTGATTCGTTATTTCTCTTTAACCTGTCCAATTACTCAAGAAGAATTTGAGAAATTGTCTACTCAGGAAATTTCATCAAAAATTTACAAAGCAGCATTCGACCATTATAAAGAAAAAATGGAACGCAATGCAGATTTAGCATATCCAGTTATAGAAAATGTCTATAAAACGCAACGTGATAGATTCAAGCGAATTGTAGTACCATTTACAGATGGTATTAAGAATTTACAGGTAATTACTGACCTTGAAAAAGCTTATGAAACTAAAGGGAAGCAATTAATAACCGATTTTGAAAAGAACATATCGCTTGCCATTATTGATGATGCTTGGAAAACGCATCTTCGTAAAATGGATGAATTAAAACAATCTGTACAATTAGCTGTTCATGAACAAAAAGACCCATTATTAATTTACAAATTTGAGTCGTTTGAGTTGTTTAAAGTCATGATTGACCAAGTGAATAAAGATGTTATTTCATTCTTGTTTAAAGGTGAAATTCCACAAGAAACGGCTAATACTATTCAAGAAGCAAAAGCAAGAAAGCGAGAAAAAACGCAAACAACTAGAGAAGAAATTCAAAACTTAGACGAGCGTTCAGCAGAATCTAGAGCTGCTGGAAATACACAACGTCAACAACAAGTAGTGGAAACTATTGTAAGAGACAGACCAAAAATTGGACGTAACGATAGAGTTACAATTAAAAATGTAATGAGTGGTGAAAATAAAACCCTAAAATATAAACAAGCAGAACCTTTAATTGCTAAAGGCGATTGGGTTTTGACTGAAGATTAACATTTGAAAGTCATTGCGAGAAATGTAATGACGAAGCAATCTGTTTATTATAAGAATAAATTCCTTCAGCCTTTGGCTTCGGAATAAGGAATGCAAAAAATCTGGACTTAAATAAAGTTCAGATTTTTTATTGAGTATTTACACTACTATACTTAGCGTTTATAAGAATAGATTTGTTTGTTGTAGTATTATTTGGGTAATTTTTAATGGTTTTCTTGTCGGTACGTTCTCCATTAAACTTAGAACGGTTTCCTTTAAACACCAAATCAAAATCTGACTTTGGCAATTTAATATGTGCATCACTATTTTCTAGAACTATATTTAAATTATTAAAAGATTCTAGAATGTTATGGATTGTTAAATCTCCAAAACTCCCATCAATAATAGACTTTCCAGACAGATAATCAATATTAATATTTGATGAATTTGAAAACAGGACTAATTCCTTTACATTTTTTAATAAGGCATTATCAACATATTTTAGTGTTAACTCTCCTTCATCCCAATGATTGACCAACACTGGCGAATAAGATGCATTGATGGAAGTGGCACTTCCATCAATACGATCTGCTAATAAACTTGAATGTGTTAAATATGCTCTTAAATTGTGAATCACCGAAGCAAATTTAAGCTCTCCATGACGCACATCCACTTTTAGTTTAGCTTCTTTAGGCATTTTTATTATAATGGTTTTTTTGACTTGGCTATTTTTTTTCTCCAAGTCCTTAAAACGCTCTTCAAATTCTTCTTCTTTACCTTCCCACTCTTTTTCAAACTCTTCCATGCGTTCTTCAAGCACCTTCCCTTTTTCTTCCCATTCTTTGCCAAATTGCTCGCCAAACTTCTCTCCCCATTCTTCCATGTCTTTAGCCCATTTACCATCAAATTTCTTACTAAATTCTTCTCCCCACTTCTCCATGCTTTCACCAAATTTGTCACCAAATTTTTCTCCAAATTCATCTCCCCATTTTTCCATACGAACTGAATAAGCATCCCAATCTGTTTTTGAAAATTCTCTTGCCCATTTTTTCATGTCTTCCTTGTAACCCTTACCATATTTGTCTTCAAACTCTTGGCTCCATTTCTCTAAATAAGGCTCGCCTTCCTTTTTATATTTTTCAACATCAAATTGCACATTATGTACACCTTTAGGTAATTCAGGCAACTCTGGAATCTCTGGCATTTCAGGAATTTCAAAATTCATTTCTGGAATCTCAGGCATGTTTGGCATTTCTGGCATTTCAGGGATTTCTGGGATATCGATATCCAAGTCCTTTAATATATTTAATCCTTCTAATCCGCTAAAATCAAAATTGAAATTAAACGGACCTCCGAATCCTCCATTGGTTTCTATGGAAACATTGGCTCCTGACCCATCGACATCGACGTCCCAAGAATCTAGAACCTCTTTTAAATCTTCTTTAGATAATTTACTGCTCTCTACAAAGGCATTTACTTGAATCTCATTTTTATCCCACGTTTCTATTTCAATGTTTGTGTGGTTAGTATCTAGCCTTAAAATAACATCTTTATTGGCTTTTACAGTTTTAGATAATTTTTCAAGTTTTTGCTGAGCCTGTAAGCTAAACACACTTAAAAAGATAACTGTTAGCGTTATAAATTTATACTGTTTCATTTTTTGATATGTTTTAATAATTATGCTTGAATTTGTTCAAGCTGATTTGTGTCGTTTTTTAATTCGTTTAATTTTTCTTTTAGACGATACATTAAGTTTAAACGCAATTTTAAGTTCTCGATAGATGCCGTAATGGTCTGTTCGGTTGGACCCGATTTTATAAGTTCTTGCGAGAGACGTTCATACTCTTTATTAAGTTCATCCAATCGCGTTAAATAGCCTTCAAAAAGTTCTTTGGTTTCTGGCGTCACTTCAATTTTAGATAATTCTAAATTGATGTTTGCCAAATAATAATCTTCTACCTTTTTAAGTTCAGGCGATAATTTTCCTAAAGGCGATTCTTCGTTGTTATTAACTACCTCTGTTCCTTCAATTACATCAGGTTTTGTATCCAAAAATTTATAAGCTCCAAAACTCAACCCAATTAAAATCACCACACTTGCCGCAATGTTTAGAAAAGTAAATACGCTTCTTTTTTCTTGAGAAGGAAGTTCGCTATCAAGTTTTTGTAAAAACCTAGCTTCGTGTCCTTCTGGCATTGTATCGTTGCTTACTTTTTGTTCGTTTTCAAACAGTTTTCTAATGTCCTGTGCCATTTTGCGATAATTTTAATAGTTCTCTTAATTTTGCTTTACCTCTAGATAATTGGGTACGTGACGCCACTTCTGTAATGTTTAAAATATCTGATATTTCCTGATGGTCATACCCTTCAATTAAAAATAGCATCACCACGTATTTATACTTATCTGGTAATTGATTAATTGCTTCTTTTACCTCATCTAGAGTTATGGTATCGTCTACCAACCATTCGTCTTCATAACCTGTATCGACAACTTTTAGGTGCACCTCGTCCAATTCCAACATTTGCTGTTTTTTAGACTTTATAAGGTCAATACTTTTGTTAATAACGATTCGTTTTAACCATGCACCAAATGTGACTTCCGCTTTGTATTGATGTAGTTTTGTAAACGCTTTTAAAAATGCTTCCTGCACTACATCTTCGGCTTCAAAAGAATCTTTTAAAAATCTTTTAGCCACTATATACATCCCATCGCAATATTGATTGTACAATTTTAATTGCGCTTTACGGTCGTTTTGCTTACATCGTTCAATAATATCTATTGCTAATGTATTCACTAATTGATGTTTTGGTTAGTTTGTGTCATAATACTAATATTAGGTATTAATTTTTTTATATCAATTCGAATTCAACTAAAAGACGACATAAAATTTGCATTGTTGCAAAAAGCCTATTATTTTTTTAGAAATTAAAACAAAGTGTAATAACTTAGCGTTCAAGTTAAAACTACTTCTAATTAATTTCAAATATTATTTCAAATGAATAAATTTTTAAAGGGTCTTATTTTTGTGTTGCTTCTAATTGCTGTGGGTATATTTTTATATGCTTACATCAATGGAGATATTTTAAAGAAACCCTTAAGTCCAAAAGACACCGTTGAGTTTAAACTTAACGACCTAGAGTTAGAAGTATTTTACAATAGACCTTCTAAAAGAGACCGTAATATTTTTGGCGGATTAGTATCCTATAACAAAGTGTGGCGTACAGGTGCGAATGAAGCAACCACTTTTGAAACTAACCAACCCTTAAAAATTGGAAATGATTATTTAACTGCTGGAAAATATACTTTATGGACGATTCCTGGTCCAGAAACTTGGACCGTCATTTTTAACACCAAACAATATCCTTGGGGTGTGAATGATGCTATGAAACCCATGCGTAACCCTGATTTCGATGCCGTTACTATTGAAGCTCTCGTTCAAAAAATTCCTAATACAGTAGAACAATTCACAATTGCTTTTGATAATTCTACAGATAACTTATCTTTAACTATGGCTTGGGACGATGTAAAAATTGCTGTTCCGTTAAATCAATAATTTGCAAAAAAAACAAAAACATAATTCAGCATTAGAAGAAAAAGAAGGTATTCCTGCTCCAGAAATTACTGACGGTAATGCTATTTCTAAAGTCGTTTTAAATCGTAAAAAACAACCAAGTACAAAAGAATTAATACAAGGTATTTTAGATGGTAATATCACTGCTTTAAGTAGAGCTATTACATTAGTTGAGAGCAAAAATCCTAAACATCTAGAAAAAGCAAACACCATTATAAAAGGCTGTTTACCTTATGCTAACAACTCCGTTAGAATAGGTATTACAGGTGTCCCAGGTGTTGGCAAAAGTACGTTTATTGAAGCCATAGGAAAGCACTTAATTTCTTTAGAAAAAAAAGTAGCTGTTCTTGCGGTTGACCCAAGTAGCACCATTACCAAAGGCAGTATTTTAGGCGATAAAACCCGAATGGCAGACCTTGTAAAAGAACCTAATGCTTATATTAGGCCTTCGGCTTCTGGTGAATCTTTAGGTGGTGTTGCTAGAAAAACTAGGGAAACCATTATACTTTGTGAGGCTGCTGGATTTGATACTATAATTATTGAAACGGTTGGTGTTGGTCAAAGTGAAACGACCGTACACAGTATGGTCGATTTCTTTTTGCTTTTAAAACTATCTGGAGCAGGCGACGAATTACAAGGCATAAAGCGTGGTATTATTGAAATGGCTGATGCCATAGTCATAAATAAAGCCGATGGTGATAATGTAAAACGCGCTAAACTAGCTAAAGTTGAGTTTGCACGAGCATTGCATTTATATCCTGAAAAAGAATCATCTTGGTCTCCTCCTGTTTCTATGTGTAGTGCATTAAATAATGAAGGAATCGAAGCTATTTGGGAAATGATTTTGAAATACATAAATGCCACAACAAAAAATAATTTCTTCAATAAAAAGCGACAAGAGCAAAACAAATTTTGGCTACTCCAAACCATTGAAGAACAATTGAAATTCGATTTTTATAATAACAAAATCATAAAAATAGAATTACAAAAACAGCTCAAACTCATTGAAGAAAATAAAACAACACCATTTGCTGCTGCTGAAGATTTACTAAAATTAATCTAACCTTTTTTGATTACCTTGCGCCTTTAAATTTTTGCTATTACCTATGAGCAATTTGGCTGATACTTCATTTGAAATTTGCATTGTAATTCCTTGTTATAATGAAGAAAAAGGATTAGATAAAAAAGCCTATTTCAATTTCATTGACAACCATACAAACGTGTTACTTTGCTTTGTAAATGATGGCTCAACCGATAATACAGCTAACCTTCTAGCAGATTTTCAAAAAACCTATCCAAATAATGTTGCAGTAATTAACTGTGAAAATAATGTTGGAAAAGCCGAAGCGATTAGAACCGCAGTTACAGAATGTCATAACACATATAATTTTACATACCTTGCTTATTTAGATGCTGACTTAGCAACATCGTTAGAAGAATGTGTGTCCTTAACATCATATTTCAGTGATTCCATTCAGTTTGTATTTGGGTCAAGAATTATGAAGGTTGGCTCGACAATTAAACGTAGTCAATCTCGATTTTTAATTGGTAGAATTATTGCCACAGCCATCTCGAATATTTTAGATTTAAAAGTGTACGATACACAGTGTGGTTGTAAATTGTTCACCAAAGAACTTTCAAAAATTGCTTTTAAAGAACCGTTTATTTCAAAATGGCTATTTGATGTTGAAATCTTTAATAGGCTCATGGTACATTTTGGAGTTGACCAAGCCACCAACTACATGCTGGAAGTGCCTCTAAAAAGATGGGTAGACCTAGGTGACTCTAAAGTAAAATTATCCTATTTTTTTAAACTTTGGGTTGACTTATATAAGATTAAAAAAGTATGTAAATCTACAAGAACATAATTCATGCTTAATACCAAAAAACAACAATCAGTTTATATTTTCTATTCAATAATCGTCATTATTGTATTGCGTTTTATATTAACTGGACTCATTCCTTTATTGGATAAAACTGAATCAAGATATGCCGAAATAGCTCGCTTGATGTACGAAACTCAAGATTGGGTAGTATTGCAAATAGATTACGGCGTACCTTTTTGGGCTAAACCACCAATATCAACGTGGTTGTCGGCCGCTAGTTATAGTGTGTTTGGAGTTAATGAAATAGCTGCTAGATTACCCTATTTTTTAGTCTGCTTACTATTGGTTTACATACTAGGCAAATTTGTAAAACAAGCAGGAAAGAGTTTTTATTTAATAGCGTTTATTTTACTAACAACACCTGAGTTTTTATTGCACGCTGGCGTTGTTTCAACTGATGCTGTGTTATGCCTTTCCATTACTTTGATTATGATGTCTTTTTGGAAATCTATCACAAATGAAACACGTAGTTTCTGGAATTATTTGTTCTTTATTGCCATAGCTATTGGGCTACTATCTAAAGGCCCCATTGTTTTAGTATTAACTGCACCGCCACTGTTTATTTGGTTAGTGATTCAAAAAGTATCAATTAAAGATGTATGGTGTAAAATTCCGTGGTTAACAGGTATTTTAATTACCATTGCTATTGCGCTACCTTGGTATTTGCTTGCCGAAAGTAGGTCCCCTGGATTTATAGATTATTTTATAGTTGGCGAGCATTTTAAACGCTTTTTAGTGTCTGGTTGGAAAGGTGACTTATATGGAAGTGGTCATAAACAACCCTTGGGAATGATTTGGGTTTTTATGATGTTGTTTTTATTTCCATGGGTGCAAATTGTATTTATTAAACTATGGAAAGAACGTAAAAACATATTAAAAAATAAATGGGTTTCTTTTTTGGTTTTATGGTTGTTATGGACGCCACTTTTCTTTACTATTTCTAAAAATATATTACACACCTACACACTTCCAGTTACCATTCCAGTAGCCTTGTTAGCAATGCATTATTGGCATGAGTTTAAAAATAAAAAGTCACTACTGGTTTTAGGGTCTGTTTTTCCTGTTTTAGTTTTAATTGCCACGGTATATATAGGTATTGGAAACCCTAAATTGTTAGAAGATTTAAATACTGACAAATATGTTATTAAAAAGTTAGAAGAAACTGAGCCAAATACAGCTCGTTATTATTGGTGGAAAAAATCTTATTCAAGCCAATTTTATTCAAATGGAGATATAAAAAAAATACATAAATCGACCATAGATTCCATATATAATTCACATGACGAATTCATTATGTTAATTAAACATAAGAGCATTAAAAATGTTCCGGTAGAATTTCAAGAAAAAATGGTGCGAATAGATTCTATAAAAAGAATTTCAGTATTTAAGTTTAAAAAATAAAGGTTTTAAAAATTAGCTTTATACCAATTAACTTGGTGCGTTACACTTTCCAATAATGTAGTTTGCGGATTGTAGTTTAGTAGTTTTCTGGCTTTGTCAATATTCGCTTTTGTACGAAATTGGTCTCCTGCCCTTTTTTCAACAATTTTAATTTGAATAGGTTTTCCTAGCACTTTTTCAACAGCTTCAATACCTTCTTGCGTAGTGTGTTCTACTTCAGTTCCTAAATTAATAATCTCGCCATTCACTATGGCTTCATTACCAATAATGCTAACGATGCCATCTACAATATCGCCAACATAGGTAAAACTTCGCAAGTGCTTATCGCTACCTTCATACAAGGTAAATGCTTCATTATTAATTCCACAAGAAATAAGTTTTGTGTACATTTTTTCAGGACGTTCTCTTGGTCCAATAACCGAATACAATCTTAATGAACATGCTTTAAAAATAGCCTCTCTACTTTTTTGAAGCACCAATTGTTCTGCTGCCAACTTTGTAACTCCATAAAACGAAGCTGGCTTAGGTGCCACATCTTCAGGAAAAGTCGCCTCTAAACCATAAATTGAAGACGTACCAATATTAACAAACATTTTAAGCTTGTTGCACTGTTGTGCAAAATCAATTAAATGCTTTGTTGCAATAAAATTATTAGTTAGATAATCTTCAAATGTAGACGTTGTAGAAATTCCTGGTTGTGCAGCAAAATGAAAAATATAATCTATATCTAAAGGCAGCTTTTCTGCTAGATTTCCCTCTCTTAAATCTAAATTGATTATCTCAACGCCTTTTTCTTTAACTGAATTGGCATTCATTTGTTTTAAATCAAGGCTATAATAATCACTAAAATTATCCACGCCAACGACGTTATGCCCTAATTCACTTAACCTTTCAGCAGTGTGAGAACCAATAAAACCAACAGCTCCAGTAACAAGAATATTCATAATTCCATTTTGATGCCGCAATTTACTATCTTTTTATATTTAAAACACCTAGTAAGATATTTATTCTAAAAAAGAATACTTTTGTAGCACAAAACTAAATTGAATGGATTACCAATTTACTATCGTAGTTCCTGTTTATAATGAAGAAGATAATTTGGAACGCGTAGAAAGTGAACTACTGGAATATTCTAAAAATGCATCAGTACCTACGTGCATTTTATTTGTGAATGATGGTTCGAAAGATAAAAGTCAAGAACTCATTGAAGCAATATGTGAAAGAAACAGTAATTTCAACTTTATAAGTTTTAAAGAAAATAGAGGCTTAAGCGCTGCAATTAAAGCTGGTTTCGATTATACAAAAACAGAATTAGTTGGTTATATTGATTCCGATTTACAAACAGCTCCAGAAGATTTTAATCTACTGCTAGAACACATTGGTGAATACGATTTAGTTACAGGTGTTAGAGCAAATCGTAAAGATTCGTTTGTTAAAAATATGTCGTCAAAAATTGCGAATGGTATAAGGCGAGCATTCACCCATGATGGAATGGACGATACTGGTTGTCCTTTAAAAGTCATTAAAACTGAATATGCCAAACGCATACCTATGTTTAAAGGCCTACATCGTTTTTTACCAGCAATGATTTTATTACAGAATGGTAAAATAATTCAAATTCCTGTTCAGCATTTTCCGCGTATTGCTGGTCAAGCAAAATTCGGGTTGTGGAATAGATTATTAGGACCTCTCAGTGATTGTTTCGCTTACTTGTGGATGAAACGAAAGTATATTAATTATGAGGTTTCTAAAAAAGGCTAATGAGTGATTGGCTGATATATACTATTGGGTTTGTTGCACAAATCCTATTTTCTTCAAGGTTAGTCATTCAGTGGATTACTTCGGAAAAACAACGCAAAGTAATTACACCAACGCTGTTTTGGACATTGAGCTTAATTGCCTCGTTCCTTTTATTTATCTACGGTTATTTAAGGGATGATTTTGCCATTATGTTAGGGCAAACCCTTACCTATTTTATTTACATACGAAATCTTCAGTTACAAAATGAATGGAAGAAATTTCATTGGGCTATAAGATGGTTTTTATATAGTTTTCCAATACTAATTGCTATCTATTATTTCAATAATAATGTAATTGATAGAGACATACTTTTTAGAAATGAAGCAATACCCATTTGGCTACTTTGGTTAGGAATTATTTCGCAAGTTGTGTTCACCTTACGTTTTGTGTACCAATGGTTGTATTCCGAATATAAAAAATCATCATCATTACCTCTAGGGTTTTGGTTGTTAAGTTTAGTTGGTTCTGTTTTGATTCTAACGTATGCCATTATCCGAGAAGACCCTGTCCTGTTTATAGGTCATTTATTAGGCTCCATTATTTATATTAGAAATTTAATTCTGTTACATAAGCAAGATGCTGAGTAAGATAGAGAAACATCCTATTATTTCAATAATCATAGTCGTTATGTTAATGCTTTGCATCAACATTGATGTATTAGATGTAACCATTATGGAGGCTCGTAATTTTATTACAGCACGCGAAATGATTAATGATGGTAATTGGCTATTAACCACCATGAATGGTGAACCACGTTACCAAAAACCACCGTTACCAAGTTGGTTGGCTGCTATTTCAGGATTGTTTTTTGGTATTAAAAACATATTTGCTTTAAGGCTTCCTGGAATATTAATGGTAGCCGTTACAGGAATTGCTTCGTATGTATTGAGTTTAAAATTATTAAACAACAAAGCACATGCATTAATTAATGGGTTTATAACCATTACGTCTTTTTATGTCATTGGAATAGTTATTGAGGCACCTTGGGATATTTTTACTCACGGATTTATGCTTGTTGCTATTTTGCATTTGTTTCAGCTATTTGAAAAAAACACAAATTATTGGAAACATACATTTATTGCTGGTGTATTTTTTGGCTTATCTATTTTAAGTAAGGGTCCAATTTCATTGTATGCATTATTATTGCCATTTCTATTAGCTTATGGGTTTAGTTATAAATTCAAGAATTTAAAAGCGAAGGCATTTTCAATGTTTTCGTTTATCATCATAGCATTACTTATTGGTGGCTGGTGGTATTTATATGTTAGATTAGAAGACCCTATAACATTTGCAGAAATTACCTCAAAAGAAACAGGCAATTGGGGAAGCTATAATGTGCGTCCGTTTTACTATTATTGGAGTTTCTTTACACAAAGTGGGTTATGGACGATTCCTGCATTTATCGCATTGTTGTATCCATATATGAAATCACGTGTTAGTAATTTAAAAGCTTATAGGTTTAGTTTTTATTGGACGATTTTTGCGGTGATTCTTTTATCAATTATTCCTGAAAAAAAATCAAGGTATTTAATGCCAGTTTTAATTCCAATGGCAATAAATACTGGGTTTTACATTGAATATTTAATAAGAAAATTTAAAGATTTGAAAGACAAAAAAGAAACAATTCCAGTGTATTTTAATTTTGGATTAATTGCAAGTATTGGTATCCTATTTCCGATTGCTGGATTTGCAATTGGACCTTTTTTAACTGGAATTATTTTATGGTGGTTTTTGTTGGCTTCTGTACTTCTATTTACTATTGGAATACTTATAATTATAAACCTGAAAAGAAAACGAATGAAGCAAGTGTTCTATTTAAGTATTGCCTTTATGGTCGCTGCTTTGATTTCTGTATTACCGCTTTCTAATATTCAAGGGCAAGCAGATTATAATCCTATATCGAGTTTAAAGTCGCAATTAGAAAAAGAAAATCTTTCAATTTATTCTTTGAATGGAGTTGCGCCAGAAATGATTTGGCAGTATGGTGCTAAAATTCCATTAATTCATTCTGATTCGACTTACAATTTCCCATCAGAATCAAAGTTCGCTATTCTATCAAAAGAGTTGGAAGATACTCAGCTAGAAAAGCTAAAAACGTCTTACAATATTGATAAAAAAGAAGTTTTTGACCTCAATAAAAAAGCTGAAGGCGAAAGAGGCCACAAAAAAAGATTGATAAGTAATCTCTACATTTTTACTAAGAAATAAATCGCTTTCTAAGATACGTTTGTAATTTATAAAACATAAATCCTGAAAGCGCTCCAAAAGCAAGTCCGCAAACAATATCTAGTGGATAATGTACACCAACATAAATTCTGCTATAAGCAACAATAGCGCTCCAAAATAGAAGTATAAAAATCAAATTTTTATAATACGGTCGCAATAATAAGCCAGTAAAAACAGCTACTACCATAGAGTTTGATGAGTGCCCAGAAAAGAAACCATACTTTCCACACCTTGGTGCTACATATCTAATTAATCCTTCAAGGTCAGTTTCTCTACAAGGTCTTGGGCGTTGAAAACCGTCTTTAAATAAATTGGTTACTTGGTCGGTAAACGTAATCATGGCAGCAATGACAAACACCAATAAAAGTAAAGTTTTCCAACCTAAGTGCTTGTAAATTAAATACAGCAAAACAGCATACAAAGGGATAAATGTTAGCTTATTGGTAATGATTAGCCAGAGTCCATCCCAAGTGGTGTTTCCTAAGTTATTAAGGAAAATAAAAAGCTCAGTGTCGTATTGTAATAACTGCTCAATCATCTATTTACTCATCGTATCTGCTTACCTCTCTATCGTAAAATTGAGAAGCTTCTTCTATTAAATTTTCTGTTTCAGAGAGTAATTCCTTTTCGTCGTGTTGGTCAAAATCCTCTAACCACTCTACTTCATCATTTTCAAGATTTATTATAAATCGAGGAAATTCTGTATGAATTACAAAAATAGCGTTTGGTAAATCGGTATTATCTCCAAGAATAAATTTAGGAAGTTCCATATTACATATTGTTTTCTTCTTGCGAAATTAAACGTTTTGTTAGATAATTAAACCTCATATACAATAAAATTGCAGCAGATGTTAGTCCAACCAAAAGACCTAACCAAATCCCAAAACTTCCGTAAGCATCTTCTTTTCCAAGAAAGTAACTAATTGGAAACCCTATAATCCAATAAGCAATAAATGTAATAAGTGTTGGTATTTTAACATCTTGTAACCCTCGTAAGGCACCCAAAAATATGACTTGTGCACTATCGCTCAATTGAAAAATAGCTGAGGCAATAAGTAATGTTGCAGCTATGGAAACAACTTCGGTATTATCAATAAAGTTAGAAGCATCATCTAAATCCACATATATTGTTGGCAACATTTTATGGAACACTAAAAACAGGATAGCAAAAATAAACGCTAGTCCCAGACCTAATAAAAATATGGAGAAGGCAATTCTTCTAAGTTCTTTAAAATCTCTTAATCCTTTTTGGTTTCCAACCCTTACCATAGCAGCAACGCTTAATCCCATGGCTACCATAAAAGTCATAGATGATAAGTTAAGAGCAATTTGATTGGCTGCTTGAGGGTTTTTACCCAACAACCCACTTAACCAAATGGCAGCTGTAAAAATGGCTACCTCAAAAAACATTTGCATAGCACTTGGAAATCCTAGATTCAGGATTTTTTTTATCATACTATTATTTAGTACAAATAATTTAATATTAGTCACATAGTCTTTTGATTTTTCTTTATTTCTAAGTAAAAACCATAAGAAAAAAAGCATAATAACTCTTGAAACCAATGTACCAACTGCAGCACCTACTATTCCCATTTGCGGAAACCCTAGTTTCCCAAAAATCAATACATAGTTTAAAGCAACATTTACGATATTGGCTAAAATGGTTGCATACATTGGATATTTAGTCAATGACAAACCATCACTAAACTGCTTAAATCCTTGAAAAATAATTAAAGGAATTAGTGAAAAAGCCACCAAATCTAAATAAGGCATTGCCAATACAACGACTTCTTCAGGTTGCCTCATTAAATACATTAATGGTTTAGCCAATAGAATTAATAAGAAAAGTGCTAAACTTAACATGGTACATAAAAACAATCCATGTTTAAACGACGACTTTCCTTTTTTGAAGTTTTTTTCAGAATCTGCTTCAGCGATTAAAGGTGTAATGGCTGTAGAAAAACCAATTCCTAAAGACATGGCTATAAAAATAAAACTATTACCTAGTGATACAGCCGCAAGTTCGGCAGAACCCAATTGACCAACCATAATATTATCAACCAAACTTACAAATGTATGCCCAAGCATACCAAGCATAACAGGCGTTGCCAGCTTTAAATTGTATTTAAATTCTTTGGTATAAATTGATAGCACTTACTTATTTTTGAAGCACAAAGGTAACTTTTGAATTTGGATTATCTAACTGAGGTTAAAAGTATTAATTAGAAAAATTGTTAATAAAAAAATTATGCAATTTTAATGATTAGTAAGTAAATTCTTTTAAATTTACCCTGCTATTAACTATTTGTATGAAAGTACTTAATAGTTTGAGAAACTTTTAGCTATATATTTTAGAGGGATTTTTAATACTTACGTTAAAGTTTCAACAAAAAAGGGAAATTTTTATTTCCCTTTTTTTATTCCTCTTCATCGTTTGTAGTTTCCTCTAAATCTTCGAGTAAATCATTTTTTTGAAGTAAGTTATACCACTTAATGATTTTTTTAATATCACTTACATATACTCTATCTTCGTCATATTCTGGCAAGACTTCAAAGAAATATTCTTCTAAAGCATCTTTACTATCCTTATGACCTACACTTGTTTGTCCACCATTTTCTTTATTCTTTATCTTTTTAAATACCTCTCTTAAAGGCACTTCTTCAGTTAAAGTATAAACAGCTATTTCACTTAATAAACTTACATTGCTTCTAAGGTTTGCAGATATTCTTTTTCCGTCTATTAAAGATTCTGCTATAAAACCTCCTCTAGTTTGAGTCACCAGTTTATACAACCCAGGTTTTTGTGCTATTGATAAGATTTTTTCTAAGCTCATAGTTTGCTATTTTTTTAAGGCGACAAATATCATTTGTTTATAATATCTATCAAAATATTATCGCTTTTTTTTCATGTCTGGAAAACGCATTTTATAGTCGATGCTTATTTTTCCTTTAGATATGTTAGACAGCTTCCCTTTTATTAATCGTTTTTTTAATGAAGAAATTTTGTCTGTAAATAAAACACCTTCAATATGGTCATATTCATGCTGAATCACTCTTGCCAATAGACCATCAAACTCCCTAACATGCGTTTCAAAATTTTCATCTTGAAATTCAATTTTTACTTTAGGCTTTCTAAACACATCTTCCCTAATATTTGGAATACTTAAACAACCTTCGTTAAACGCCCATTCATCACCTGTTTCTTCTAAAATTTTAGCATTAATAAATGTCTGCTTAAAATCTTTTAACTGTTCGCGTTCTTCCTCACTAAGCTCTTCATCTTCAGCAAAAGGAGAGGCGTCCACTAAAAAAATACGGATTGGCAACCCTATTTGTGGAGCTGCTAAACCAACACCCAAAGCATTATACATGGTCTCATACATGTTTGTGATAAGCGCATCCAAATTTGGATAATCTGCCGAAATTGCTTTCGCTTTTTTTCTTAGTACGGGGTCGCCATAGGCTATAATTGGTAAAATCATGTTCTATTTTTATAAGGTTTTGCAAAAATACAATACTTAACAATTTATTAATTGTATCTAATTAAAAACTTTTATCCTTTATTTTGAATACAAATAGCTTTGCAGAATTATGGTCGCACTTATTTCATCAACCAAGGCCTTGTTTTTTCTTTGCCCTTTTTTAAGTCCGCTATCTATCATGGTTTGAAACGCCATTTTTGAGGTAAAACGCTCATCGACTCTTTCTACAGGAATATTTGGAAATGTATTTTCCAACTTTTCTAGAAATGGTTTAATGATAGCTTCACTTTCAGAAGCTGTATAATCCATTTGCTTTGGTTCGCCCACTAAAAATAATTCTACCTTTTCATTAGAAGTATAGTCTTTTAAAAAAAACAAGAGTTCTTTAGTATCAACAGTTGTTAAACCAGATGCTATTATTTGTAATTCATCGGTAATGGCGATTCCTGTTCGCTTTTGTCCAAAATCTAGTGCTAAAATTCTTCCCATAAAAAATATCTGCGACAAAGATAAATAAAAACTCTCCAAGAAAATTGGAGAGTTTTAAACATTTAGGGCTTTCTAAATTTGCAATTGACAAAAAATTTAGAAGCATCAATCAAAAAACGTGTGCAATTAATTAGCCTAAGGTTAATGCTATTTGCAATACTATTTATAAGACACAGATTATTTAACAAAGTCACATATTTATGTTCAATATGATTATAAACACACTTAAATAGGATATATACCTTTATATTTGCAGTGAAATTTTTAACATTATGCAGGAAATAAAATCGGTTATTGAAGCCGCTTGGGAAAACAGGGAACTTTTAAGCGAAGAAAAGACTATTACTACAATAAGGGACGTAATCAATTTATTGGATTTAGGTAAATTACGAGTAGCTGAACCTACAAAAAACGGTTGGCAAGTTAACGAATGGGTTAAAAAAGCAGTTGTATTATATTTTCCCATACAACAAATGGAAACCATTGAAGCTGGTCCATTAGAGTTTCATGATAAAATTCCGCTAAAAAGGGGTTATGCTGAGAAAGGGATTCGTGTAGTGCCTCATGCTGTGGCTAGACATGGTGCTTATATTTCATCAGGAACTATACTTATGCCAAGTTACGTAAATATTGGTGCTTATGTTGATGAAGGAACAATGGTTGATACTTGGGCAACCGTTGGTAGTTGTGCACAAATTGGAAAAAATGTTCATTTGTCTGGAGGAGTTGGTATTGGTGGTGTTTTAGAACCTTTACAAGCTGCTCCAGTTATTATTGAGGATAACGCCTTTATTGGTTCCCGTTGTATTGTGGTTGAAGGCGTGCATGTTGAAACTGAAGCTGTCTTAGGTGCCAATGTAGTCCTTACTGGCTCCACTAAAATTATTGATGTTACCGGTAATGAACCTCTGGAACTAAAAGGTCGAGTTCCTGCGCGTTCAGTCGTAATTCCAGGTAGTTATACCAAAACTTTTCCTGCTGGAGATTACAATGTACCTTGTGCCTTGATTATTGGGAAACGTAAAGAAAGTACTAATAAAAAAACATCGTTAAACGATGCTTTACGAACTCATAATGTAGCTGTTTAATATATGGCGAAAGTCAATAATGTTCTTTGGACTGGAGGTTGGGATTCTACATTTAGGGTCATTAAATTATATCGTCTTGGTGTCACAATACAACCTATTTATGTGATTGACCATAACAGAGCGTCCTCAAAAAAGGAGTTGGAAGTTATAAAGCAATTATCTAATAGCATACCTTTAAAATTTTCGAAATCAAAAGGACAAATACTTCCATTAAAAGTGATTAAAAGAAAAGATATTCCTTCCAACTTATTTTTAAAATTATTACATAAACCTCTTAAGTCAAAGAAAAAAATAGGCAAACAATATTACTGGTTGGCTTGTATGATAAGAAAGTACAAATTTGCAAATTTAGAAGTGTCACTTCATAATGAAGATTTGGATAAGTTTTTTCATATAAACCAGCTCATTAAAATTAAAGATGAAAAGCTAGGAATAAGCTGGGTAATAAATCCGGAAAAAGTAGGCTTTAAAAGAAAACATCTTTTTGTAAATATGAGATTCCCTTTAGCTGCAATCACAAAACCTGAAATGAAAACCATTGCTCAAGAAAATGACTTCATAGATTTAATGGAGTTAACATGGTTTTGCCATAAATCCAACAAAAAACCTTGCGGCAATTGTAACCCTTGCAAGCAATGTATAAGAGATGGATTTGGTTATCGATTAGAACAACAAGCTTAGTTAAAATTTAAGTCCTTTATATGTAAACACTATAAATTTAATCAGCTATCTTTACCTATAAATATCAATACATGCTCAAAAAAATAAGACGCTTTTTTTTAAGGCATCTTCGCAAAATGCGATTTTTACCACCAAAATTATATGTTAAAATACATTACGAATATTTTTCTGGTAAAAAACTGGACCTAAACAACCCACAAGATTTCAATGCGAAAATAGCATGGTATAAAGTATTTTATCGCCCAGAAATACTAACTCAATTGGCAGACAAATATGCTGTTAGGGATTATGTGAAAGACAAAATTGGCAACAAATACCTTAATGAACTTTATGCTGTTTACAACAATGCAGAGGATATTGATTTTAATAGCTTACCCAATAAGTTTGTAATTAAAGCCAATCATACAAATGGACATAACTTAATTGTCAGCGACAAACTAAACCTCGATAAAAAAAAGTCCATAAAGCTGTTAAATAAATGGTTAGGCAAAAACCAATACTACCGAAGAGGGCAAGAATGGGCTTATAAAAATATAAAGCCAAAATTAGTAATCGAAAAGTTTTTAAAAGAAAAAAACAAAAGTGCACTTACCGATTACAAATTTTATTGTTTTGATGGTGTTGCAAAATTTATAGATGTGCATATAGACAGAGAAGATGACCATAAACAAGGCTGTTTCGATTTGAATTTCAACTTACTGCCTTTTGGTAAAAGTAAATCGTACAAAAGTATATCTAGTAGTATTGAAAAACCTGCAAACCTAGACGAGATGGTGCAACTTTCACAAACTTTGGCTACCAATCTCCCATTTGTTCGTGTTGATTTTTACTCTATAAATGGAAATACTATCTTTGGAGAAATGACATTTTATCCTTCGGATGGACGAAAAGATTTTTACCCTAATGAATACAATACCATTATTGGTGATTATTTTAAACTTCCTAAACTCAAAAAAGGGCAAAAAGTCATTACCAAAATAAAATAACCGTTTTTGCTTTAATGCTACAATTTTCCATTTGATATAAACTATGACAAAAAACAAAAATCAAAACCACCCAATTGATGCGGTAATTCTGTGGGTTGATGGAAATGATGAACAACATAAACAAAAAATACTACCTTATGTAAAAGACAAAAAAAAGGTTGCCACAAAGAGCTTTAGAACAAGGTTCGATCAAGTAAACGAAATCAACTTTACGATAGATTCCATTATTAAATTTGCGCCTTTTGTTAGGAATATTTTTATTATTACCGACAACCAAACACCTCCTTTCTTGACTTCAAAAGGTTCTAAGGGTAAATATAAAAATGTGTCTATAGTTGATCATAGCGTGATTTTTGATGGTTATGCTAAATATTTACCAACATTTAATTGCAGACCCATTGAAACGTGTATGTACAGAATACCTAATTTAGCTGAACATTTTATTTATTTTAATGATGATTTCTTTTTAATCGACAACACAAAACCAAGCGATTTCTTTAAAGATGGATTGCCTGTACTTAGGGGTAAATGGTTGAAATTTGATGAAGACAAACTCACTAAAAAATTTAAAAAGAAACGGTTTGGCCATAAAGCAGCACAGCAAAAAGCAGCAAAACTCATTGGTTTTAAAAAATATTATAATTTTAGACACACGCCACATCCACTACGTAAATCAACTTTTAAAAATTATTTTGAAGCCAATCCAAAAATCTTTATTGACAATATAAAATATAAGTTTAGAGACAAAAATCAATTCACACCACAAGGTTTAGCAAATCATATAGAAATAAAAAACAACACCTGCGTTTTAAAGAACGATTTACAATTAATTTATATAAGGTCTTATAAAAAGCCCTTATTTTGGTATAAGTTTAAATTAAATAAAAAGTATAACAATAAGCTTTTTCTAGGTTTACAGAGTTTGGATCTTTGTCCACCAGAAATTTTAAAATTTATATTAGGTTGGTTAGAAAAACGCATAAATTAATAATAAAAAAGTGTGCTAATTTTGACTTCTAAATAAGCTAATTTTATCAAAACTAAACTATGCAGTATAAGTTTTTAATATACATATCGTACAGCTATGCCATACCAATTGGAAAACCTCTTGAAGCTGAGCTTTTAAAAAGAGGTTTATTAGTAAAATGGTTTTGCGATTTAGGCACTATTAAAGAACTGGAACAAAGCGAACATGTTCTAAATTCCATAGAAGACGTTTTAGATTATAAACCTCACATTACTTTAGCTATAACAGATAAAGTTCCAGATTTTATCAACACATTAAAAGTGCAAGTATTTCATGGTTTTAATGCTGAAAAACGCTCGTTTAAAAAGGACCATTTTAGAATAAGAGGCTTATTTGATTTATATTGTACACAAGGGCCATCTACAACTTCAATTTTTAACCTTCAAAAAGAAAAATACAAAACTTTTGAAGTTATAGAAACAGGTTGGTCTAAAGTTGACCCTTTATTTCCAATAGAAAAAAAGAACATTGGGAATCCTCCAGTTGTATTTATTGCATCAACTTTTACACCACGATTAAGTCTAGCATATAACAATGAGGTGTATGAAGAAATTAAACGCCTTTCTAACTCAGGTACTTATAATTTTATTATGGTGCTGCATCCAAAAATACCTGTTGAGATTGTAAAAAAATGGAAAGAATTAAACGGTGATTTTTTTACTTTTTTTAATACCACAAATTTAATTCCTTTGTTTAAAAAATCCGATATCATGTTTTCGGACACTACATCTGCCATACAAGAATTTATGCTTCAAGAAAAACCTGTGGTTACCTTTAATCATCACATTCCTAAGCCACATTTAATAAATGTAATAAAAGCTTCAGAAATAGCGCCAGCTTTAAAAAAAGCACTTGGTCATCCTAAAGACATTATACAATTAATTCATGATTATAACCAAGAACTGCACCCTTATACCGATGGAAAATCGAGCAGCAGAATAATTGACGCATCAATTTCTTTTCTACATAAAGATAAAAGTTATTTAAAAAAGAAGCCATTAAATTTGATGAGGAAATACAAAATAAGAAAGCAATTAAATTACTTTACATTGCAATCGTTTAATAAGCCATTTACATTAAATGAATAAACTTACAGCAATTATACCTACAGGTAACGAAATTCATAATATTGAAGCCGTCATTGCTTCGGTAAAATTTGCTGATGAAATATTGGTGGTTGATAGTTTTAGTACTGATGGCACCTTTGAAAAAGCTCAAAAATTGGCTCATAAGGTTATAAGGCGTGAGTATCAATATTCCGCATCCCAAAAAAATTGGGCAATTCCGCAAGCAACCCACGAGTGGGTTTTATTGGTAGATGCCGACGAGCGTGTCACACCCGAACTAGAGACAGAAATCAAAGAAGTTTTAAACAACCCAACAACACATGTCGCCTATTGGATTGGTAGAAACAACCATTTTATGGGAGAGCGCGTAAAATTTAGCGGTTGGAGAAACGATAAAGTTATCAGGTTATTTAAACGTGATGTATGTACCTATGTAGACAAACAAGTCCATGCCGAAATTATTGCTGATGGTACAGTTGGCTCGCTTAAAAATAAGCTATACCACAACACCTACACCACCTTTGATGCCTATGTTGAAAAAATGAATCGTTATGCGACTTGGCAAGCAAAAGATTACGATAAAAAAACAGGCAAACTAACACCCTATCACTTTGTTATTAAACCGTTTTGGGGCTTTTTTAAACATTACATTGTTCAAAGCGGGTTTCGTGATGGTGTGGTTGGATTAACTATTGGTTATATGCAAGCATACGTTGTATTTATGCGCTATGTAAAGCTTTGGCTATTACGAAAAAACAGACAGTAAGAATTACTTTTTCCAGAATTTTAACTGGTTTTTCAACTCGCGTTTGCGATGAAATTTTCTTTGAAAATCTTGAGTAAATTTCCACATTAAATTAAATACTTCTTCAAAAGGTCTATTAATAAGTTTGGCATATTCCTCGCTCATTACTTTCACCATGGATTCATGTATGGTTAAACGCTCAAAATTCTGGATTCTTTCTTCAAACGATAGAGGTTTAAATTGCATTCTGTTTAAATCAACTAAATAAAACCTGTAACCGTCGTTTTCTTTTTTAATAAGCGTATTTCCAGGCGAATGGTCTAAAAAATACACATGGTTTTCATGTAACTTAAATGTAAACCTTGTAAAAGCCCTTAAAATATTTTCATGGTCAGGATAATGCAAATCCTTAGTCAATTCACGATATGTTAAATCGGAATAAACATGTTCACTTATATAATAACTCTTGCCAAAAAACAAGCCATTATAAAATTCGTAATAAGCAATGGGATGCGGTGTTCCAATTCCTAAAGAAAGTAGATTTTCAGCGTATTCAAAAGAACGTTGTGCTTTACTTTTTCGTAAGAATTTATAAGCAATTTTATTAAAGATATTAGGGATTTTAAAAGACTTGATATTTACAGTCTCGGCATCCAATTTAAATAGCTTTAAAGAATTTCTTTTTCCATGGCTTAGTAACTTTCCAGATGTGTCGAAATCCTCGATAAATGTATCGAGTTTTGCCTGGTGTTGAATATACTTATTATGAAAGTGTTTTTTCATTTAGCAATAATACAAAGTTTTAAAGCAAAGTAGAAAACTAATGCTAACTTTGCCACCAAAGTTTATGCTTATATGACCGAAGAAGTAAATAAGGCACTAGAAGTTTTAAAGCAGGGTGGTATTATACTATACCCTACTGACACTATTTGGGGAATTGGTTGCGATGCTACTAATTATGAAGCTGTAAAGCGTATTTATAAATTAAAACAGCGTGAAGAAACAAAATCTATGATTTGTTTAGTAAGCAATTTTAACATGCTTAACCAATACGTTGAAAAAGTGCCAGAAGCAGCTTACGATATTTTAAAATACGCCAATAAACCAACCACCATAATCTACAATAAGCCTTTACATATAGCCGAAAATATTGTAGCTGATGACAACACCTTAGCCATTAGGGTGGTTAACCATGCTTTTTGCAATCAGCTTATAAAAAAATTAAAGGTACCTATTGTATCAACTTCTGCAAATATTAGTAATAAGCCTTCTCCAAAATCTTACTCAGAAATAAGTCCTGATATTTTAAAAGGTGTGGACTATGTTGTAAATTTGCATCGCAAAAAAAATTCCGCCAAAGCCTCCTCAATAATTAAATTAAGTGGTAATGGTATGGTTAAAGTTATTAGAGAATAAACTATGATTCTCAAATGGCATTATTTACTTAATTAAATGAATTACAAGCAGGCTTTACAACATACTATTTTTAAGGTTATATCAAAATCTGTCAATGAGTTGAATTTAGAATCGTATGTTATTGGTGGCTTTGTAAGGGATTTTATTCTTAATCGAGGTTCGCATAAAGACATTGACATTGTGGCAATTGGCAGCGGTATTGAACTTGCAAAACAAGTATCAAAAAACCTACCTAACAACCCTAAAGTTCAAATATTTAAAACCTATGGTACTGCCATGTTAAAGTATGACGATTTAGAAATTGAATTTGTTGGTGCTAGAAAAGAATCTTATTCCGAAGACAGTAGAAACCCAGTTGTAGAAAATGGCACTTTAGAAGATGATCAAAATCGTCGAGATTTTACTATTAATGCCCTTGCTTTTAGTTTAAATGAAAATAATTTCGGCGAATTATTAGACCCTTTTAATGGTGTATCAGACCTTGAAAACAAAATAATCCGCACACCGTTAAATCCTGATATCACTTATAGTGACGACCCTTTACGAATGTTACGTGCTATACGATTTGCAACTCAATTAAGTTTTAAAATTGAAGACAAATCTTTAAAAGCTATTACAAGAAATAACGAACGTATAAAAATAATCACCAAAGAACGTATTGTTACAGAGCTTCATAAAATTTTAGAAAGCGAGCAACCTTCAACTGGTTTTTTATTGCTGGAAAAAACAGGGTTATTGCAATTTATTATGCCAGAATTAACCGCTTTAAAAGGTATTGATGAAGTTGAAGGACAACGCCATAAAGACAATTTTTACCACACTCTTGAAGTGGTCGACAATATCGCAAAACATACCGACAACCTTTGGTTACGTTGGGCAGCATTATTACACGATATTGGAAAAGCACCCACAAAAAGGTTTAGTAAAAAAGTAGGCTGGACGTTTCATGGTCATGAATTTGAAGGCTCAAAAATGGTATATCGTTTGTTTAAAAGACTAAAAATGCCATTGAATGACAAAATGAAATTTGTCCAGAAAATGGTATTGATGAGTTCACGCCCAATTGTATTGGCGCAAGATGGTGTTACCGATTCGGCAGTTCGTAGGTTGGTGTTTGATGCTGGTGATTATGTAGATGATTTAATGACGCTTTGTGAAGCAGATATCACCACAAAAAATCCAAAGCGTTTTAAAAAATATCACAACAATTTTAAAATAGTTAGACAAAAAATAGTTGAAGTCGAAGAGCGTGACCATATCAGGAATTTTCAACCTCCTGTTTCTGGCGAAGAAATCATGAAAGCATTTAACCTGAAACCTTCAAGAGAAATTGGCGTGATTAAAGAAGCTATAAAAGAAGCCATTTTAGAAGGCGACATACCTAATGAGTTTGATGCAGCTTATAAATTGATGCTTGAAGAAGGTAAAAAACTAGGTTTAAAAACAGATGAAAAAAGACAATAAAAAAGTATTTTACTGGCTACTAACTGGCTGTGTTTTAATTTTTATCATGGTAGTTGTTGGTGGTATAACAAGGCTTACACATTCAGGGTTATCCATTTCAAATTACAAACTAATTTCAGGAACTATTCCACCAATGAACGAGGTTGAATGGCAAGAAGCCTTTGACCTTTACAAACAATATCCCGAATATCAAAAACTCAATAATCATTTTACACTTCAGGATTTTAAAGATATCTATTTTTGGGAATGGTTACATCGCGTACTTGGTCGATTTATAGGTTTGGTATTTATTATTCCTTTTGTTTATTTCCTCTTAAAAAAACAACTCACAAAACCAACCATAAAAAAGTCGATTATACTTTTAATATTGGGTGGTTTCCAAGGGTTTTTAGGATGGTATATGGTAAAAAGTGGTTTGGTGGACAGACCAGATGTAAGCCATTATAGACTAGCTGCACACTTAACAACCGCATTTATCACCTTTGCTTATACGTTTTGGGTGGCACTTGATATTATCTTTCCCAATAAAAAAGAAATCAACAAACGATTAAGAAATTTTATAAGATTAACACTTGCAGTACTAATTCTTCAAATTATTTATGGTGCTTTTGTAGCTGGTTTGGATGCAGGTTTTATTCATAATCATTGGCCAATGATGAGTGAAGGCAAATTTATGCACAAAACCGTTTATATAGAACAAACTCCTGTAATTAAAAACTTTATTGAAGGAAAAAGTGGTGTGCAATTCGTACATCGTATGTTAGCTTATATTGTAGTAATTCTTGTAGTCATGGTTTGGAGTAAAACAAGAAAATTACAATTACATTGTGATCAACAAAAAGGTGCTAACATACTCATATCAATAGTTGGTTTGCAGTTTTTATTAGGCGTACTTACAATTTTGTTTATAAATGATGCTAAAGTTTTGCTAGGAGTTTCTCATCAAGTAGGCGCATTTTTCTTGTTAACTGCAACGACATTTGTTCTGCATCGCTTTAGTAAATAATATTTTTTTAGATAAATTTGCATTAAGAAATATAATTCATGATTTACAGATTTAGAATCATACTTGACAACGATACTGAAGAAGATATTTTTAGGGATATTGAAATTAGAAAAACCGATACTTTAGAAGATTTACACAATACCATTACGCAATCGTTTGGGTTTGATGGTACCGAAATGGCATCGTTTTACATAAGTGATAACGATTGGAATCAAGGCGAAGAAATTTCATTGTTCGACATGAGTGAGGGCATAAATTCGGTAAAACTAATGAATGAGACTTTATTGGAAGATGTTGTGGATGAGAAAAAAACAAAGCTCATCTATATTTATGATTTCTTGAGTATGTGGACGTTTTTAGTTGAGTTAGCTGAAATCGTTGAAGTTGCCGAAGGCATGGACTATCCAAACCTTATGTACGTTCACGGTCAAATACCAAACGAAGCACCTGAAAAATCTTTTGAGGCAGATGAATCTGATGATTTTGATAATCATTTAAATATTGATGATTACGAAGATTTAGATTTCAATGAAAACTGGAATTAATCCTATTCTTTAAATCTACACGATAAAAAAGCTTTGTAACAACTTTGCGCTTTTATCGTCTTATTCTTATAACTAATCAATCACTACATTTTGGAATCTATTTTAACAATTAATAACCTCTCAAAGAAATTTGGTTATCTAACTGCGGTTAAAGACCTTTCTTTTACAATAAATAAAGGCAATGTTTATGGCATACTTGGACCTAACGGAAGTGGTAAATCCACAACACTTGGTATCGTTTTAAATGTTGTAAACAAAACTCATGGAGATTTTCATTGGTTTGATGGTAACATAACAACTCATGATGCACTTAAAAAAGTTGGAGCCATTATTGAAAACCCAAACTTTTACCCATACATGTCTGGTTACGACAACTTAAGGTTGGTATGTAAAATAAAAGGCGTTGACCTTAATAAAATTGACGAAAAGCTAGAAATTGTTGGCTTAACCGACCGTAAAAATAGCAAATTCAAAACTTATTCGTTGGGTATGAAACAGCGTTTAGCCATTGCTTCTGCTTTGCTAAACGACCCAGAAATTTTAATACTTGACGAACCTACAAATGGCTTAGACCCTCAAGGTATTCATCAAATTAGGCAGATAATAAAAGATATTGCAAACGATGGTACCACCATACTTTTAGCTTCCCACCTTTTGGATGAAGTTGAAAAAGTATGTACACATGTTGTCGTTTTGCGCAAAGGAGAAAAACTATATTCAGGTCGAGTTGACGAAATGATTTCCAGTCATGGTTTCTTTGAGTTAAAAACAGACAAACATGATGAGTTGATTAAAATTCTTAAAAAAGATGAGTCTTTTGGAAGTATTAAAGTTGAAGAAGGGTTAATTACTGCTTTCTTGGAAAACCCAATGGAAGCATCAACATTTAACAAATTAATGTTCGAAAAAGATATTACTCTGTCGCATTTAGTGAAGCGTAAAGAAAGTCTAGAAGAGCAATTCCTTCAATTAACCGACAATAACTAATCAATCAAAAAAATCATGGTACGTCTTTTACAACTAGAATTACAAAAATTATTACTCAACAGGACGAGTAAAATTCTCATATTTATATCATTTATTTTACCATTTACTGTACTAATTTTATCTTCTATAAAAATTAACTTTTTTGGTTTTTTTACATTAGAATTAGGTGAATTAGGTATTTATAATTTTCCAATAATTTGGCATATTACCACCTTTTTTGCGGCACAATTTAAATTTTTCTTTGCGATTGTAGTGGTAAGTATGATTGGTAATGAATACAGTAATAAAACCATAAAACAAAATTTGATTGATGGCTTGAGCAAAAAGGAGTTTATACTGTCTAAGTTTTACACAATCGTATTCTTTTCATTAGTTGCGACAGTACTCTTAACTTTAATATCATTACTAATTGGGCTTTATTATTCAAGCTATAATGAAATTGGTATTATCTTATCTGAAACTGAATTTTTACTAGCCTATTTTGTAAAATTGGTTGGCTTTTTCTCATTCTGTTTATTTTTAGGCATGTTGGCAAAACGCTCTGCCTTTGCATTAGCTTTTCTGTTTGTAGATTTTATTTTAGAATGGGTCATTTTTGGTCTTATTGCTTGGCAAACAAATAGTACTGACATAGCAGAGAAAATTCAGAATTTCTTTCCATTAAAATCTATGTATAATCTTATTAAGCAACCATTCCAACGTATAGCAATGTCAAAATTTCCTGATAATGGAGATCTAGCTTATGACTACGCTGTGCATTGGTATGAGATAGTAATAGTTTTAGCTTGGACTGCTTTATTTGTATTTTTATCGTATAGATTACTTAAAAAAAGAGATTTATAATATCTTTATGGGCTACATTGCTTATAAATGAAAAAGTTATTATTAATCCTTTCCCTTACTTTTTGCACCCTTTCTTGGGCTCAAAATCAAGCTGCTAATTGGTATTTTGGTTATGGTGCTAGTGTTAAGTTTGATGTACCAAGTGGCACAGTAAGTTCACTTGGAGGTGGAACACTGAGTACTAATGAAGGCTCTGCATCAATTTCAGATGAAAATGGAAATCTACTTTTTTATACTGATGGCTCGGTAGTTTTTAATAGAAATCATCAAGTAATGCAAAATGGCAATGGGCTATATGGAGATAATTCCAGCACTCAATCTGCTATAATAGTTCCAAAACCTGATGATGCAAACATTTACTACGTCTTCACAGTAGATAATAATCTTGATGGTAGCAATTTTGGATTGAATTATTCTGTAGTTGATATGTCTTTAATTGGTGGTCTTGGGGCGGTTACAACTAAAAATATAAATCTATTAGAATATTGCACCGAAAAAATTTCAGCGGTGTTAAAAGATTGCGTTACAAAATCTATTTGGGTTGTTACGCTTTCCACTGAAGATGGTAGACAAGGACGAAGTGACATTAACACATTCCATGCTTTTGAAGTTAATAATTTTGGTGTAAATACTAATTCTGTTATTTCAAAATTTGATGATTTATATATAACAGACGAAAGAGGTTATTTAAAATTATCTCCTGATGGAAATGTATTGGCTAGTGCAAGTGTTCAAAATGGCTTATATATTTACGACTTCGATTCTAACACAGGAATAGTTAGCAATCAACAAAGACTTACTTTAAATAGAACCACGCAAAAACCTTATGGCATTGAGTTTTCACCAAATAGCCAATTACTTTACGTACATTCCTCAAATGATTTTTTTGATCCAAGTAACCCTCAAGAAAATAATAATCCAGCAAATCACCGTTCGGCATTATCACAATTTGATTTAACAGCTACAGATATTCAAGCTAGTAAATTCACTGTTGACGATAGAGCTTTATATAGAGGAGCATTGCAATTAGGACCTAACGGAAAAATATATAGAGCATTATCGGCTACTTATTCTCGAGGGCTACCACATCTTGGTGTTATTAACAGTCCAAACAATATTGGAGCAGCTTGTAACTATCAACATAATGCAGTTAGTCTTGGTCCAAATAATTCATCTCAAGGATTGCCACCTTTTATTCAATCGCTATTCAATACACAAATTGATATTATTAGAAATAATGTAAGCACGACCAATCTTAATTTATGTGAAGGTGATAATTATACCCTTGAAGCCGAAGATATTTTTGGAGCAACATATACTTGGTACCGTGATGGTGTCATACTACCGGAATCTGATTTTGATTTAGATATATCGCAAGGTGGACATTACGAGTTGCTCATTGACCCAAATAATGGTGATTGTGCGCTTGAAGGTGAAGCCTATGTAACGTATTCGCCAAATCCTGAAGCATACCCAACCAGTTTATTTCAATGTGATGAAGATGGAAACCCAGATGGGTTTACGCTATTTAATTTAACAGAAGCTAACGACGACTTAACGGGAGGAGCCACCAATAGAATCATTAAATTTTACGAAACTTTATTGGATGCACAAAACGAACAAAATGACGTTGATGGCGCTGTATATAGTAATACCTCTAATCCGCAAACCATATATGTAAAAATATTTGATAACCTTACAGGCTGTAGTACACTCACCGAATTATATTTAGATGTTACTGCTACTGATGCAAATGACATCAAACTCGCCCAATGTGACGACGACGGAAATGAAGATGGTTTTTATAATTTTGATTTAACTCAAGCCAATAACGACATACTTAATGGGTTGCCACCATCGCTAGCAGTTAAGTATTATGGTACTTACCAAGATGCTCTTTTAGAACAAAGCGAACTAGGAAACAACTTTACCAACACCATTCCTTACAACCAAACTATTTACGCAAGGGTTGAAAACGATAATGCCTGTTTTGGAATTTCTGAAGTTGAACTGACCGTGCTTGAATTACCAAATATTGAGGACGAATTTGAAACCATGTATTGCTTAAATTTTTATCCACAGCTTATAACTCTTGATGCTGGATTAATAAGCAATTCTCCCAGTGACTATACTTATTTATGGTCTACAGGCGAGACTACTCAAGACATTAGTATTAACGAACCTGGTACATATACTGTAACTGTAACAAATTCCAATAATTGTGAAAAAATTAGAACCATTACAGTTGTACCATCAAACATTGCCACCATTGAGAATATTGAAGTTGCCGATGCTAGGGAAAACAATACCATAACCGTTTTGGTATCTGGTGAAGGTGATTACGAATATGCTATCGATGATATCAATGGTCCATATCAAGACAGTAATTTATTTGAAAACGTAGCTCCGGGGTTTCACACAATATATGTTAGAGATAAAAACAATTGTGGAGTTATTGAAGATTTGGTATCAGTAATTGGTTTTCCAAAATTCTTCACGCCAAACAACGATGGTTATAATGATACTTGGCATATTTACGGAATTACAGACCCTTCACAAGCACAAAGTGTTATCTACATTTTTGACCGTTATGGTAAACTGTTAAAAGAACTGAGTCCACAAGAAAAAGGGTGGGATGGTAATTATAATGGACAAATGTTGCCTTCTAGCGACTATTGGTTCCATGTTAAACTTCAAGACGGACGTATTTTTAAAAGTCACTTCACTTTAAAACGTTAAACACATTTCTATCATTTTACTTAAATAAAATTTATTTGTAAGATATTTCATCTTATAAAATGCGTTTCATCGATTAAATTTGGTATTTCATCTATTTAATTCCTATTTTCACCACTTAAACCCAAATCACAATCAATAGCCTAAAAAACCCAAATCTTTTTTAGCTATTTATAAAACTCAAAAATGAGAATAACCTACTTATGCTCCCTCTTATGTGTGCTATTGTGCACATCAGTATACTCTCAACGAATTTCTGTTGACAATTCTCAATCTGTTCAAACACTTATAGAAAATAACTTAGCCGAAGGCTGTGTGGAAATAACTAACATTTCATCTTCAGTAAACGGAGGTGTTAATGGGTTTTCCAGCTTTGGTTATTTTGAACGTGCCAACACCAATTTTCCATTCGAAAATGGTATCATGCTATCTACTGGCAATGCTAATTCAGCAGGAAACACAACCAACATCAATATTTTAAATGAAGGCGAGTTAACTTGGGGTACAGATCCTGACCTTGAAACCGCTCTTGGTATTACAGATACCTACAACGCCACATCCATTGAGTTTGATTTTGTGTCAATCTCTAACATTATACAATTTAATTACATATTAGCTTCTGAAGAGTACTTTGGAAACTTCCCTTGTGATTATTCAGATGGTTTTGCATTTTTAATTAAAGAAGCAGGTACTGCCAATCCATACACCAACATTGCTTTAATTCCAGGCACCAATACACCTGTAAATACTAACACTGTTCATGATGAAATAGTCGGTTTTTGTCCAGCTGAAAACGAACAGTACTTTGATGGTTATAGCATGGGTGATACAAATTTTAATGGCAGAACTAAAGTGCTAACAGCAACAGCAAACATTAACCCCAATGTACTTTATAACATAAAACTAGTTATTGCAGACCAAAATGACGAAAACTATGATTCAGCAGTTTTTATTCAAGCAAACAGTTTTAACCCAACAGTAAATCTTGGTCCAGATATTACTACATGTGCCGAAGATTATACTATTGATGGCGATATCCAAAATCCGCTAGCCATTTATGCATGGTACAACAATGGGGTATTGCTACCAACCGAAACAAACAGTTCTCTTACAGTTAACGTCTCAGGAAATTATAGAGTAGAAATTACCATACCATTAAGTGCTACTAATTGTGTTATTGAAGATACTGTTGAAATCAATTTAAGCTCAGAACAAACTGTAAGCCCTATAAGCAATTATGAATTATGTGATGACCCAAGCGAAGATGGATTTGAAATTTTTGACCTTTCAACAAAAGACAACGAAATTACCAATGCCGTAACACCTGGAACATATAATATATCCTATCATTTAACTAGTGCTGATGCTCAAAACAACACGAATGCTATTCTTGCTCCTATACAAAACACGCTAAGTCCGCAACCAATTTTTGTAAGGATAGAAGACGTGAATAGTGGATGTATGGCTTATGCAAGCTTTAATTTAGTGGTAAATCCATTACCAAATATTGTCAATCCAATTCCAATTAAATTATGTGATGACAACATTGCAGATGGTTCCACTCAAATAGATTTAACCCAAGCAGACAACCAAATAACGCAAGGCAATCCTAATTTAAATGTCACTTATCATTATACACAAAATGATGCAGACAATGGTGCAAACGCCATTCCGTCGCCTTATGTAAACACCTTACAATCTGAACAACTGTTTGTAAGGGTGGTTGACACAAACACAAGTTGTTCAACTACAACGACCATAGAGATAATAGTTATGGACAGACCTGTGGTAAACCATAACTTACCGCCTTTAAACGCTTGTGATAATGACGATGACGGATTTGCGTTTTTTGACCTAACAGAAGTTATTCCCGACCTTCTACAAGGGCTTACAGGTGTAACCGTAACATTCCATACCTCAAACGCTGATGCCACCAATGGTACAAACCCAATAGCTGATGCTTCTAATTATGAAAATACGGCAGCTAATATTCAAGATATTTATATTAGAATTGAAGACGATGCTACAGGTTGTTTTTCAATAGTACATATTGTGCTTCACACAAACTTACTCAACACAGGCACTTCGATTCAAGATTTTGAAGTTTGCGACGACAGCAGTGGTGATGGCATAGAATCGTTTGATTTATTAGACATCGCTTCAACCATTGTGAATAATCTTGCAGATACAAATATCACATTTTACGAAACCCAAAACGATATGGATAACGATATCAATCCTATCGACCAAAATGTGCCTTATGTTGTGAGTAGCAGTCCGCATCCTATATTTATAAAAATTGAAAATGCTAATTGTGATTATCAATCGCAAATCAACTTAATTATAAATCCGTCTATAAATTTAGTGCCTATACCAACTATTGATTACTGTGATACTGATGATGATGGATTTGTTTCCATCGATTTTGAGTCTTTGGATAGTTTAGTAAATAATGGATATTCTGGAGTTTCTGTGCAATATTACTTATCGCAAAATGATGCTGATAATAATTCAAACACATTGCCTCCTTTTTACACAAATACATCAAGTATTCAAACTTTTTATGCAAGGGTAAGCGACAATATCACAGGATGTTTTAGTACTATGTCGTTTGATGTCAACGTCATTCCTGCGCCAACTATCAACAGCCCTATAGACATTATTATTTGTGACGATGACCAAGACGCTTTTTCAATTATTGATTTAGACGCACTTATTCCAAATATCGTTTCCAGTACAACCGATTTGACCATAAGCTTTCACACAACGTTAAACGATTTACACGCAAACACGAATGCTATTGTAACGCCTTCGGTATTTAACGCTACAAACCAAACCATTTACACACGTGTTGAAAGTACTATTACAGGTTGTTACGCAATTGCCGAAATTCCGGTAATAGTAAATACATTGCCAGTGTTTTCTGCAATTTCAAATTATGAAAATTGTGAAACTGATGGTAACCAAACAGCAGATTTTATCTTTAACAGTAAAGACGCTGAAATTTTAAACGGACAAACTGGTAAACAAGTACTATATTTTGAAACTGAAATTGATGCAATTAATAGAACAAATAGTATTGACAAAAATTCAAACTATACCAATACTTCAAGTCCGCAAACTATTTATGTAAGAGTTGAAAATAACACAGACCAAAGTTGTTACGGAACCTCATCTTTTGTAATTGAAGTTGGCTCTGTACCTTTATTCAACCCACCAACAAATTTTATTGTATGCGATGATATGTCTAACAATGGCATTGAAACTTTCAATCTAATCCAGAAAACAGCAGAAATTTCTCAAAACAGCCCTGAAACTTTAAGTGTTACTTACTATACAACTTTAGCAGATGCTGAGAATAAGCAAAACGACATTGGCACCAATTATACAAATGTTACAAATCCGCAACAAATTTATGCTAGGATAGAAAATGGCACCTATTGTCACGCCATTGCAGAATTTGGTTTAAACGTGATTCAAGTGCCAACTGTTAATGTACCATCTAACTTAACAACTTGTGATGACAATTATGATGGGATTTCTACATTTGACCTTACAGTATCTGAATTCGAAATTTTAGACGTTAGAAATAGTGGTATTACGATTACATATTTTGAATCCTCCGAAACTTTAGAATCAAATACAAACACGATTACAAATCCAGAAACATATAATAATATTAGCAATCCGCAGACAGTTTTTGTAAAAATTGAAAACACATTATCTGGTTGTTATGTGGCTATTCCATTAGAATTGGAAGTCAACCTACCTCCTACTATAAATAATGTACCTGCAATAGAAATTTGCGATAATGACACCGATGTTTACGATTTAAACGGCGCTACACAAACATTATTTACAGATACTATTAATACATTAATTACATATCATTTGAATTTAGTTGATGCGCAAAACAATCAAAATAGTATTGGGAATATGTATAACTATACATCGTCTAATCAAACTATTTATGTAAGAGCCGAAAACGCAGTTACATCATGTGTTGCAATTTCTTCGTTTGATTTAGTGGTATATCCAAACCCAATAGCAAATACACCTCCAAATTTGGTGTCTTGTGATGATGATTATGATTTCATGCTATTTTTCGATTTATCTCAACAAACATCAACAGTTTTAGGAACACAAAACCCAGCAACTTTTACTGTAACATACTATGAAACGAGTAGTGATGCTCAAAATGGAGAATACGCAATTTCAAATCTTAATTACGAAGCAGTTGATGGTCAAGAACTATTTGTTCGAATAGAAAACAACACAACAGGCTGTTTTGAGACTACATCGTTTTTTACAAATGTGCAAAGAAAACCAGTGGTTGATATCCCTCAGCAAACCATTTGTTTGGATAATTTCCCATTAACAGTTATGGCTGGAGATATTGTTCCTGGAGACACCTATTTATGGTCAACAGGAGAAACCACTTCTGAAATTGATATTCACCAAATTGGTCAATATTCGGTGACAGTCACCACATCAAACGGCTGTGTAACCTCAACTACTTTTGATGTTATAGAATCTGAACAAGCAACTATTGAAGTTACTGAAACTGTTGATTTTAGTGACCCAAACAATATCACAGTGACTATAAGTGGTATTGGGAATTATATGTATGTGTTGGACGATGGCGAACCGCAAACTTCCAATGTGTTTCAAAATGTATCGCTAGGATATCATATTGTGACCATTATAGATTTAAACGGTTGTGCATCTATCTCCAAAGAAGTTGTGGTGATTGACACACCAAAATTTATGACACCAAATGGCGATGGCTATTTTGATACTTGGCATATTTCTGGTGTAGAACATTTATCAGGAACTACCATTAGTATTTTTGACCGTTATGGTAAACAAATGACGTTTTTAACCTCAGAAACTGAAGGTTGGGATGGTACTTACAATGGACAAAACATGCCTGCAAACGATTATTGGTTTGTTGCCGATGTCAAACAAAATGGTGTCGAGTTTCAAGTAAAAGGGCATTTTGCGTTGAGGAGGTAGAAATCAAAAAAACTATTTCATTTATTAATTTGATTTGCTATTCAATTTTACAACTACTTTTTTATAAAAATCATTAGAAGAAAATTTCAAATCCACTTTTTCTAAATAACTAAATTGGTAAGCCTTAACGTAAATTTTAATTTCACTTGAATCATTATTCTCACATTTTATAGTCCAAAAAAATATTCTTCTTGGAGATGGAAATAACGGTAAAGTAACAGTATCAAAAAATGCTTCTTTTTTTTCAGAAATCAATGGCCTTCTTATTTCATTTATTTTAAGTCCTTTTCCTTCAAGTAACTTACAAATCTCTTTAGATAGTTTTCTCCTTACATCTTTCTCATTATCAGCATCAAACCATTTTAATTGTTTAACATATAAATTACCTAAAATTAATGCAAGAACTATCAATACAAGGCTAACAATAATTAACTCCATTTTTTCTAAAATATAGTAAGATGTTTCATAATTCTAATTTAAAACATTAAATATTAAATTCAAGTTTAATTTTCATTAAACCGATAAAACCCAATCTTTAACACATAAATAGTTATCAAACTTAAAATCTGAATTATCTTTGTTTTCTAGTTGTAAGTGATGAAAAGATTACTCTTTCTGCTTTTTTTAATTTCAAGAATTTCATTTGGGCAAAACGTTCAAACTGATGCAACAACCTATACACCACAACAACTTATTGAAGATATTTTAATTGATAGCAACTGTATTGAAAATGTGGTAGTGACAAATGTTATTGGTGGCGATTTTAATAATACAGACCAAAGTTATGGTTATTTCGATGCCACTGGAACTAACTTTCCTTTTCAAAATGGGATTGTATTAAGTACAGGAAGGTTGCAAAATGTTGAAGGACCAAATACCACTTTAAGTGACGATGATGCACCTAACTGGATTGGTGATGCAGATTTAGAATATGAACTTCAAGAACAAAATACCATTAACGCAACTGTTATAGAATTTGAATTTACAGCAGTAGCTGATAGAATTAGTTTCAGATACCTTTTTGCCTCAGAAGAATATCAAGAAAACAATCCTAATACGTGCCAATATTCTGATTTGTTTGGGTTTTTAATCAGACCTATCAATCAACAACAATATACCAATATAGCGGTGGTTCCAAACACCAGAGAACCTGTAAAAGTTACTACTGTACACCCAAATATTCCTAATGGTTGTCCTGCAACCAACGAAACGTATTTTGGAAGTTGGAACAATACTACTGCTCCAATTAACTTCAATGGTCAAACTGCTATTTTAACTGCGACTGCTGATGTTATTCCTAATCAAACATACAGCGTAAAATTAGTCATTGCTGATGAGCAAAATTACCGTTACGATTCTGCTGTATTCCTGGAGGCTGGTAGTTTTGAGTTAAACACCAATTTAGGTCCTGATAGACTCATTGCGACAAATAATCCGCTTTGCGAAAATGAAACAACCGTTTTAGACGCCACACAACCTGGAAACAATACCTATAAATGGTTTAAAGATGGTGTGGAGTTACTTACTGAAACTAATGCGACATTAACAATTGTTGATGCTGGAACTTATAATCTAGAAGTTACTTTATCCAATAACTGTATTTCTTATGGAGAAATAATTGTTGAATACACTGCAAATCCTATTTCTTCCAACACCTCGATTATAGAATGTGACCCAAACGCTGATGGATTGACCACCTATAACCTTACTGAAAACTACGTCACCTCAGCACTTACAAACAATGATAATGTTTTGGTTGTATCTAATTACTTTGTATCCACGAATGATGCTACTCAAAATAACAACCCAATAAATACACCCTCAACATTTAGTAATTCTATTCCAAACCAAATAGTATATGCTCGAGTTGAAAACCAATATGGCTGTTTTACAATTGCTGAGATTTCTTTACAAACATCAAACTCTAATATTGTTTTAGCACCAGTTGAGATGTGTGATGATATTACAAATGATGGCATTGCCTCGTTTGATCTTACACAAATACAACAACAAATTGAACAACTTGTTCCTGTAAATGCTGTGATTACTTTTTATGACTCTTTAAATTCAATTTTTAATTTAGGAACCCCTTTAACCAATAATTACGAAAATACAATTCCTTATAACGACACAATTTATGCTGAAGTCATTTCTAATAATGATTGTTTTGCTATTGTCGAAATTCCTTTAGTGGTTTATGATATTCCAGAGTTATTACCAGATGAAAGTATTGATTACTGTCTAAATAATTATCCTGCAACCATCACATTAAATAATGGCGCAATTAATTCTCCACCTTTCAGTAATTACACCTATGTATGGAGCACAGGAGAGACTTCACCAACGATTGATGTAAATTCTGTTGGTACATACACTGTCACAGTCACCAACCAAAACAATTGTTCTAACTCCAGAACGATTACAGTACTACCTTCAAATATTGCTACCATAGATGATATTATTATTGAAGAAGCCTCAAACAATAATACCATTACGATTCTAGTCTCTGGCGAAGGCGATTACGAATATGCTTTAGGCTACATTGGCACCTATCAAGACAGTAATGTCTTCACAAATGTAAGTCCTGGTTTTCATACCGTTTTTATTCGTGATAAAAATGGTTGTGGTATTGTAGAAGAAGTCGTTTCAGTCTTAGGATTCCCAAAGTTTTTCACACCTAATAATGATGGTTTTAACGATACTTGGCAATTGTATGGCGTGAATTCACAATTTAACCAAGGAACGTCTGTCACGATTTTTGACCGTTACGGAAAACTTATTTCGTCATTTGATAACAATAGTATAGGTTGGGATGGAACTTTAAATGGAGCTTTACTTCCTTCAAACGATTATTGGTTTGTGGCAAAACTCCCTAACGGAAAAGAATATCGTGGGCATTTTGCGCTTGTTAGGTAATTACTTTAGATTTGTAGTATGCGCTTTAAAATTGAATCAGATTTTAGTCCTACAGGAGACCAACCTGAGGCTATTAAACAGCTTTCCAATGGTATTACTTCAAACGAAAAATACCAAACACTCCTTGGTGTAACAGGGTCTGGAAAAACATTTACAGTTGCCAATGTAATAGAGGAAGTTCAGCGCCCAACTTTAGTATTAGCGCATAACAAAACATTAGCAGCACAACTGTATTCTGAGTTCAAGCAATTCTTCCCAGATAATGCGGTAGAATATTTTGTATCGTATTACGATTATTACCAACCTGAAGCCTATATTCCTGTATCTGGTGTCTATATTGAAAAAGACTTGTCTATCAATGAGGAAATAGAAAAAATGCGATTAAGCACAACCTCTTCCCTATTGTCTGGGAGGCGTGATGTATTGGTTGTCGCATCTGTATCGTGTTTATATGGTATTGGGAACCCTGTGGAATTTCAGAAAAATGTGATTACCATTGAACGTGACCAAGTGATTTCTCGAACAAAATTACTGCATCAATTGGTTCAAAGTTTATATTCTAGAACTGAAGCCGATTTTAATCATGGAAATTTCAGAATAAAAGGTGATACCGTCGATATTTTCCCTAGCTATGCAGATGACGCTTTCAGGATTCACTTTTTTGGTGATGAAATAGAAGATATTGAAGCTTTTAATATTCAAACCAATGAAGTCGTCGAAAAATACGATAGACTCACCATCTATCCAGCAAATATGTTTGTAACATCACCTGATGTGTTACAAAACGCTATAAAAGACATTCAAGACGATTTAGTAAAACAATACGATTACTTTAAAGAAATTGGAAAACATCTGGAAGCAAAACGTTTAAAAGAACGTACCGAATTTGATTTAGAAATGATTCGTGAGTTGGGCTACTGCTCTGGTATCGAGAATTATTCACGTTATTTAGATGGTAGAGACCCTGGTTCAAGACCTTTCTGTTTGTTAGATTATTTTCCTGATGACTTTTTAATGGTAGTAGATGAGAGTCACGTCACCATTTCGCAAGTTCATGCCATGTATGGTGGTGATAGAAGTAGAAAAGAAAATTTGGTAGAATATGGTTTTCGATTACCAGCTGCAATGGATAATCGTCCATTAAAGTTTGAAGAATTTGAAGCGCTTCAAAATCAAGTCATTTATGTAAGTGCTACACCTGCGGATTATGAGTTGCAAAAAACCGATGGTGTGTATGTGGAGCAAGTGATAAGACCAACAGGATTATTGGACCCAATTATAGAAGTGAGACCAAGTTTAAATCAGATTGATGATTTAATTGAAGAAATTCAGCAACGTGTTGAAAAAGATGAGCGCACGCTAGTCACAACGCTTACCAAACGAATGGCTGAAGAGCTGACCAAATATCTAGCTAGAATACAAATACGTGTACGTTACATACATAGTGATGTTGATACTTTGGAGCGTGTCGAGATTATGCAAGATTTACGTAAAGGCATATTTGATGTATTAGTTGGCGTCAACCTACTTCGTGAAGGACTGGATTTACCAGAAGTATCACTAGTTGCTATTTTAGATGCAGATAAAGAAGGATTTCTACGTTCGGCAAGGTCGTTAACACAAACCGTTGGTAGAGCAGCACGACACCTTAATGGGAAAGCCATTATGTATGCAGATAAAATCACCAAGAGTATGCAAAAAACCATTGACGAAACCAACTATCGTCGTGACAAACAAATTGCGTACAACACAGCAAACAATATTAAACCAACAGCTTTAAATAAAAGCTTGGATAATGTTCTTACAAAAAACTCTGTGAGCACTTACTACTACGACCTTGAAGCTCAAAAAGCAGCAGAACCTGAAAGTGAGTACTTAACAAAACCTGAGTTAGAGAAAAAGATTCGTGAAAAACGCAAACTTATGGAACAGGCCGCAAAAGAATTAGACTTTATGCTAGCTGCAAAAGTGAGGGATGAAATTAAGACTTATCAAACCAAGCTGAATCAATTAAAAGTATAGTTACTCTATAGCGTACGGTTTAATTATACTGAGTTTTAAATATGTCTATTAAGAAATCTGGTGGAATAATTTTATGAGGAAAACTTTCCATTAAATCTAAAACCCTATTAATGGCTTCGTGACCTAATCCCATTCGTAATCCAAAATTATGAAGTCTAATGAGGTCTTTCTCGGCAACTTCTTCATCTAAATTCATTAAGAGCACCAATCTGTGAAACTGAACTATGCGTTCACTATGAGACTTTAAATGAATATGTGTAACAGGATTATCTAACAGGTAATCAAAATCCTCTTGGGTAATTTCCAATTGTTTGGCAACTCCCAATAAAAAATTGTATTCTATTTCTTTTAAGCTATTATCAATTCTTGCGAATGCAATCATTTCTGAGAGCAAACTTAATTTTTCAACACGATTTATCATGGCTGAGTGAGAATTAATTATTGATTTCATAAAATTAGGTATAATTGCCCTTTTATAATCGTAGATATAATGTATCTCATCGAAAAAAAGGTGTCTTTTTATCGTGTTTTTTATGACTTAAAATAAAATTTGACTATAAATTATTGACTTTCAGTTATTTAATTTCATTCAATTGATATACTAAATTAATCTAATGTTCGTTAAGTCTTTTCATTTTTTTGCAGTTTTTAGTTGATTTACAAACACTATAAAACGTAAAAAAACTCCTAAGTGTTACTTAGGAGTTTTCTAGACTAATTCAAATGAAGATTCTTATTCTTCTGATTTAACTCTAACAGGTACAATAAATTTGTCTGATAAAGTATCGTAAGACCCAGATACTTTTTTGTAATTCAATCTACTCTTGATAAAGCTTTTCATTTTTTCATCTTCAGAGTCTACCGATAATACAACTAGTTCGTTATCCTTATTTAACGTAAGTGTAACGTTAGCCGTCATTTCATGGTCTACATCAAAACTTGGATTCTCAAGGAATCTTTCAATCTTCAATGTAATTTTTGAAGTTTCGGCTGTTGGGTTAACTGGATTTGTACTTGCCATAAGTACACTGCTAAACGTAATCGTTACGGCTAACAGTAATGTTTTCAATTGTTTCATAATTGTTCGTTTTAAATTGATTAAATAAAATTGATTGATGTCTTATAGACTATACTTTAAACACAAATGTTACAGGATTATTTACCAATTAACTTATGTTTAACGATAATTAATACTAATTAACATACTGCATTTAATTTGCTTCAAAATTATGCAACAAAAAAGAGTAGCGTGTTACACTACTCTTAATTTTAATTTATGTAATTGTTATGTTATGCTAAAACCGCCTGAACTTTATCGGCAGCTTCTTGGAACTCAACAGCACTTTGTACATCCAATCCAGAACTATCTATAAGTTCTTTTGCAACATCGGCATTGGTACCTTGTAGTCTTACAATAATTGGCACTTCGATGTTACCCATGTTTTTGTACGCATCAATAACACCTTGGGCAACACGGTCACAACGGACGATTCCTCCAAAAATGTTTATTAAAATGGCTTTTACCGCTGGGTCTTTTAATATAATTTTAAAAGCAGCTTCTACACGAGCAGCATCAGCAGTACCACCAACGTCTAGGAAGTTAGCTGGTTCTCCACCTGCTTGTTTTATTAAATCCATAGTTGCCATAGCTAATCCTGCACCATTTACCATACAACCCACGTTTCCGTCAAGGTCAACATAGTTTAAACCAAGTTCTCCTGCTTCAACTTCAATTGGATTTTCTTCACGTAAGTCACGTAATTCGGCCAAATCTTTATGTCTAAATAAAGCATTATCATCTAAAGATACTTTAGCATCAACAGCCATAATTTTATCGTCACTTGTTTTTAAAACTGGATTGATTTCAAATAAAGAAGAATCAGATTTTACGTAAGCCGTATATAAAGATGTTACAAATCGTGTCATTTCTTTAAACGCCGTTCCAGACAAACCTAAATTAAATGCCACTTTACGTGCTTGAAATGGTAAAATGCCAGTAGCTGGGTCAATTTCTTCCGTAAAAATTAAATGCGGTGTTTCTTCAGCAACTGTTTCAATATCCATACCACCTTCGGTAGAATACATAATCATATTACGTCCATTTCCTCTATTTAAAAGAACTGACATATAATACTCTTCTGGTTCAGAATCTCCAGGATAATACACATCTTCGGCAACTAATACTTGGTGAACACGCTTACCTTCTGCAGATGTTTGTGGTGTTACCAAATCCATTCCTATTATGTCGCCAGCAATTGTTTTAACATCATCAAGACTTTTAGCCAATTTTACGCCACCACCTTTTCCACGACCACCTGCGTGAACTTGTGCTTTAATAACATGCCAACCTGTTCCAGTATCTTCAGTTAATTTCTTAGCTGCTGCCACTGCCTCATCTGCATTTTGTGCAACAATACCGCGTTGAATACGTACGCCAAAACTATTTAATAATTCTTTTCCTTGATATTCATGTAAATTCATAACTTGCCTAATAATTTAAGATGCGCAAATGTAAATAATAGCTATTAATTACGCTAATATTTTAAATAGTAATGGTGTGATTGTGGATAAGAATTTTTTACATTGTTAAATAATTAACAAATAGTTTAATTGTTAATATTTTTTAATGATTATATGTGTTATTGAAAGTAATAAAATATATTTGACGCATAAACAACTGTAATCACATGAAAAAAGAGCAACTACTTAATATCGCTCAAGAGTTTGGAAGTCCAGTATATGTGTACGATGCACATAAAATAGAATCGCAATACAAGCGATTAACTTCGGCATTTAGTAATGTAAAAAACTTGAAGATTAACTATGCTGCCAAAGCATTGTCGAATATTTCTATTTTAAAATTCTTGAAGAATTTAGGCTCAGGTTTAGATACTGTTTCTATTCAAGAGGTACAATTAGGTTTGGTTGCTGGGTTTAAAGCTCAAAATATCATATTTACGCCTAATGGTGTATCGTTGGAAGAAATTGAAGAAGTAGCAAAACTTGGTGTGCAAATTAACATTGATAATTTATCCATTTTAGAGCAATTTGGTAGTAAACATCCTGATATTCCTGTGTGCATTAGAATTAACCCACATGTGATGGCTGGTGGAAATACTAATATTTCTGTAGGACATATAGACTCTAAGTTTGGGATTTCCATTCATCAAATTCCGCATATTTTAAGAATTGTTGAAAACACCAATATGCATATTAACGGCATACACATGCATACTGGAAGTGACATTTTGGATATTGATGTGTTTTTATATGCTAGTGAAATACTCTTTGAAACTGCTAAAAACTTTAAAAGTTTAGAGTTTATTGATTTTGGCTCTGGATTTAAAGTCCCTTACAAAGAAGGCGATATCGAAACCAATATTGAAGAACTTGGTAAAAAATTAACTTCTCGTTTTAATGAATTTTGCAAAAACTACGGAAAAGAACTAACACTCGCCTTTGAACCAGGGAAATTTCTAGTAAGTGAAGCTGGTTTCTTTTTAGCAAAAGTAAATGTGGTGAAGCAAACTACCTCAACAGTTTTTGCACAAGTAGATTCTGGGTTTAACCATTTAATTAGACCTATGCTATATGGCTCACAACACGAAATAATAAATATTTCGAATCCTGAAGGCAGGGAACGTTTTTACTCGGTGGTTGGCTATATATGCGAAACAGATACGTTTGCCAACAACAGACGCATTAACGAAATTAATGAAGGTGATGTTTTAGCCTTTAAAAACGCTGGTGCGTATTGCTTTACAATGGCAAGCAATTATAACTCTAGGTTTAGACCAGCAGAAGTATTATGGTACAACAACCAAGCACATTTAATAAGAAAACATGAAACGTTTGATGATTTATTGGCAAATCAAGTGACTGTGGATTTAAGCAAGAAAAAGTCGGCTGTGAAGAAGTAGAGTGTTTTATAGTGATTAAATATAAGGAGCAAAAAAGTTTCCATTTTTTCTACGTTTATCTTTGACTATTAAAGCGAGAATAAAAATTAGAATTGTGATAAGAGGAATCAAATTTTTACTGATAAAATAATAAATAACAATATCCAAAATAATTCCAAAAATAAGAGACATCCCTAAAGGTAAATCAGGTCTTAACCTTCTTTCTTTTACTAAATATTTTCCTACTGGAATTATATATTTATGATATAGGTTTAGGCTTTTCTTTTTTTTATCATGAATATCATTTATATAAGTATCATTTGAATAATCAATTTCCCTAACTATGTCAAAATATTCTAGAATTAAGTTTTTAAGAGCATCTGCTTCACAATTATTAAGCTGGATTATTTCTTGTGAAATATTTATAACAGATTGAAAGTGCACAAGCTCTTTTGTTCTTTTTGGAGCATCTCTAAAATTTAAAACAAATTCAGAGAGTTTTTCATTAACCAAATCTTTGTAATTGATGAGATTTTCTTGGTTTTCTATATCCATTTGGTCTTATTTCTCTTTTATAGTCTTTAAATAAACCCCTGGAGTCCCATAACTACTTAAGGCTTGGATATCGACTTCAAAAGATGTTGCATTATCAGAATTATAAAAAACAATGGTTGCATTACCGTTTTTATCTGTTTTCACTGAGGGATTCCAATAAAGCGTTGTTCTATTATCTGGGTTTTTATGCGCCTCTAAAATCACATCGTATTTAGGTGAATAAAATTCTTTAAGCTTAGAATATCCTTGAATAGTATGTTTGGACGAAAATGCATTATTAGGTTGCATTTTTCCTGTTTTAGTATAGATATTAATGACTCCATATCTTCCACTTGGCCCATAAATAGCAGTTTCTGACCCAAATTTTAAAATTTCAATTCTTTCTACTTGTGAGAAATCTAAGTTTTGTACCAAGAGTGGCACATTACTTCTGTTAGGCTTATCATAATAAACTCTTCTTGATTGGCCCTCAGCTATTTCATCTCTTTCCGCATTAAATTCTTCAAGTCTTATTCCATCAATTATCCATAATGGTCCAAACCGATTCCCTCTAAAATTAACCCAATTAAATGATAAATCTACCGATACTCCAGGTAAGTTGCCTAAATGATTCAAAACATTTCCAGAAACTTTGTCTTCATTCTTTATGGTATAATCTGGTTTCGCACCATATAATGATTCTGAATACTTATTAAGTTCATTATTAGTAGATTCTGCATCAGCAGTAACCAATACTTCATCCAATGCTTCGGCGTCTTGATATATAAAAAATGGCGTAGCTTTTATACCGGAATTATCTTCAATATTGCCTATTGAATACTTAAAATTTGGTGATGGCAAATTGTTGGTGCCATCATTATCCAATAGGGTAACTTTTGTTTGTATTGGGTCACCATTAGATTGATAAGCATTAAATGACAATTCAACATTTCCAGCATTTGTAACATTTTCAATTTTAAAACTCCCTTCATTGTTGGTTTTAGTAACATATAAGTCTAATAACTCACCAGATTTTGATTTAGCAATCAATTTTAATTCTCTGTTTTTTAGAGGTGAATTTTGAGTGTTTTTAGCAACTCCCATAAGCGAATAACCCCTTTTAAACTGAAATTCTTTAGGTGAATTAAAATCTTTATTTTCCATGTCTTGCCAATTAAATTTACGCCATCCGTGGGTTGCCATAACTAAATCTAATTTAGCTCGTGTAGAACGTTTATTGTCACTAAAATAATACCCTGGATTTTCAATGTGCCCTTTAAGATTTGACTCCAACAAAAGGTGCGTTAAAATATTTGTACCGAGTTTGTTTTTTTCGGCTCTATCTGCATCAGTAATTGCTACCGAAAAATTTGTGGATAAAGGTGTGCCATAAACATCTTTAATATTAACTTTTAACTCAATTTTTTCTCTCTTTTTAAAGTTAGAATCATTAATTTCTGTTTGTATTATTAATTCTTCGTTGTTATTTATAAATACTGCGCGCTCACTCCAAGGTTGCATATTTTGGTCAAAAAGTGTCAATGTCATGACTCCACTTGGAAATTTGTTTTTTGGAATTTCAAAATCAAATACCAACTGTGCATTAAAAGCAAATTTCCCTTGATAGTATTTCTCGTTATTAATAGTCCCAATAATATAGAATGGTTTAGACCTAAGCGTATTACTCGCTTGTACTTTTACCTTAATATTATTCGCATCTAGATTATCAATTAGCATTGAGTATCCTTCGGTTTTTGCAATTGGTAGTTCGTGTGTAGTGCCATTTTCCAGAACAGCTGTATAGGTTTCATTTGCTTGCGGATTTAAGGTGAAGAAGCCCATACCGTTGTATATGGTATTTATAGGCACAACTGTTTTTCCTTCAGAATTTTTTATTATCCCTTTCACTTCTCTAGAATATCCATCACTTCCTATCGCTTTGAACGTGATTTTCCCATTTAATCCATTAACAGCATGACCTCCCTCTGGGAAAAATTGTAGGTCAACTGTATTATTAGTAATTAACTTGTTGTCTTCTTTTTTATTGGTATTTAAAAGCTGAATCGTTTTTGTAAAAAAGAAAGCGTCATCAAAATTTCGCATCCAATTGGTGTAAGCTCTTAGTTGATATTTTCCTTCAGGCAGTTCTGTAGGAATTATAATATTACCCTCACCTTTTCCTTCAATTAATTTATGGATTTTAGACACAACAACGGTATTATTTTCGTCTATCAAATCAACATGTATTTGCATACTTCCTGTTGAAAAATGGTGATACGCTCCTAAAACAGCATAGCCATTGTACCATATCATTTCTCCAGCAAAATAGGCGTCTTTATCTGTATGAAGAAAAACTTTTTCCAACGGATTATAGTTGTTGTAATTTCTAAGTAATTCATCAAAATTTTCAATAAATACATCACCTTTCAAATTACTTTGCATAAAGGCTATTTGCTCTTTGGTATTAAGAAATATAGACTCAAAAGCATTATTTTTTTCAAAAGAGGCAATCACTTCATCTTCAACTGGTGTTCGTTTTACTATTGGGTTGTCTGTCCAAAACTTTTCGTTATACCCAATTTTATTAAGTGTTTCCCAATCGCTTTTAGGGTTCCTAAAGCTCTTTTTAAATCGTCTTGGGCTATCTGGATTATAGTGTTCAAAAAATGTCAAATTAGAAGTAGATGACACATGGGTTAAAAGATTATCATTTCTGTAATAATCAAAAGAGTGCTCTACTTTTACATAATCTATCAATAAATCATTTTTTGCACTTTTCTTAAAAGCCATTTCATAAAAGAGTGTGTAGTTTTTGGTATAGGTTCTTTTTTCTCTAAATTTTATAAAATCCAACCAGTCATTTACCACTTTTCCATTAATTTTTAAAACGTCCAAGGTTTTGGTATTAATGTAGGCTTCGCCCTCAAAAGCTGGCGTTGAAATATTGGGTAATGGCTTAAACCATAAAACAGCAATATCGTCTCCATCGGATGACAACATATCGATGATTTTTACATCATAATATTCTTTCACATCATAACTTAAAGGAAAAATAATATCGTCAGTATCAGGTTGTATTGACTTTAAAATACGAGATAAAAGTGTGAAATTACTATTGTTTATTTTCTCACGTTTTAAGGCATACCTACCTTCTAGGATTTGCCAATCGTCTATGCCTTCTGCTGAAAATTCTGTATCATATATAATCTCAGAAAACTCAGTGTATTCATCATCATTTTTAGATTTTTGTCTGTAAAATGCTTGACCGTAATTTTTTTTATCTGTTGATTTTCTTGTCTTAGAAAACGCATTTACAGCTAAGTCGTAAGGATAATTGCTTTTTTTTCTTGCTGAAAGAATTACTTCGTTTAAACTGTTTACCAAAGGTGTTAGTTGAATGCTTAAGTTTGATGTATTAGTGACTTCAACTACTTTTTTGTCATAATTTAAATGAGAAATAACAATGGTTACTGGTAATGCATCTACTTCTAAAATAAATTCTCCAAGATCGTTGCTAGAAGTTCCTATTAACGAACCAAAAACCTCAATATTTGCATAGGGAATTGCGGCACCAGATTTAGCATCAGTTATCCTCCCAGAGATTTGCTCACTAATATTAGCTTCTAAATTATTTGGTAAGGTAATATTTTGAATGTTTGCACTTTCTTGATATAGATTGTTTGCATAAGAACATGTTACTGAAAGAAATAATGTAACAACAAAAAAACAAAAACTTAATTGCAAATATTTTTTAATAAAATGAAGGAAATTGTAGTACATGACGATATAAAAAAGTTATCATTTAAAAATACGCAAATTTGATTAAACCCCTATTATAAAGAAGAAATAATAAAATACATTTCTCCTTTTGATCAACCTTTCTCAATTTCGCTAAATCATATGCACTTAGCCAAAGTATTTTATAAAAAATCTCACGCTTTTTATATCTTTAGGGAAATCAAACTCATGAAAAATAATCCATCCAAATTCATTAAAATAGCATGCATGCTATTTTTAGTATCGTTTTATACTAACTCGCAGAACAATATTCAATGTAAAATTGAAACCTCAATTGGTGATATAATTGTTGAACTCTACCCAGACAAAGCACCAATTACTGTCACAAATTTTATGAAATATGTTGATAATAATTTTTATGAAAATTCTACGTTTTTTAGAGTTTGCACACCAGACAATGAAGCTGAAAGAGATATTAAAATTGAAGTGATTCAAGGAGGTAATATCGATAACTCAAAATCTTTCGATCCCATAGTTTTAGAAACGACTAATGACACAAAACTCCTACATAAAGATGGAACAATTTCCATGGCAAGGTCCAGTGCAAACACAGCAACTAGTAGTTTCTTTATTTGCATAAACGACCAACCAGAACTGGATTTTGGTGGCAAACGCCATAATGATGGATTGGGTTTTGCTGCTTTTGGCAAGGTCACTAAAGGCATGGACATTGTATTGAAAATTCAATCTGGCGACAATAAAAATCAACGATTACTAGAACCAATAACAATAAAAAACATAACAAGAATATAAAAATTTCAAACCAACCAACCACATGAAAACTTTAAAACTCATCGCCCTGAGTTTTTTGCTATTACCTATACATACACAAGCCCAAAGAAAAAAGAAAAAAGAAAAAGCACCTACAGAATTTGTAAACGATAAAGAGTTTCATCATTTAAAATGGCGAAATATTGGTCCTTTTCGTGGTGGACGTAGCGTTACCTCAACAGGAGTTGTAGGGCAACCAAACGTTTATTACATGGGAGCTACAGGTGGAGGCATCTGGAAAACTATTGATGCTGGCACTACTTGGTTAAACGTTTCTGATGGGTTTTTAAAAACTGGAACTGTTGGTGCTATTGCTGTGTCTGAAAGCGACCCAAATGTAGTAGTTGCAGGAATGGGAGAACATGCTGCAAGAGGTGTGATGACATCTATGGGAGATGGTGTTTACAAATCGACTGATGCTGGAAAAACCTGGACACATATTGGCTTGGATAATTCCAGACATATTTCTGATGTGATTATTCACCCAACAAATCCAGACGTTATCTATGTGACTGCTCAAGGTGCTCAATATGGTCCTTCAACTGAAAGAGGCGTATATCGTTCAATGGATGGTGGAAACAATTGGGAGCGCATCCTTTTTGTAAACGAAAACACAGGAGCCTCTTCCCTATCCATGGACATGAACAATCCACGAATTTTATATGCAGCCATGTGGCAACATCGTCGTTATCCTTGGACGATGGAGTCTGGTGGAAAAGACTCTGGACTTTATAAATCAACTGACGGTGGAACTACTTGGAATAAAATGAAAGCAGGCTTACCAGAAGATTTCGGTAAAGCAGGAATTTCTGTGTCTCGTGCGAATTCCAACAAAGTGTTTGCTGTTATTGAAGCAGAAGGCAAAAAAGCAGGCGTATATCGTTCTGATAATGCTGGAAAATCTTGGAAACAAGTCAATTCAGATAGAGTGACCATTACGCGCTCATGGTATTATATGGAGATTTTTGCCGATACTCAAAACGAAAATGTGGTGTATGTATTGAATGCACCTGTGTTAAAATCGATTGATGGTGGAAAAAGTTTTAGTGGTGTATCTGTGCCTCATGGTGATAATCATCATTTATGGATTAATCCACATGATAATACTAATATGATTAACTCCAATGATGGAGGTGCCAATATATCTTTTAATGGAGGAAAAAGCTGGAGCACACAACAAAATCAACCAACAGCTCAATTTTATAGAGTAATTACAGATAATTTGGTGCCATATAATGTGTATGGTGGGCAACAAGATAATTCAGCTATTTCAATTAAAAGTCGTACTAATGGTTCTGGGATTAGTTGGAAAGATTGGCATTCGGTTGCTGGTTGTGAAAGTGCCTTTTTAGCCTTCGACCCAGACAACCCTGAACATGTGTATGGTGGTTGCTATCAAGGAATTATTGAACGTTTTGTAACCTCAGCTAACACTTCAAAACCTATTAAAGAATATCCTGAATTGGGCTTAAGTATTCAACCAAAAGATTTTAAATATCGTTACAATTGGAATGCGCCAATTATTAGTTCGCCTCACGATAGAAGCACTATTTATCATGCTGGAAATGTGGTTTTTAAAACTCAAGATGGAGGTAATAGTTGGGATGTTGTAAGTCCAGATTTAACTAAAAACGAAAAAGACAAGCAAGGTCCTGGAGGAAAACCATATACCAATGAAGCTGCTGGTGGCGAAAACTACAACACATTAATGTCGTTGGTAGAATCACCTCACGAACAAGGTGTATTATATGCAGGTAGCGACGATGGACTTATTCATATTACGAAAGATGGCGGTCAAAACTGGACAAATATTACGCCTAAAGGAATTACTGATGGCATTATAAATAGCATTGAAGTATCGCCACATAATCCTGCAACTGCTTATATAGTTATTATGAAATATAAGTCCATGGACTTAAAACCTTATGTGTTTAAAACCAATAATTACGGACAGTCTTGGACTAAAATTGTAAACGGTTTTAACGACCCTCACGGATTTGTTCGTGTGGTAAGAGAAGACACCAAGCGAAAAGGATTGCTGTATGCAGGAACTGAAACTGGTTTATACATATCGTTCAATGATGGTGTTAATTGGCAACAATTTCAACTGAATTTACCAATAGTTGCCATTAACGACTTAGTTATTCAAGATAACGATTTAGTTGCAGCCACTGCTGGACGCTCCTTCTGGATTTTAGATGATTTAGGAGCTATTCAGAATACAAAAAAAGACAACAAAGAAGCTATACAAATTTTTAAACCAAAAGACTCCTATCGAATTTTTGGAGGAAGCACTAGCAGATTTGTTCCTGGCCTCGGACAAAACCCAAAAAGCGGAGTTACATTTGATTATTTTTTAGCAAAAAATGCTGATACTCTCGAATTAAAATTAGAAGTACTTGACGCTGGTAAAGTAATAAGAACTGTATCGAGTAAAAAAGACAAAGACTTTAAATCGTGGGAAGGTGGTCCATCTGCGCCTCAAGTATTACCTGCTAAAAAAGGCTACAATCGTTTTACATGGAATTTCCAAAGAGAACAATTGCCAGGTGTTGAAGGTGTATTTGTGCATGGTGGTTATTCAGGTTCCAATGTAGCTCCTGGAAATTATACATTGAGATTATCTCTTGAAAATGGAGGTCAATCTGAAACTGAAGTGACTATTTTACCAAATCCTAATGTGCAATCAACACCATCCGATTTTAAGGAGCAACAAACTGCTTTATTGCAAATTGAAAATACCATAAGAGACATTCACGAATCTGTCAATAATATGCGTTCAGCAAAGTCACAATTAAAAGGCTATGCAAAACTTTTAAAAGATAACGATGCCGCAAAAGACTTATTAGAAAAAGGCGAAAGCTTGATTGAGCGCATCACAACTTGGGAAGAAAATTTAATTCAACCAAAACAAAAAACATTTCAGGATGTGATTAATTTCAACAATAAATTAAATTCTCAACTCATGCATTTAAAAGGATTTATTGATGTTGATGAACCAAAACTCACTCAAGGTTCTAAAGAAAGGCTTCAAGGTTTAATGAAAGAATGGAACACATTTAAAACTGAGCGTAATGTCATTATAAATACTGAAATGGCAGCTTATAATAGGCAATTTGAAGCCTTAAATCTACCAGCAATAATAATTAAAAATTAATACAACTAATAAAAATCATCATGAAGCATTTAATAAGAATTTTCATACTATTATTCAGTATCTCAACATTTGCACAAGGCACAAGGCTTTTACGTCAACCAGATATCAATGACTCGCAAATTACTTTTACTTATGGAAGCGATATTTGGATTGCAAATAATAACGGAACAAACGTAAAAAGACTAACCAGTACAGCAGCTGTTGAAACAAATCCTTACTTTTCCCCAGACGGAAAATGGATTGCGTTCACCTCCAATCGTTTTGGTTCAAACGCTGTTTATATAGTGTCCGTTAATGGTGGAGATGCTACACGTTTAACGTGGCATCCAAGTGGCGCACAAGTTAGAGGTTGGACCAACGATGGAAAACATGTGTTATACGCAACAAGTCGTGATACGGCGCCAAGTGGTTTTGACCGTTTATGGACAGTTCCTGTAAAAGGTGGCCCTTCAACATTAGTGACTTCACAATGGAGTACTTCTGGTTCGTATTCCAAAGATGGCAAAAAAATGATTATTGATAGAATGAGTCGCTGGGACGAAGAATGGCGTGCGTATAGAGGTGGTCAAAACACACCATTGGTCATTTTAAATCTCAATAATTCACAAGAAACCTTATTACCTAATAACAAAACCACAGATATCAAACCTATTTGGATGGGAGATAACATTTATTTCCTTTCCGACAGGGATTTTGTGATGAATATTTGGTCATTTAACATCAAAACATCTGAATTAAACCAAGTAACCAATTACAAAGGCTCAGATATTAAATCCTTATCAGGACACAATAACACACTCGTGTTTGAGCGTGATGGCTATTTACACACGTTAGACCCTAATAACAATACAACAACACAACTTAATATTACGGTTATTGGCGACTTCACTTGGGCAGCAACCAAATGGGAAAACGTTAGCAGAAGAGCGCGTTCAGTATCATTATCTCCAACAGGAAAACGTGCCATTATGGAATCACGAGGCGAAATATTTACGGTTCCTATCAAAAATGGCGATTCTAGAAATATGACGGAAAGTTCTGGTGTTGCAGATAGAACTCCTATTTGGTCTCCAAAAGGAACTAATGTGGCTTGGTTTTCGGATAAAAACGGAAAAGGCTATGAATTACTCATTGCCAATCAAGATGGTATGTCTTCGCCTAGAAGTATTTCTATTGGCGAATCAAAATTAGGTTGGGAACCAACATGGTCGCCTGATGGAAAACACATAGCATTTACTGATGACGATGTGAGAATTAGGGTGGTAAATGTAACCGAAGGAACCATAAAAACTGTTGATGTTGGTGGCAATAATTTAGAGCGTGGAAGATTGGGTTTAACCTGGTCACCAGATTCAAAATGGTTAGCCTATTCAAAAGCTGGGTCAAATAATTTTAGACAAATTACACTTTGGTCACTAGATTCTGGTAAAACAGAAGCTATTACAAACCCATTTGCTGATGCCTTTTCTCCAGCTTGGGATGACAATAAAAAACACCTTTACTTTTTAGCAAGTACTGATGTGGCTTTGGGTTCAGGTTGGGCAAATACAAGTGCGATGACCTCAAACCCTGAATATGCAGCCTATGTCATTAATTTACAAGCTGATGCTAAATCGCCTTTTAAACCAAAAAGTGATGAAGAAGACGTGAAAAAAGAAAAGAAAGATGATGCAAAAGATAAAAAAGAAGATACATCACTAAAAATTGATTTCGAAAACATTTCAAGACGAACCTTAGCCTTAGATATTCCTGTACGTAACTATTCAAAAATAATCGCAGGTCTAAAAGGAACAGCTTTTATTATGGAGCGAGTGCCAAATGGTAGAGGATTAACCGTTCAAAAATACAAGCTCGATGATAACGAAGCTAAAGAATTTATGTCTGGCGTTGGTCAGTTTACAATATCTTCAGATAGAAAAAAGATTTTAGCTCAAGCCATGGGCAGCTGGCAAATTATAGAAGCTTCGGCTCCAAAAGGAAAAGGAAAAAATGTAAAAGTTGACCTTCAAATGAAATTGGACAAAACATCCGAATGGCAACAAATGTTCGAAGAAGCATGGCGTTACGAACGCGACTATTTTTACGACCCAAATATGCATGGTCGTGATTGGAATCAAGTCTATAAAAGATACGCACAATTAGTAGCACATGTTAAGCATAGAGCAGATTTGACTTATATTTTAGACCAAATGAATGGCGAATTATCTGTAGGTCATAGTTTTGTGTTTGGCGGCGATTATCCTAGTGTTGACAACTCAAAAGTGGGTTTATTAGGTGCCGACTTAGAAGCAAAAAGTAACCGTTGGCAAATAAAACGTATTTACACCACCGAAAGTTGGAATCCAGGACTGAGTAGTCCTTTAGACCAACCAGGATTAAACATTAAAGAAGGGCATTACATTGTTGGTATTAACGGAACACCATTAACAGCCAATGACAATCCTTTTAAAATGCTTGATGGTACTTTGAATAAACAAACCACATTGCATATTAATGACAAGCCAGAATTTACAGGTGCATGGACAGAAATAGTTGAACCTATTAGAAGTGAAAACGGATTACGCCAACGTGCTTGGGTTGAAGATAACCGACGTTTGGTTGATGAACTATCAAATGGTCGTTTAGCTTATGTTTGGGTACCTAACACAAGTGGTGCAGGATTTGTGTCATTTAACCGTTATTTCTTTGCGCAACAAGACAAAGAAGGCGCCGTCATAGACGAACGTTTTAATGGTGGTGGTTTACTCGATGATTATATGGTAGATTTAATGACCAGAAGTCTTAGAGCTGGTTTAACCAACGAAGTCCCTAATGGCAAACCAATGCAACTACCAGCTGGAATTTTAGGGCCTAAAGCACTTTTAATAAATGAACTTTCTGGTTCAGGTGGCGACTTTTTTCCTTGGGTATTCAGGCAACAAAATGCAGGACCGCTTATTGGTGCAACGACTTGGGGAGGTTTGGTAAAATCTTCAGTACATTATAGTTTAATAGATGGTGGCGCATTAACAGCACCAGACAATGCTGTTTTTGACCCAATAAATAATAAATGGGTTGCCGAAAATGAAGGTGTTGCTCCAGATATTCCTGTGAGGCAAGATGCAGTATCGCTATCAAAGGGAAAAGACCCTCAATTGGAACGTGCTGTAAAAGAAGTATTGGAAATGCTTAAAACACAAGGTAGTAAAAAAGTAGTGCCTCCTCCTTTCCCTAAACCAGCGAAATCAAATAATTAAAAAATTCCAACAAGAATGAAAACATATATCACTTCCGTCCTATTAATGTGTTTGTTATGCTTTACAGCACATGCACAAACCGATAAAAAAAACGACCCAAGTAAATGGACTCCTGAAGATGTGATTAATAGAGAATCTATGGGTTCTGTGTCATTTTCACCTAAAAATAACATGGTGGTTTGGACAAAAAACAAAGCCGTTAAAGCAAAAGATAGATTTATATCAGATATTTATCTAACACGTTTAGATGTCATGAAAGATGGTAAGTATAAAACCATTCAACTCACTAATGGAGACGATAGTGATTATAGCCCAATATTTTCTAAAGATGGTGAGCATATTTATTTTCTATCATCTAGAGACAAAGGCAACAAATTGTGGAGCTTAAGCATTTATGGTGGAGAAGCCAAAAAAGTAAAGGAATTTAAAAATGGAATTTCCAGTTTAAGCTGGCAAAACAAAAGCACTTTACTATTTCAATCACATGATGGTAAAACACTTTACGAGCAAGAACTAGCAGAAAAAAAAGATAATGTAATTGTGGTTGAAGACTCTATGCATTGGCGACCAAACCATATATATGCTTTCAATATTAAAGACAAATCTGTAAAACGTCTTACAAAAAATAAAAAGCCACTTAGCGGCTATCAAATTTCAAAAGATGGTAAATGGCTGTTTTACAGTATGCAACGCAGTAGAAGTTATGCAGCTGATGCGCAACAGGACCCTTTTCATTACCTAAAAAATCTAGACACTGGAAAAGTGACCAAAATCAAACATACTCTTGGTCAGCCAATGGGACGCATTCAATTTACTGCTGACAATAAAGGGTTTTATTTTACCTCAACCTATGCCTCAGACCCAGAATGGAATGGTGCTGGAGTGAGTGAACTCTATTATTACACGTTATCAAATCACTCTTATAAAAAAGTGGATTTAAACTGGGATTTAGGTATTAGTCGTGGCTTTAATGTTGTTGGTAACGATGCCATGGTAACCTTAGCAAACAAAGCCTATATACGATTGGCTTACTATAAGAAAAATGGCAATTCTTGGAGCAAATCATCCATTGATTTAGATGAGAAAAATGACCACACCTCTATCATTACAGTATCAGATGATGGTAAAAAAGTAGCCTATACCTACTCTACAGCGTCACGATTACCAACGTTTCATGTAGCAGATTTGAATGGTAACAAATTTTCCAATGAACAGGAATTAATGCAACTCAATAAAAAACTCAAAAAGAAAACTTTGGCAAAATCCGAAGTCATGGTTTGGAAAGGCTATAATAATGAAGACGTTACAGGCATATTAATTTATCCTGAAGATTATCAAAAAGGCAAGCGTTATCCATTAATGTTGTCCATCCATGGAGGTCCAGCAGGCGCAGATTTAGACTTGTTTAGTGACCGTTGGAGTACCTATCCGCATTTATTATCACAAAAAGGCATGTTTGTTTTAAAACCCAATTATCATGGGTCTTCCAACCATGGATTGTCTTTTGTTGAAAGTATTAAGGGCAACTATTACGAACCAGAAATGGAAGACATTATCAAAGCGATTGATGTGTTGGATAAGGAAGGTAAAATTGATAAAAACCAAATGGGAACCATGGGTTGGTCCAATGGTGCTATTATCACAACTATGTTGACAGTTCGCTATCCAGATATGTTTAAAGTGGCAGCTCCAGGTGCTGGTGACGTAAACTGGACATCTGATTTTGGTACCTGTCGTTTCGGTGTAAGTTTTGACCAAACCTACTTTGGAGGCGCACCTTGGGACGATACCAATGGCAAATTTTACAACGAAAATTATATCATCAAATCGCCTTTATTCGAAATTGAAAAAATAAAAACGCCTACCATTATCTTTCATGGTAGTGAAGACAGAGCAGTCCCTCGTGACCAAGGTTGGGAATATTTTAGAGGCTTACAACAATCTGGAAATACACCTGTGAGATTTTTATGGTTTCCTGGTCAGCCACATGGATTAGGAAAAATCACGCATCAGCTTCGTAAAATGAAAGAAGAAATTCAATGGATAGATACGTATTTATTCAACAAGCCTTCAACTAAAAATGAAGCGTTTAAAGAAGATAGTCCGTTGGCAGAATTATTAAAAATCCAAAAAGCAAAAAGTGTTGATGGACTCTTTGGTGAAATGAAAAATGGTGTATTAATTCCTGAAACATTACTTATTAAAAAAGACTCGACATCTATTGGTCGTTTTGAAGTGACCAATGCACAGTTTAAAGCCTTTAAACCAAGTTTTACCTATGAAGCAGGCATCGATAATTATCCAGCAGAAGTAAGCATGCAAGATGCTAAAGATTATGTTAAGTGGCTATCTGATAAAACAGGGGAAACCTACCGTTTGCCAAATGCTGTAGAAGCAAAAAAACTACATAAGCAAGCTCATAAAGTAGGAGCGAAAGAACTCACACTTAATTATTGGGCAGGATATGCCATTACTAAAAGTGAAGTACCAATGCTTAGAGAGAAACTAAAAGAACTAAAAACCATATTATATAAAAAAGTAGGTAAAAAGAAATCTACTAAAGTTGGTGAAGCTGTTGTTTACGATTTAGGAGGAAATATTGCTGAATATTACGATGGAGGAGTGTATGGTTATAGTGCTTACGATTTTTACGATGCCAACGATGACAGTATAATCAATAGTAAACATGTTGGCATAAGAGTAATTAAGCAATAATCTTTATGATAAAATTCTTTCGACATATACGTAAATCACTTCTTATGGAAAATAAAACAAGTAAATACTTTAAGTATGCTATTGGTGAAATTATACTTGTAATGATTGGTATTCTGCTAGCATTACAAGTGAATAACTGGAATGAAGAGCGTATAGAAAAGCAAAAGTTAAGTAATTATTATGAGCGCATGTATGAAGAGTTAGATAGCAGTCGTGATAACTTGGCTGATTTTGGGTCTCAAATAGATGAGCTTGTAGATTTAAATAGAAGAAGTCTTGAAATAATCAATTTAAAAAATAGAGATTCTTTACACTTGTTAAAAGGAACTTTAGGTGCTCTAGGCACAGCATATACCAATAATTTTAACTTCCCAATAGTTGAAGAATTTATTAACGAAGGTAATTTGTCACAAGTTAAAAACACTAAAATTAAAAATGAAATACAGGCATTTAGCATACAACTAACGCATTTTTCAAATTTTGATAAAGCTCTTCTTGAACAATATATTACTTCAATTGAACCTTATTTTAATAAGCACATAAATTATGCTGAAGTAGCACTATATAATTTTCGTGTACATATTGGAGGTCCTGAAACCGATTTTCAACAATTTTATAATGATTTAGAACTTTGGAACATATTAACATTTAAACTAGAATCATGCATAAGTCATCAAAATCGTTTTAAGGCGTTTACTGCAATGCTTGACCGTTTAACCAAATCGTTAGCTAATGAACTTGAACTTACAATTAAATGATTAAATTCTTTAGAAAAATCCGTCAAAACCTAATTATGGAAAACAAAACATCCAAATATTTTAAATATGCCATCGGTGAAATTATTCTTGTGGTTATTGGCATTCTTATTGCGCTTTCCATAAATAACTGGAACGAAGCTAGAAAAAGTCAAGTCTTTGAAGAAGAAATATTAACACAAGTACAAGCCAACCTTATTAAAGACAAACTGTCTCTTGAAGACATTAGTTTAAATTTTAAAAAAGCCATAACATCTTCTAATAAAATATTAGAAAGCGCATGGTCTCAACAAGACAAAGACAGTCTCCAGTTTTGGTTAGCAAATGTCATTATGTTTGACCGTTTTCAACCATTAACAAATGCTTATGAAGTATTAAAATCAAAAGGCTTGGACCAAATTAAAAATAAAGAATTACGCTTCTTGTTAGGCTCCTATTATGATGACCAAGTATATCATGCTATTAAATCCATTGGAGATGTTGAAGAAACTTTTAAAAATGATTGGATACCAATAATGAGAGCAGAAGTATTAGATATGAAATTTAAGACTTATGTTATTTTAAGAGATATAAAATTATTTTCAGAAGAATCCATGGCAAGAAATATTTTAAGAATAAATAGAGATAATTTTAACGGTGGAAAAATTCGAATTGATAATACCATTAAAACCATAGATGAAATTCAAGATATTATCACTAAAGAGTTAAATTGATTATAAAACCAAAGTTAAACACTAGCAAAACCGTAATTTTGTAGCTTAAAGAAAATGGTATGGATGGATTTAATATAATAATGGTTATCGCCATCATCCTATTTGCAAGATTAGGAGTGCGTTTGGTAACTGGCTATATAAAAATGAAAAAAGAAACTAAGGAAGAAAACAAAGAGCCTGATGCTTAAAATATTTCGAAAGGTTAGACATAATATGATAAAAAATAAAAAAGTAACATCATACATACTTTACGCCATAGGTGAAATATTTCTCGTAATGATAGGTATTCTTTTAGCATTACAAGTAAATAATTGGAATGAAGAAAGAAAAGCCAATAGTAAATTAAGTTCCATACTAAAAACTATAAAAAACGATTTAAAAACTGATACTCTAGTAGGTTCTAGCGTAATAAGATATTACGATAGTATTAATAAATACAGTAACAAGGTTATTAATAATGAATATAATGTCAAAAACATTGAAGAATGTGTACCATGTCGTAGTTTACTCACTGGCTACAACCCATTTAATATTCAAAAAAAAGGTTTTAAACTTTTACAAAATTATACAGAATCAAAGTCTGAAAAAACAGATTCTTTAATCACAGATTTAAGCCAGTTTTATACTTTTTTTGACGCCATGGTTATAAATAATAATGAAATGATAAAGTCTGAAACATTAGCCAACTTAAATTATTTTAAACAACAAGATTGGTTTATACCTTGGATGCAGGGACAAATGACAGACGAAATGAAAGATTTTTTTGGCAATAGTTTAGACTATAAAAACCGAGTTGCAGCTAATAATATCTTGACAACTTCTAATCATCAAAATTATATCAAACTTTATAAAACAAATGCTTCAGCACTATTAAATCGCATTGATAAACGATTAAAAATCAATCCCAAAGAAATAAAAAGTATAGTCTTAGATTCTATAAAAAACTAGTATTAAACAAGAAAAAATAGTACTTACAAAAAAATAATCCTACCTTTGCATAAATTATTTAATTATTTAAAGTGAATACAGGAACAGTAAAATTCTTCAATAGCACCAAAGGTTTTGGTTTTATTACAGAAGAAGGTTCAGGCACAGAGTACTTTGTACACGTTACAGGTTTAATTGATGAAATTAACGAAGGTGACAATGTGGAATTTGAACTAAAAGAAGGTAAAAAAGGAATGAACGCGGTAAACGTAAAAGTTATCTAATAAATTCTCAATTTTTATTACAAGAGCCTATCATTGATTTGATAGGCTTTTTTGATTCTAAAAATTAGCTTATTTTTAAACTATGAACAACACTTCAAAATTACAAACCATTTGCCCTGTGCTTTCCACTTCAAACCTAGAAAGAGATATTAAATGGTATGAAACTTATGTAGGCTTTGATCTTAATTATTTAGAAGAAGGTTATGCTGTATTGAATCGCGAAAATATTTGGATTCACTTACAATGGCATCACGATAATGATGAAGACCCAGTTTATGGTTCAGTTGTAAAAATATTTGTGGATGATATACAACCAATTCTCGATGAAATGGTTAAACGCAAAACTGTTACAAAAGAAAAACTCCGATTAAACACACCATGGAAAACCCATGAATTTGGTTTTTACGATTTAAACAAAAATTCTATTTTCTTTGTGCAGGATGCCTAATTATTCCTCACCATCAACATAATCTTGAAGATACCCAAAACGCTCTGTCAACTTTCCCTTTTCAGTTATTTTAGCACGTTTCAAAATACCTTTTTCATCGTTATTAAAAAACGACGGAATTACGTGTTCTAAAAACATTTCTCCAAAACCTTCGCTTGCATCTTTTGGTAATTCACAAGGCAAGTTATCTACTGCCATAACGGTTATAGCATCTTTAGCACCAAAAGCAACTTCACTTTCAGTTTTAGCATCATAGCCATAAAATGGGTCTGCAATTGTTGAAGCCCTTAAGGTAGAAGCCACAGGGCCATCTACATCACAAGAAATATCTGCTATAAGGTTAATATTAAAATTTGGCGACTTTGCGTCTTTGCGAGTAAATAAAAAAGGCGCATTATTTCCATAAAAATGTCCAGCAATAAAAACATCTGTTTCCTTAGCATAAGGCATAAAATTACTTTCATAACCAGAAGGGTCTTTATAAAACTCCCACTTATCACCTACTTTACCATCTTTACGTTTGGCATATTCCATAACATCTGCCATCACATAAACAGGTTCTGAAAATTTAGAGGTTAAGTATAGAGCATCACTAATTTCTTTAATCTCTAAATGGTCAAGAATTTCTTTGGCTCCAAGAGCTACTTTACCAGTTCCAGTTAATAATATTTTAATATTTGGCAATGTGATTTTATCTAATTCAGCTTTAACTTCATCAAAATCTGTTAGTGTTTCCACTTTAGGCAAATTAAATAATCCATCTCTTAAACCAAGAGCTCTAAACCCATTGTAAGCACCAACTAAACCTGCATAACGACCAAAACCAATAAGTCTTGCCCCGTTTTGCGCAACAATAGTTTCATGGTCGAGCATTTCGATATTTTTTTCTAGCATGGTTATAAGCAACTTTCTATTATAAGGCTGCTTTTTAATGGTATGAGAAAAGAAAAAATATTTTTTATTAGGAATAAGGTTTTCAATAGGCACTTCTTTTACACCAATCATCACATCGCAATCAGACACATCTTCAGTCACTTCAAACCCTAAATTTTTATATGCAGAATCTGGAAATACGCGTATATCACTAGACTCAACAACAAACTCAGCATCTGGAAACTGCGCTCTTGCTTCTGCTAACTTTTCTGGAGAAAATACCACACGTCTATCTGGTGGGTTTTTACGTTCTTTTATAATAGCGAATTTCATAGAAACAAATTGGTATAAATTTTGCACGAAAATAAGAGGATTTACGCTGTTGCACAACTTTTTTTGTAACTTCGCAGTCCTTTTCCTTAACAGGAAAAATAATTAATTTTTGGGGTCGACTGGTTTTGACAGCGAGATTAATTAAACAGTAAGCACGTCGTGTAATGGCATTGAAACACGTAAAAGGCTAGACCAAATTTTAAACGGCGAGAATAACTACGCTTTAGCTGCATAATCTGAATTATAGTAAGATTAGCCTCGTCCTACTAGGTAGGAAAGCTTTATGTCTCCGGAAAGCCTTGGTTAATGGCGTTCCATTTTGAGACATCGTAAATATTAACTAAGATGGTGTAGCGCTTTGATGCACCTTCGAGATTAAGAAGCTAAGTTGTAAGTAGATTGTCTTTTGTCAGCTTACAATCGAAAATCTAAGAATAGAATAAACGTGTAGAAAGCTTTTTGGTTACTTGTTTGGACCCGAGTTCGATTCTCGGCGACTCCACAACACTCGCAATTTGATTGTGGGTTTAAATGATAAAATCTGACAAGTTTACTTGATCAGATTTTGTTGTTTAAATACACTTGTCTTTAAAAGACAACAAATTGCATTTGCAACTTTAGAGTTACTAGAGAACAACGCAGTTAATCTCGGCGACTCCACAAAAAAATACGTAAAACATTAATTTTTAACGTTTTGCGGATTTTACTTTTACATATGCGCCAAAACTATCCTCAATTATATCAAATCCTTTATTGTTAACCGTTCTATCTTCTAAAGCTCCTTGCTTCATCACCAAAAAGGTATTGTCATTTATATAAAATGCATGAATCGAGCCTTCATGTTCTAACCCTAAAAGACCAAACGTATAGTGGGTTGCCCTAGAGTTTATAGAATTAAATTCACTATTTTGAATTGGTTCAAAAACTGAGTTTTTAAAAATAACATTATTTTGTATCTCTTCTTTTTGAAAATAAATAAGCTCATCCAAATCTATACTATTATTGTAAGATGTAATTATTAATACTCCGCTTGAGTCAAATCCATTTTTATCAATGGAAAGGTAATAGCTTCCATCATCAAATTTTTCTTCATCAGTAATTTTCCAATCTTCAGGAACAATAAACGTCATTCCTTCTTTTTCAAACACATACTCGTTAGTTTTTGTTTCTTTACAAGAGGTTGACAAAAAAACAAATCCTAAAAAAATATACTAACACTTATTTTTAATTTATTCATAAACAATTATGTTAAGTTTTGACAAACTAAAGGTAAAAGAAAAGATTCAACAAAAAGAAATTGCAATGGCTTTATTTAACATTGAGCAGATTATTAATTTATCTTTACACAAATCAATTTCATGGAAAAAACAGTATCAGAAGCCATTGCTTATCGTCGTTCTTGTAGAGTCTACAAAGACGAGTCAATAGACACAAATAAAGTCAAACAATGCATTGAAAATGCCGTATTAGCTCCAACAAGTAGCAACTTACAACTATGGGAGTTTTACCATGTTACAAATAAAGAAACCATTGAAAAACTTGCGCATGCTTGCTTTAACCAAAATGCTGCAAAAACTGCGCAACAATTGGTAGTTGTGGTCGCAAGAAAGGATTTATGGCGTAAACGATGCAAAGCAAATATTGCGTTTTTAAACACCTCTTTTGGCAAAGCAGATTTAGACAAAAAATTAGAAAATCGTAAAAAAATGGCATTAAACTACTACCAAAAAGTAATGCCAATAACCTATTTCGATTTTTTAGGGATTTTTGGAATGTTAAAATATCTTGTTTTTCAAGTTATTGGGTTGTTTAGACCCATTTACCGACAAGCAAGATTGAGCGATATGCGCATAGTAGCTCATAAAAGTGCTGGTTTAGCGGCTCAAAATTTTATGATTAGTATGGCAGCCATTGGTTACGATACTTGCCCAATGGAAGGCAGCGACACACTTAGAGTAAAACGTATTTTAGGAATTCCGTGGACTGCCGAAATAAATATGATTATTGGCTGTGGTTTACGTGATGACAAAGGTATTTATGGCCCAAGATTTAGAGTGCCTTTTGAAGATGTTTATCGCCAAATATAAAGGCAAACATATGTCTTTTTCTTTTTTATGATTTTGTTTACCATTTTCTATTTAAAACTATATTTTTACAAAAATTTTATTTATGACCTTATTACTTATGGCTGCTGGAAGTGGTAGTCGCTACGGAAAGCTTAAACAATTTGATGATTTAGGCCCTAAAGGCGAATTTTTATTGGAGTTTAGTATTTACGACGCCATTAATTGTGGTTTCACTCATATAGTTTTGGTAACTCGAGCAGAAAACAAAGCGTTTCTGGAAGATTATCTTTCTCCAAAATTGCCAAATTCCATAAAGCTTGATGTTGTTGTACAAGATATAAACGACTTACCAGAAGATATCAATATCGATACATCTGAAAGAGCTAAACCTTGGGGAACAGCTCATGCTGTATGGTCAACAAGAAAGGTTATAAATTCTGATTTTGTAATCATTAATGCCGATGATTATTATGGTAAAGAAGCTTTTGAAGGCGCTGCCAATTTTATAAAAAGTAACAATTCTAATAAAACTTACGGCATTGTTGGCTATAGTTTAAAGGATACCTTATCAGAACATGGCTCTGTTTCAAGAGGTGTTTGTAGCGTTGATGATGGACATTTAGTATCTATTGAAGAGCACACAAAAATTGAAGCCATAGATGGTGACATTATTGATACCGATTCAGGTAACACCTTAAACCCTGACACAACCGTATCTATGAATTTTTGGATATGTAACCCATCAATTTTTGAATACATTGAAACCTATTTTACTAAGTTTTTACAAATTCTTGAGAATCTTGAAAAAAGCGAAATTTATATTCCGTTTGTAGCTCAAGAAATGATGACTAACGGTTTAATAGATATTAATGTAATTACCACCAATAGTGAATGGTTTGGTGTTACGTATTACGAAGACAAAGCAGAGGCTGTAAACACTTTACAGAGACTTACCGAAGACAAAAAATACCCTTCACCACTTTGGAAATAGTAATATTTTTAAAAGATTGTCTATCTTTTTCAGTTGTAAAAAATTCTTACTCATTAGCTGTGCATTAATGCCATTTATGTATGATTTAAGAGCTCTAACCGATTATTTAAATGGCAATATTTACTATAAAGTAACTTACCCAGAACAAAATTTAGACAGGTGCAAAAGCCTATTTCAGTTTTCAAGATTAGCCATAGACAATCAAAAAGAGATTACTGCTGTAATTGAAGAACATATTGTATAAAAAAAAGCGACCAATGGTCGCTTTCATATTTAGTGTTATGTTTTTCTTAACTCTTCTTTTTTACCTCAAAGCCTTTAAACTTCCATTGTGTAATCCCTCCTTCAAGGTCATAAACCTTAGAAAAACCAGCTTCTTCCATTTTTTTTGCACATTTTCCGCTTCGGTTTCCAGATTTACAGTACACAATTACTGGTTTTGATTTATCTAGTTTTTCAATGTCTTTCGTAAAATCATCAGAGTAATAATCTATATTTTGAAAACCTTCAATATAACCTTCTTCATATTCTTCTTGTGTTCTAACATCTATTAATTGCACGTCTTCAATCTTCGAAATTTCTTTCATTTCTTCTGCCGTAATAACTTCAATTGTATTTGAACCTTGTGTTTCATCTCTACAACTAGATGTAAATACAGCCATTGATATTAATACAAATAATAATCGTTTCATAAGTAGTATCTTTTTAATTGGTTACCAATCTCTCATTCCATTCAAGAACACCTCCAGAAAGGTTATACGCATTTTTAAATCCTAATTGATTCATTATCGCACATGCTTGTCCGCTTCTTCCTCCTGAACGGCAATACACATAATAGTTTTTAGACTTATCCAATTCTTCCAATTCGTAAATAAATCCTTGACCTTTGTAAATATCTATATTGATAGCGTTAAGTATTTTGCCTTCAGCCACCTCATCGTTTGTGCGTACATCAAGTATCACCGCATTAGCATCATTAGCTAATTGTTTTTTCCACTCTTCTTGTGATAGGTTTGCCATAAATTAATTTTTAAGCAAAATTAATATTTCCTCAGGATTTATTATAAAGACGTTAAAAAAATTAATCTGTTACAGTTAATATTTCTTTTTAACTTTAATAGAACAACCAATTGCTCTAGTCTTGGTTTCTGGAACGTCGTTTCCTTCCAATAGAGCATCTACAGCGTTTTCGGCATACTTTACATTTACAGCTGATGCGTCTTGATAATTATCGTCAATAGCACCAATATATTTTACAACATTTCCTTCATTGGTTTTTTCAAGAATATACACATGAGGTGTTTTTGATGCGCCATATTGCGGATAGATTTTTTGACCATCGTCCATTAAATACGGAAATGTAAAACCTTTGGAGGCTGCTCGAGCTCTCATAGCATCCATACTATCTCCAGGTTGCACATCTGGGTCATTAGGCTGAATCGCAATAACTGGATAGCCTTTTGAAGCATACTTTTTGTCTAATGCTATAATTCTATCCTCATACTTAACTGCGTAAGGACAGGTGTTACATGTAAAAATTACAATAAAGCCTTTAGCGTCTGTATAATTAGTCAAAGATACCATGTTGCCGTCGATGTTTTCTAGGCTAAAATCAGAGGCAATATCGCCAATATCATAACCACTCGAGACTGTGGTGTTTACCGAAAAAGCACTCACAACCATAACGATTGCAAATACTGATACTATTTTAAGAAATTTCATAGTGTTTATTTTAAAAATTGTTTTAATTCGTTTTCTAATGATTCGTATGTAAATGTTTGGTCATAAAACTCACGTTTATTTTTGTTGTAAATGATAGTAATAGGAATAGCACCATCCCAATTTTCATCAACTTTTGGAATCCATGTATTCATATCTACATCGTCCAATACTAGTATTTTAGATTGTAAATCATGCTCTTTAATAAATGGTTTCAGCTTACTATCGTATTGATGCGGAAAGTCTAAGCTAACCAGTAATACTTCCACGTTTTCTTCTTTATACTTGGTGTTTAACTCTTCAAAATAAGGCAATTCCTTTATACAAGGTGCACACCAAGTAGCCCAAAAATTAACCACATAGGTTTTATCATCCTTTTTGGTTAAATAGGGTTCTAAACCATTAAAATCGTGAATTTCAAGCTCGATATCATCATTAGTTGTTATTTCAACTTGTGTTTTATCTGTTTGGGCTGTATCTGTGTTTTTGTCTGTTTTACAAGACACTAACAACAATACAAAAAGGGCTAATAAGTGCTTCATATTATAAAAATAAGTATCTCGATGTATTAATCGTAAACTTTAACAAAACTTTTCATTCACACATAGAACGATAATTTTTGAATTTTATCATATTTTTTAGCATAACATTTGATTATTTAGTTTTCATTTCTATATTTGAACAAACAAAACAAATGAACTCATTTTTAAATCATACTTGGTGGTGGAATTTTCGAAACTAACATTCGTGAATAAACCCTATCGTATATTTAAATAAAAATATCAAAAAAGGCTTGTCATTCACGACAAGCCTTTTTTTTGTTCTGAAATCCTGTGCTGAGCGCGACGAAGTATAATTTTAGAATGAAATAAAAATTATAAAATGAAAAAATTCAGTCTTTATACACATCATAAAAAAATCCTAACAGATACTATTACGCCAGTTACGGTGTATTATAAAATTCGCGATAAGTATCCAAATAGTATTTTATTGGAAAGTGGTGATTATCATAAAAGTCAAAAAAACTTCTCATACATATGTTTCAATCCTATTGCGTCAATCAAGGTTGAAAATGAAGTTATTTCACAAACGTTTCCTGATGGAAGTTCTGCGGAATTAAATATTACTGAAGATGTTAATGTAGTTGATGAGATTTATAATTTCACAAAACGATTTGACGCTAAATCTGAAGAAAACTTCAAATTCATTAATAACGGTATATTTGGTTATACTGCTTATGATGCTGTAAGATATTTTGAAGATGTTGACATTAGTAAAAAAGATGATTCCGTAGTCATTCCAGACATGTACTATGCTGTGTATCAAAACATCATAGCCATTAATCACTTTAAAAATGAAGCCTATATTTTTGCACATTGTTATGAAGGTGTCGAAAATAATATCGATGCCATTGACAAACTGATAAATGTTCAAAACTTTGCATCCTACAATTTTAATTCAAAAGGTGATATTAAATCTAATTTGACTGATGATGAGTTTAGAGAACATGTTGAAGTAGCAAGAAAACATTGCCAACGCGGTGACGTTTTCCAACTCGTTTTATCCAGACGTTTTTCTCAAGAATTTACTGGTGATGAATTCAACATATATCGCGCTTTAAGAAGCATAAACCCTTCGCCTTACCTATTTTATTTTGATTATGGCGATTTTAAAATATTTGGAAGTTCACCAGAAGCTCAACTTATTGTTGATGATGGATTAGCAGAAATTCACCCAATTGCAGGAACGTTTAAAAGAACTGGAAACGACGAACAAGATGCGGTTTTAGCCGAAAAACTTAAAAACGACGATAAAGAAAATGCTGAACATGTGATGCTTGTCGATTTAGCCCGAAACGATTTAAGTCGCCACGGTAGTCAAGTTAAAGTGGTAACGTATCGTGAAGTTCAGTTTTTCTCTCATGTCATTCATCTAGTAAGTAAAGTAACAGGACAAAAGCATGATACAACCTCAACTATGCAAGTAGTCGCTGATACATTTCCTGCAGGAACTTTAAGTGGAGCTCCAAAACATAGAGCAATGCAATTGATTGAGCAATACGAAAAAACCAGTAGAGCATTTTATGGAGGCGCAATAGGCTTTATGGATTTTGATGGTAATTTCAATCACGCCATTATGATTAGAACCTTTTTAAGTAAAGACTATAAACTGAATTGGCAAGCAGGTGCTGGATTGGTTTCAAAATCGAATCAAGAAAACGAATTGCAAGAAGTTTACAATAAATTAGGCGCACTAACTAAAGCTATTAAATTAGCAGAAGATATTTAATATGAAAAAAGTATTAGTTATAGATAATTATGACAGTTTCACATATAATCTTGTACATTATTTAGAAGATTTACATTGTGAGGTAACGGTCGTTAGAAACGATAAATTAACTTTAGAAGATGTTGAACCTTTTGATAAGATTGTTTTATCTCCAGGTCCTGGAATTCCAGATGAAGCTGGTCTATTAAAACCAATTATTGAAAAATATGCTTCTACTAAGAGTATTCTAGGTGTTTGTTTAGGACAACAAGCTATTGGAGAAGTATTTGGAGGCTCGCTTATTAATTTAGATGAAGTTTATCATGGTGTTGCAACTAACGTCACCCTTTCTGCTGAAAATGAATCGTTGTTTAAAGGCTTAGGAAAAGAATTTAAAGTTGGTCGATACCATTCTTGGGTGGTAAATTCCAATTTACCTGATTGTTTAGAAGCTACCTCATTTGACGAAAATGGGCAGGTAATGTCCTTAAGACATAAAGAATACGATGTGAAAGGTGTACAATATCATCCAGAATCTGTTTTAACGCCAGATGGGAAAACGATATTGGAAAATTGGGTTAATAATTAGCCAATAGTAGAATGAAACATATACTTAATAGATTAATAAATCACGAAACCATCTCAACTGAGGAAGCAAAACAGGTTATTATAAACATATCAAACGATATGCATAACCCGAGTCAAATTGCATGTTTCCTTTCGGTCTATATGATGCGTAGTATTACTATTGAAGAATTTCTAGGATTTAGAAATGCGCTTTTAGAGCTTTGTATTGCTGTTGACTTAAAAGACTATAATGCCATTGATATTGTAGGCACTGGAGGCGATGGCAAAAATACGTTTAACATCTCAACACTTTCGGCTTTTATAACAGCTGGGGCTGGTGTAAATGTTTCCAAACATGGAAATTATGGTGTGTCATCAACATCAGGCTCATCTAATGTTATGGAAAATTTGGGTGTGAAATTTTCGAATGATGAAGGCTTTTTAAAACGTTGTTTAGAGCAAGCTGGAATATGTATATTACACGCACCATTATTTCATCCTGCTATGAAAAATGTCGCTCCTATTAGAAGAGAATTAGGTGTTAAGACCTTTTTTAATATGTTAGGCCCTTTGGTAAATCCTTCTTTTCCTAAAAATCATGTTCTTGGTGTTTTTAATCTAGAGGTTTTAAGACTTTACAGTTTTATTCATCAAAATTCTGGGCATAACTATAACATTGTGTATGCTTTAGATGGCTATGATGAAATTTCACTAACTGGAAAAGCAAAGATTATTTCAAATCATACTGAAAAATTATTCTCTCCTGAAGATTTAGGACTTTCACAAATAAAACAAGAAGCTATTTTTGGGGGAGACACGGTTGATGATGCTGCAAAGATATTTGTAGATATTATTAGTGGAAATGGAACAGAAGCACAAAATAATGTGGTATGCGCAAACGCTGGATTAGCAATTGCTACTTCAAAACAAATTTCACATCTAGAAGGCTTTGAAATAGCAAAAGAATCGCTATTTTCTGGAAAAGCTAAAGGAAGTTTAGATAAATTGATTGAGCTAAGTAAATAATGAATATACTAGACAAAATAACACTTGATAAACGCAAAGAAGTTAATCTTCGAAAAAGTTTAATTCCTGTTTCCCAACTAGAACAATCCATTTTATTTGAAAGACAAACAGTTTCCCTTACACATAATTTACGTTATAGCAAATCTGGCATTATTGCAGAGCACAAACGTCGCTCACCTTCTAAATCAATTATCAATAATAGTTTAAACGTTCAAGATGTAGCAACAGGTTATGAAAATGCAGGAGTTTGCGGTATGTCTGTCTTAACTGATGGAAAGTATTTTGGAGGCTCATTGGACGATTTATTATTAGCAAGAGCAAGTTGTAATTTACCATTACTTCGCAAGGAATTTATTATTGATGAATATCAACTTATTGAAGCAAAAGCCTATGGAGCAGATGTTATTTTATTGATTGCAGCTATTCTAACCAAAGATGAAATCAAACAATTTTCGGAATTTGCTAAAAGCTTGCAACTAGACGTATTATTAGAAGTCCATAATGAAGAAGAATTGCATAAATCCATTATGCCTTCATTAGACATGCTTGGTATAAATAATAGAAACTTAAAAACCTTTGACGTTAGCTTAGATAATAGTAAGGAACTAAGTGAAATCATTCCAGATGAGTTTGTAAAAGTTTCTGAAAGTGGTATTAGTTCTATCGACGCCATCAAAGAACTGCAACCTTACGGTTATCAAGGGTTTTTGATAGGTGAAAACTTTATGAAAACTGACAATCCAGGAAAAAGTGCAACCGAGTTTATAAATAAATTAAAAGTGTAGTTTGTCATTCCGCACTTGATGCGGAATCCACAATGAACTAAAAATATTAAAATAGATTCCTGCCTTCGCAGGAATGACAAAAAAATATGAAACTAAAGGTCTGCGGAATGAAATATCAAGATAATATCGAAACTGTTGCAAATTTGCAACCAGATTATCTTGGATTTATATTTCATAAACCTTCTTCAAGGCACTTCGATGGTGTTATTCCAAAACTTCCAAAATCAATAAAAAAAGCAGGTGTTTTTGTTGATAAACCTGTAGAGTTTACAGTTAATAAAATAGAAAAATATAAGTTAAACGCTATCCAATTACATGGTCATGAATCGCCCGAAATGTGTAGATTATTAAAGTCAACCAACGTTGAAGTCATTAAGGTGTTTTCTATTAAAGATGAATTTGATTTTTCAGTATTAACACCTTATGAAGCTGTTTGTGATTACTTTTTATTCGACACCAAAGGGAAACTACCAGGAGGGAATGGTTACACTTTTGACTGGAGTGTATTAAACAATTATCCATCTACCAAACCTTTCTTTTTAAGTGGTGGCATAGGATTAAAAGAGATAGATAACGTTTTGTCATTCCTGCGCAGGCAGGAATCTAAATATTGTTACGCCATCGATGTAAACAGTAAATTTGAAATTGAACCAGGATTAAAAGATATAGAATTATTAAAAGAATTTAAAAAATATATTACATAACCACCTCGTCACAATGTGACACTCCTCCTTGAAAAGGAGGAGAATTCCTTCCCTTTTCAAGGGAAGGTGTACAGACAGAATCGTCTGGACGGAAGGGTTAAAATAAAATTTAAAGGACTTTCTCAAAAATCATAAAATGAATATCTTAGAAAAAATAAAAAAGCATCATAAGGAAAAAAAATACTGTAGAATTACTACTGGATTAAAAGATGATTTTGAAACTATAGTAACTGGTTATATACTAGATTACAATAGTGATTTTATTTTATTACAAACGACCGACGATTTTATTATTGATGGTTATCGTATTATTCCAATTAATTTTATTTTAAATATTAGATTCAATAATAATGACAAGTATCTCTTTAAAATTCACAAATTAGAAGGTATTTACGATAAAATTAAATCTCCAGATTATGAAATAAACATTTCTAATTGGTCTGAAATATTCAAAAGCCTAAAAAAGAATGTTCAGTGCATCATTTCTGAATGTGAAGCGTTTGAACAAAGTTACTTTTGTATTGGTTCGATTAAAAGAGTAAACAAAAATTCTATCTCCATTCAATATTTTGATGCCCAAGGCTTTTTAGATGATAAAAACACCAAGCATAAGTTTAATGAAATTACATCTGTGACTTTCGAAGATAGATACAGTAGAATGTTTTCTAAACATACTAGAAAAAGAAATAAAAAATAATATGAGTTACAACATCAACAAAAAAGGCTATTATGGAGAATTTGGAGGTGCTTTCATTCCTGAAATGCTCTATCCAAATGTAGAAGAGCTACGGCAAAACTATTTGAAAGTTATGGCAGAACCTGACTTTCAAAAAGAGTTCAACCAATTACTAAAAGATTATGTTGGTCGCCCTTCTCCACTTTACTTTGCAAAACGATTATCAGAAAAATATAACACTAAAATTTATCTAAAACGTGAGGATTTAAATCATACAGGAGCTCATAAAATCAACAATACTATTGGTCAAATTTTAATGGCGAAACGTTTAGGCAAGCATCGTATTATTGCTGAAACTGGTGCTGGACAACATGGTGTTGCCACTGCAACTGTCTGTGCTCTAATGGGATTGGAATGTATAGTGTATATGGGCGAAATTGATATTGCACGACAAGCACCAAATGTTGCTCGTATGAAAATGTTAGGTGCCACAGTAGTTCCTGCAACGTCAGGTAGTAAAACCTTAAAAGATGCAACAAACGAAGCGATACGTGATTGGATTAACAATCCTGTGGACACGCATTACATCATTGGGAGTGTGGTAGGACCTCATCCCTATCCAGATATGGTAGCACGCTTTCAGGCTATTGTTTCCGAAGAAATCAAATGGCAATTGCAAGAACATGAAGGCACAGAAAACCCTGATTACGTGGTCGCTTGTGTTGGTGGTGGTAGCAATGCTGCAGGCGCTTATTATCACTTTTTAGATGACACAAATGTCAATTTAATTGCTGTTGAAGCTGCTGGTTTAGGTGTTGATTCTGGCGAAAGTGCTGCAACATCTGTGTTAGGTCGAGAAGGTATTATTCATGGAAGTAAAACCTTATTGATGCAAACTAACGATGGACAAATTACGGAGCCGTATTCCATTTCCGCTGGATTAGATTATCCAGGAGTTGGACCAATGCATGCTCATTTATATAAATCTGGTCGTGCCGAATTCATTTCGATTACTGATGACGATGCCATGACTGCTGGTTTAGAATTGTGTAAGTTGGAAGGTATTATTCCTGCTATTGAAAGTTCGCACGCTTTGGCTGTTTTTGAAAAGAAGCAATTTAAACCAAACGATATAGCGGTCGTTAGTTTATCTGGTCGTGGCGATAAGGATTTAGAAACGTATATCAATCATTTTAAACTTTAAGATTGTGAATAGAATCAACCAAAAACTACAAGAAGACAAAAAGCTACTGTCTATATATTTTACAGCTGGATATCCTAATATTAATGACACAGCTACCATCATTCAAAACCTAGAAAAAAATGGTGTTGATATGATAGAAATTGGATTGCCGTTTAGTGACCCTTTAGCTGATGGGCCAACCATTCAAGCAAGTTCTACACAAGCTTTAAAAAATGGCATGACCACTGATGTACTTTTTAATCAATTAAAAGACATTAGAAAAACGGTAAATATTCCATTAATAATTATGGGATATTTCAACCCAATGTTACAATATGGTGTGGAAGCATTCTGTCAAAAATGTCAGGAAATTGGTATTGATGGTCTTATTATTCCAGACCTTCCAGTAGACGTATATCATGAAGATTATAAAGCAACTTTTGATAAATATAGCTTAATTAATGTATTCTTAATCACACCACAAACAAGTGACGAACGCATTAGATATATCGACTCTATTTCAAACGGATTTATTTACATGGTAAGTTCAGCGAGTACTACAGGAGCACAATCAGGATTTGGTGATGAGCAAACTTCATATTTCGAACGTATTGCTAATATGAATTTAAAGAATCCTCAAATTATTGGTTTCGGAATTTCAAATAACGACACCTTTACGCAAGCAACTAAATACGCTAAAGGCGCCATTATTGGTTCTGCTTTTGTAAAACATGTGACAAACAATGGTGTAGGTACTATTGATGGCTTTATAAATAAAATATACTTTAAATAAGAATATTAAATGAAGTATTCAAGAGCATTTATTTCAACATTTTCATTCTATTTAACTCTTGAAATAGTAAGCCTTTGGATTTTATTAATTCCTTTTGAAACACATAACTTGACTATTTTCGAGTCTTCACACTTAATTAACTCCATTGTTACATTCCTTTTAATAGTACTCTATTTTAGATTAATTAACAGAAATTATTTATTCAGCTTAAATAAAACAAATTCAAAATTTTATCTTTTTGCAATATTATTAGGAATTGGGTTTGTGTTTTTCCAATCTGTTCTTAAAATAATTTACTTTCAAGAAATATTACCAGATTTTTTTAATTATGAGTTTACCCTTAAAAGGTTGACAACCCATAATGTTTTAGCTTCAATAATACTTGTCCCTATTACAGAGGAGCTTTTTTTTCGAAAGTATATTCAAGGCGGATTAATAAAAAATTATAAGCCCTTAAATTCCATACTTTTTGCCTCGTTTCTTTTTGCTTTTATTCATATTCCCTTTGCCTCTCTATTTTTTGACTCAATAGATTTTAGCCTTCACAGAGCCTATATTGCATTATTTGGAGGGCTGATTTCTGGAGTACTATACTATAAATCAAACTCTATAGGGCCATCAATAATTTTTCATATCTTTTGGAACTTAACTAGTTACATTGTTTAACCATTCTCATTTGATATTAGCATAAAAAACAGCTAACTTTCGTCAAAAGTTTTGGCATGTCAAAATCATCAAGACGAAGTTTTATAAAAAAGAACATTCTTAGCGGATTATTTTTAACCTCAGCAGTCCCTTTATTAAAGGCTGATTCATTATTAGAGTCAAAAGGGTCTATTCCAGCATTAAACTTTAATACAAGCAATTATAACAGTATTGATTGGCAACAAGTTCGAGAACAATTTCTCTTTGCTAAAGATTACCATTACCTAAACACTGGAAGTCTTGGGCCTTCTCCACGTGTAGTAATTAACACTGTTTGTGAAAACATTGAAAAATTGGAAACATCGTGCAGTCATGGTCGACATGATATTGATAAAACTCATGAAAAAGCAGCCAATTTTTTAAACGTCACTCCAGATGAAATCGCCTTTACTCGAAATGCGACTGAAGGACTAAATATAGCAGCACGAAGTCTGAGATTAAAAAAAGGCGATGAAATTATTATCTCCACACACGAACATGTTGGAGGCGCTTCGCCTTGGATGGCTCTTGAAAAAGATTTTGGTGCTAAAGTAAAATTGATTGATTTGGACTTCAATGGTGAAAACAACTTACAAATCATAAAAGATAACATCACCAAAAAAACCAAAGTCGTTGCCTTTTCGCATATCACATGCACAACAGGAATGAAATTACCTGCAAAAGCTATTGTAGAATTATGTAAAAGCAAAGGTGTTTATACATGTATTGATGGTGCACAATCGCTTGGTATGTTTCCAATAGATTTGGCAGATATCAATCCAGATTTCTATGCAAGTTCAGGTCACAAATGGTTATTTGGGCCAAAAGGAACAGGTGTTTTGTTTATTAATAAAAACATCATAAAAGAAATTGATCCTGTGTTTGCAGGTGCTTATACTGATAGTAAATTCGATTTAAATTCCTTAACCATGGAGTATAGGGAGAGTGCACAACGTGAGGAATATGGCACACGCAATACACCAATCACTTTAGGATTAGGAAGTGCCATTGACTTTATTAATGCTATTGGTATTGACAATGTCGCCAAACGTGGTCGCGAACTTGTTTCTCGTTTTAGAAAAGGCGTTGCCAATACACCAGAGATAGAAATATTAACGCCTGAGAGTGATGTCTATTCAGCTTCTATGATTACTATTAGAATCAAAGGACAAGACAACCTTAAATTAAATCCTATACTTAATAAAGAAAAGAATTTACGTATGAGAGGTATTTACGAAAACAAAATTAATGGCATACGTATCTCCTTTGCTATTTTTAACAGTTTTAAGGAAGTTGACTTATTAGTAAACAGTTTAAAAGAGATTGTAAAAGGATGAAAGTTTTAAACGATTGGAAACTTATTGCTATAGCCTGCTTAACATTAGGCTTAGCGCCTTTTTTCCCAGAATCTCATATAGTTGGCAAACTAAAATGGATTGCTGGTGGAGCCGTTGGTATGCAACCAATGGATTGGTTTGATGTTTTGCTTCATGGGTTTCCATGGATACTATTACTACGCATAATTACAATTAAAATCTTCAAGAAGAATGCCGCTTAACATTGTTTTAATTGAACCCGAAATACCTAATAATACTGGAAATATTGGTCGTTTGGCATTGGCTTCAGGTTCTAACCTACATTTGGTAAAACCTTTTGGTTTTGAGATAGACGATACACGTTTAAAACGTGCTGGATTGGATTATTGGCAGCATCTTAATGTAACTTATTACGATAGTATCGATGATTTCTTTTCGCAAAACAAAGATGCAAACATGGCATTTTTATCAAGCCATGGCACAAAAGACCATTGGGACATTCCTTTTGAAGATAATTTGTTTTTAGTGTTTGGAAAAGAATCAGTTGGCTTACCAAAACAACTTTTAAAATCACATCCTGAGGCGCTTTATAAAATACCATTATATAGTAAGCATGTACGAAGTTTAAACATTGCAAATGCTGTGAGTATTATTGTTTATGAAGGTTTAAAGAAAATAAACACATTATGATTCCTATACACAATTTCGATTTTCTAGTAGGTAAATCTACAGTGCTAAACAGACGGTTAAAAGAACGCTTAACTGGTTGTGATGAGTGGATTGAGTTCACTGCAGAAATGGAGACCAAAAAAATGTACAATGGTCTTATTTTAATGGACGAAATGAAAACCGATTATTTTGGTGATGATTTTATAGGGTTAAGTATTAGAATGTTAAACCCAGAAACCAATATATGGACCATTTATTGGGCAGACACTATGAGTCATGAACGAAAACTAAACGAGCAAGTAGTTGGTGAGTTTAAAGATGGTATTGGTTTGTTTTACGGTAAAGAATTATTTGAAGGCAAAGAAATGGATTTAAGATTTCGTTGGACAAAAGAAACAGAAAATACCGCTTTATGGGAGCAAGCTTACTTTAATAAGAACAATCAAGATTGGGAAACCAATTGGACCATGTTGTTTACTAAGGTTTAAATAACTAATATATACGTATTGATTTTCTAATTAAAAACAACTAACTTCGTTTAACGATTGATATAAAACATTGAAACGTTGCATATCATCGTATTGTGTAACATTTGACTAAATGAATAAAATTTCAGCCTACATATTAATATTTCTGACTTTTAGTTGTGTTGAGAAGAATAAAGAGTCTGACAAAATACAGATTGAGAATAAAGAAACAATTTCAATAAAGACTGATTCAACTGAATTGAAAGCTTACCCAATTGTAGAAACTAAAAAAACTGAATCTAAATTTATTGATTCTACGAACTTCAAATTTTTTAATCTTAAGGAATTTGATTTAAGAGATTGGTATGTTGGAAAAATGGACAAGGAATTGAAATCACCAACAAAGGAAAAGTTAGTGAATTATATACAAAACGAAAGACTAACTTTAGAAAACGTTTATCCAAATAGTTGGAAATATTTTTCAATTCAAAAGAATGAGGAATTAGAAAAAATCATAACAATAATAGAAGGAGACGAAAGCTGTTGTTCTGATTTACATTATTTGGTTTATAATAAAAAAAATGAATTGTTGAGCGATAATATTATTGCAGGAACTGGTGGAGACGGAATGTGGAGTTATGACCAATATGGAAAATTCACGAACGATTCAACTTATGTGTTAACGAGAATAGATGTAGAGGAAATTGAACTTGAAAATGGAGGAACTGAAACTCATATTGATTCTATAATAACAAATTATCGATTTCACAAAAACAAATCTTTTGAAAAATTGACAGAGCAGAAATTTAATAAAGTGGAAAAGAATTAAAAAACCAAAGTGTATAATTCATTGCTATTTATATCCTATTTACGAAAATTCCGCTGGAATTTTCTATCCGTGATTTTTTAACTTTAGTGCTTAAACACGCAACGAAATCGTACACAATTACGTTAGACGAAAGTCAAAAAATTAACCTCTAGATTTCTGCTTTTTCAACATCTCTAAATACATATTTTCAACCTTAGTTCTAGCCCAAGGTGTGCGACGTAAAAACTTCAAACTAGATTTTAAAGAAGGGTCGTGTGTAAAACAGCGAATATTAATGTTAAAACCTAAATATTCCCAACCATAACGAGCAACTAACTCATTAATGATTTGTTCTAGCTTTACGCCATGTAATGGGTTGTTAGGTTGTGATGCCATTACTTAACAAGTGCTTTTATTTTTACTGCCTTTTCAAAATGATTCAATTGGTGAGTTTGTATCCACCAAGTAGCAGCTTCCATTAACAATTCAGGGTTATCGTTTTTGTTTGCAAAAAACGCATAAAAAGACACACCAACATTGTCTCCTTTTTGCGCTATTTTTTTATCACAAACATCAATTATTTTCTGCTTTAACTCTTTAGTCATAATTAACCCCTATTGTCATTATTACGTCTATTCCTATTTCGATTTCGGTTTCGGTTTCTACCAGACCTTTTACTGCTCCCAGAACTGTTATTATCATTTGATTTACCTGAGTTTTTGGATTTGGGCTTTGTGTTTTTTGAATTTGACCTTCTAGAATTACGTTGGTTTTGTTTCTTTTTTGGTGGCGTACTTGGAGCATTTGGGTCAGGTTCAAAACCTTCAACAATTTCTATAGGTATTTTAAATCCTATGAGTTTTTCAATATCGCGTAAATAACCGCGTTCTTCTCCACAGACTAAAGACACCGCTTCACCACTCGCTCCTGCTCTACCTGTTCGTCCAATACGATGTACATAATCTTCAGAAATATTAGGTAATTCAAAGTTTACCACGTGCGGCAACAAAGGAATATCTAAACCACGAGCAGCTATGTCTGTTGCTACCAAAACTCTAACCTTATTGCTTTTAAATCCAGCCAATGCTTTAGTACGAGCACCTTGACTTTTATTTCCATGAATGGCAGCTGCCGAAATACCAGCAGCGATCATTTTTTTACACAGCTTATTTGCACCATGTTTGGTTCTTGTAAATACCAAAACTTGTTGCCAATTGCCTTCAGAAATCAATTTAATAATCAAGCCTGTTTTTAACGCTTTAGCAACGCGATATACTTTTTGTTCTATGGCATCAACCGTAGAGTTTTCAGGCGTTGCTTCAACCAAAACTGGATGATGTAAAAACTCTCCTGCTAGCTTCTTAATTTCTTTAGAAAATGTTGCCGAAAACAACAAGTTTTGTCTTCTAGTTGGCATCAATCCAATAATCTTTTTAATGTCGCGAAGAAAACCCATATCAAGCATTCTATCTGCCTCGTCTAATACTAAAATTTCAATTTTAGCAAGCGATAGCAAACCTTGACTTTGTAAATCAATCAAACGTCCTGGAGTAGCAATTAAAATATCTACACCGTTTCTAATAGTGGCTACTTGAGGTCGTTGATTAACACCTCCAAAAATAACTGCCGAACGAATATCTAAAAACTCACTATAGGCTTTTACATTATTATGTACTTGTGCAGCCAACTCACGTGTTGGTGTTAATACCAAAGCACGAATTGGTCGTTTACGCATCTGCTGACCTTGAGACAATTTTTGAAGCATAGGCAAGGTAAACCCTGCCGTTTTTCCAGTTCCTGTTTGTGCTGATGCCAACACGTCCTTGCCTTCTAGAATTAAAGGAATAGCTTTTTGTTGTATTGGTGATGGTGTTGTATAGCCTTGTTTACTAACGGCTTTTAATAAGGCTTCAGATAAGCCTAGGGAGTTAAATGACATATAATCGATTGTGCAAATGACATTCTTTATTATAGCGTCATTTTCTATTAAAGTGCAAAGTTACACCTAATTTATGCTATGTCCTTGATTTTGTGTAAAAATTAAACGAACTTCGTTTTTTTACAAAACTTATCTAATATTCGATTTATGAAAAATTATTTAAAATTTCTTTTTGTAGCATTATTATTTACTAGTTGTGGGAATGACGAAAAAGACAATTATGGTTCAGTTGAAGTTAGCCAAGAAACACTCGGAAATCATATTAAGCAATTTGCTTCAGATGAATTTCTGGGAAGAAAACCATTTACCGAAGGTGAAGTAAAAACCGTCAACTATTTAAAAGATGAATTTGAGAAATTAGGTGTGCTACCAGGAAATGGCGATAGCTACTTTCAAGATGTGCCTTTGGTGGAGATTGCTGGAACACCTTCAAAAAACATGGTAATTTCAGGGAATGATAACAATATCAAATTGGAAGCCTTAAAAGATTTTGTAGCCACCACAAATAAACCAGTAGAAAATGTGAGCCTTGAAAATTCCGAATTGGTATTTGCTGGTTACGGCGTCGTTGCTCCAGAATATGGTTGGAACGATTACGAAGGCATCGATTGGAAAGGAAAAACAGCAGTGGTTTTAATTAACGACCCAGGATTTAAGTCAGGAGATTCTACATTATTTAAAGGCAACGCAATGACCTATTATGGTCGTTGGACATATAAATACGAAGAAGCTGCAAGACAAGGTGCCGATGGTCTTATTATAATTCACGATACTGAGCCAGCATCCTATGGTTGGAATGTTGTGGAATCTGGTTGGAGTGGCGCACGATTAACCATTGAAAGCGATTTACCACTTCTAGATATTGAATCTTGGATAAGTAACGAAAGCGCTCAAAAACTATTTGATTCATCAGCTATGAAAGGGCAAGATTATAAAACTTTGGCCAGAAATAAAGATTTTAAACCTGTTCCGTTAGATTTAAATGTATCTGTTAGTATTGATAACAACATTAAAAAAGATGTCTCTAAAAATGTCATTGCCATGATTCCAGGAACAGACAGAAAAGACGAAGTTATTATCTATTCCGCCCATTGGGACCATTTTGGTATTGGTAAAGCTATTGATGGAGATTCTATTTACAATGGCGCTGTTGATAATGCTTCAGGAACTGCTGGTTTATTATCTATGGCTGAAGCTTTCAAAAAAAGTAACCCTACCAAACGCTCTATTGCATTTATTGCTGTAACTGCCGAAGAACAAGGGTTGTTAGGTTCTGCGTTTTATGCCGAAAATCCTATTTTCGACCCTAAAAAAACAGTCGCAAATATTAATATAGATGCCTTGGATAGTCCAGGAAAAATGAAAGATTTAACCATTACAGGTTATGGGCAATCTGAAATGGATGAATACGCAGAAAAAGCTGCCAAAGAACAAAACAGATATATCATCCCAGATCCTGAAGCTGAGAAAGGCTATTTCTTTAGGTCTGACCATTTTAATTTTGCAAAAATCGGTATTCCTGCCTTGTATGCAAGTGGTGCTTATGAAGGGTTTGACGTAAGCATTGAAGACATAAAAAAGTATAATGATAATTATAGAATGGTTAAATATCATCAACCATCAGATGAATATGACGCTAAAACAACTAATTTAAGCGGTGTACAATTAGATTTACAACTATTTTTTAATGTTGGAGTAAAATTAGCTAACGAAGATTATTTTCCAAAATGGTATGATGGTAGTGAGTTTAAAGCGGCAAGAGAGTAAGAACTAATAAGTATAATCAATTGAAAAAACATTTATTACCAATCCTCTTGTGCTTTTTTATTAGTTGCAATAAAAAACCCACACAAGAAAAACCAATTGGCAAGAACCAAGACGAAATTTTAAATACTTACTTAAAAAATGGAGCTTGGAAACATCATTATACAACAAAAGAGTGGGACGAATGGATTAACAAAGGGCTAAAACAAGATTCAACCATAGCATACTTGTGGCAACAAAGAGCAATGCCATTATGGAAACAAAAAAAGTACCAATTAGCAATTTCGTATTTTGATAAAGCAGTAGCATTAGATAGAAAAAAATGGTTGTCCAGACTAGGTTTTCTTAAATGCATTTTTGCCAAAGATTACAATGCAGCCTTAAAAGATTTAACCACGTACAAACAAGAATTTGGCTCTACTTACGAACAAGACCACTCGCTTGAATTTTATATTGGACTTTGCTATTTGCAGTTAAATCATTACGATAAAGCACTTGTTAATTTGCAAGAATCTGTTAATTATGAAATAGACCAACATGGCGAAAATTGGGTACATTATCTCGATAGATTCTACTTAGCCATAGCTTTTTATGAACTTGGTGAGTACAAAAAAGCGATTTTAGAATTTGATAAGGTTTTAAAACAAAATGGGAAAAAAGTAATTTTTATTAGATTATTAGGAACACATTTTGATTATAAAAATCGATATCCATTTGACTTTAATAAATTTAGTAAAATAGGCGGGTCTTTTAAAACTGAAATTAAAAATCAATATGATAATGCTGTGTTTTATAATGATTTCATTGTTTATTCAATTATTAAAAAGTTAAAGGGAATAAAAGGAAATAATGCATTGTTATATACATCAGATCATGGAGAAAATGTATTTGACGATGGAGATTTTTTTGGTAGAAATGAAGCGAATTTAACAAAATCTATGTTCGAAATTCCTTTTTTTATATGGACATCAGACAGTTTTGAGCTTCCAAAAGATTTTCAATTTGATTCAAATAGAAAATTTATGACAGATCATACTTATGAAAGTTTAGGGCACTTATTAGGTGTTAAACATAAGGATATGGATTTCAATAAAAGTATATTTAGTAAATCCTTTAAAGAAAGAGAGCGAAACGTTGTTAATGGTGTAAATTTTGACACCCACTTTTTTAAAAGTAATGAGTAAGAAAATTTGTTTGCTTACAGATAGTTTAAGTTCTGGTGGCGCAGAAAAAGTAGCCGCAAACTTATCTGTCTCTCTTAGTGAAAAAGGCTATAAAATCACTATTGTTTCAATGCGAAATATGGTTAATTATGAATATGCTGGAACACTTTATAATTTTGCATTAATAAAAGAAACAAACAATAAGTTTAATGCTTTTTTAAAATTCAAATTTTTCTTTTGCAGTAATGATTTTGATGTTGTTATTGATCATAGAGTGCGCTCTAATTTTTTTAAAGAGTTCTTATTTTCAAAATTTATATTCGCAAAAAAAAACGTAATTTACTGTATCCATAGTTATCAATTAAAATATTACTTCTCTCATTTAAAATTACCAAAACTATCACTTTTTCCACATGTAAAAAAAGCTCAATTTGTGTCGGTTTGTAGTGAGATTCAAGATTTGGTCAATAAAAAATTAAATTTTAAAAATATAAGAATATATAATTATGTATTGAGTAGTCAATTGATAGAAAAAGCTTCGGTTGGAGAAGTGCATGAAAATGACGACTACATTATAAGTATTGGCAGATTGTTTCCTTTAAAACAATTTGATGTTTTAATTTCATGTTATAATAAATCGAATTTGTCAAAAGAAAATATTAAATTAAAAATATTAGGAGACGGGCCAGAAAAAACAAATTTAAAGATGCTTATTTCAAAATTAAATCTTGAAAATTATATAGAACTTATACCGTTTAAAGATAATCCGTACACTTTAATGCAAAACGCAAAATGCTTAGTGTTATCAAGTAAAGAGGAAGGTTTTCCTATGGTTCTTATTGAGAGTTTAACTTTAAAAACACCGGTTATTGCTTTTAATTGTAAAAGTGGGCCTAGTGAAATAATAAAGCATAATATAAATGGACTATTAGTAGAAAATCAAAATCAAAAAGCACTAGTGGAAGCTTTAAATAAATTAATGCTTGATAAAACTTTCTATAAAAAGATAAAAGAAAACACTCAATTTGGATTAAATAAGTTTTCTGAAAATAATAGTATTGAACAATGGATTCATCTTATAGAAAATGGAATCACAGATTTTAAAAAATAAAACACAGGAATTGGTAAGTAAAACTTTATTTTTTTTATAAATGATAAATTTGAAACATCAATTTTTTCTTTATAAAAAGTAACTAACTCTTTGTTTCTTTCCATTTTATAAAGTACTACCAATTTAAAATAAATAAAATCGATATAAGGTTTTAACTTGTGTTTGTTGACTTTTGTTAAGTATTTAGAGTAGTCTGGTATATTTCTTTTATTATTTGGGTTAGGTGCTGTTAGTTGATTTGTAACGTCTTTTTGGTAGTAAACTTTTTTAAAATTATAAAAAACAAGATTATTAACGTTAAAACACCTGATAAAAAAATCTTCATCTTCACCATAGTTTATCAAATCATCAAACATGCCAACATCGTTAAAAACACATTTTTTAATAACTAAAGCACTTGGGCAAAATAAATTTTTTTTTAAACTAAAGTAATTTGATATTATTTGTACATGTTTCTCCCTATAAGTTTTGATAGCTAAATCAATTTCATCGTTTTCTCTAAATGTTTTAATGGCAGTTGCAAATATTTTTGAAGTAGAATTTTGCTTAACTAGATTTTTAATGGTTGATAAATAATCTTCACACCATAAATCGTCTGCATCTAAAAAAGCAATATAATTACAATTAGAATGTTTTATGCCTGTATTTCTTGCGCTAGATAGGCCTTGGTTTTTTTGAGTGATAATAGTAATTCTATAATCAGAAAAGCCGTTGACAATATCTATGCTTCTATCTGTAGATCCATCATTAACAATAATAATTTCGAAATCTTTATATGTTTGATTCAAAACACTTTCAATAGTAGCCGCTATATATGGTTCCTTATTATAAAGCGGAATGACTACAGAAAAAAATGATTGCATAATTTATTCTAAATAATTAAATTGAAATCAGAACTACTCTTTGCGTTGCACAACCTCATAAACCGTATTCTCATCACACTTCAACGTTTTACTTGGGTATTTTAAAAGTAAAGCATAATCATGAGTTGCCATTAAAATGGTATTACCATTTTTGTTAATATCTTGTAAAACTTCCATCACTTCAACGCTGGTTTGCGGATCTAAATTCCCTGTAGGCTCATCAGCAAGAATTAGTTCAGGGTCATTAAGTAAAGCCCTTGCAATAGCAATACGTTGTTGCTCGCCTCCAGAAAGCTCATGTGGATATTTAAACCCTGTAGTTTTCATATCTACTTTTGTTAAAACGTCTTCAACCCGAGTTTTCATTTTAGCTTTGTCTTTCCAGCCGGTAGCTTTTAAAACAAACATTAAATTGTCGTTTATGGTTCTATCAATTAATAGTTTAAAATCTTGAAAAACAACACCAAATTTTCGTCTTAAAAACGGAATATCCTTTTCTTTAAGGGTGTGTAAATCGTAATCAACAATATGTCCTTCGCCTTCAGTTAAAGGTAAATCGCCATAAAGTGTTTTCATAAAACTACTTTTTCCTGTTCCCGTTTTTCCAATTAAATAAACAAAATCACCTTTGTTAATTTCTACGTTTACATTAGAAAGTACTAAACTTTCACCTTGAAAAATAGAAGCATCTTTTAATTTTAATATAGGATTCGACATAAAAAAAAGTAAAAATTAAGTGTTGTAAAAGTATTATTAATAAGTTGAAAGTTAAAATTAAATATTGAAAGTTTAAAATGATTGCAAAATAGTCTCCAAGCTTCCAATATCTAACTTTTTTAACATTTAATAACTCGGTTTATAATTATGGCATGATTATTACGTTATACATTTGATATTGATTTATCTTTATGCTTTTAATCAAAAAACGAATCATTAAATGACTAAAAATAATATTGTTTCCCTCTTGGTAGCCATAAGTTTTAGTTTCCAAATCATGGCGCAACAGTCTGCAACTTATACTAGTAATTTGGTAGACTATCAAAAAGCACTTTCACTGTTTAATAATCAACAATATCTTGCGGCTCAATCGTTATTTAACAATGTTAAAAAAACGGCTAAAGAAGAAATTCTGCAATCCGATTGTGCTTATTATATAGCTAATTGTGCTGTTAGGTTAAACCAACAAGCGGCAGATCAATTAATAGAAGATTTTGTAAAAGATTACCCAACAAGTACAAAACGAAATACTGCTTTTGTTGATGTTGCCGAATATTACTTCGAAAATTCAAAATACCCGCACGCACGAAAATGGTACGATAAAGTAAACGAAGAAGCTTTAGCTAAAAAGGAAAAAGAGAAATTCAATTTTAATAATGGCTATTCAGCATTTGCTGTTAAACAAACAAAAGTTGCTAAAAAATATTTAACACGCGTTGAAAATTCAGAAGAATACGGTTCGCAAGCTAAATATTATATAGGTTTTATGGCTTATGAAGGTGATGATTATGATGAAGCTAATGCGTATTTCGATCAAGTAAGCGATCAAGAACGTTACAAAGAAAAGTTGTCTTATTATCAAGCCGATTTGAATTTTAAATTAGGAAAATTTGAAAAAGCTATAGATTTAGCTAAGGAAAGGTTGAAAACAGGTGACGAAACTGAGATTTCTGAACTCTCAAAAATTATAGGTGAAAGTTATTTTAATTTAGAAAAATATGCTGAAGCTATTCCGTATTTAACCGAATATAAAGGAAAAAAGGGTAAGAGAGACCGAACTGCTAAATGGAATAATACCGATTATTATCAGTTGGGTTATGCATATTATAAGCAAAAAGATTATGAAAATGCGATTTCAGAATTCAATAAAATAGTTGGTGGAAACAATTCAATTGCTCAAAATGCTTATTATCATTTAGGTGAAAGTTATGTGCATTTAGATAAAAAACAAGAAGCTTTAAATGCGTTTAGAAATGCTTCGCAAATGAATTTCGATTTAAAAATTCAAGAAGATGCTTGGTTAAACTATGCGAAAATTAGTTATGAAATTGGAAACCCATATCAATCGGCACCTCAAGTTTTGGCGGGTTATTTAGAGAAATATCCAGAGACCAGTTATAAAGAAGAAATCGAAACACTTTTAATTGATTCTTATATAACTTCAAAAAATTATAAAGAAGCTTTAAGGCTTTTAGAAAGTAAAAAGAGTTTTGAAAACAAATTGGCTTACCAAAAAGTAGCGTTTTATAGAGGGTTAGAGCTTTATAATGATGGTGATTACCAAGAAGCTGAATCACTTTTTGATGCGTCATTAAATGAATCGCAAGATCAAAAATATACAGCTAGAGCAACGTTTTGGAAGGCGGAGGCTGATTATAATTTAACCAATTATGACGATGCCTTAATTGGGTTTAAACAATTTCAACAACAAACAGATGCATCATTAACTCCAGAATATCAGAACCTAGATTATAATTTAGCATATACTTATTTCAAACTAAAAAATTACGGAAAGGCAACAGAATCCTTTAATCAATTCATTTCAAATAAAAGAGAAGACAAGGTGAGATTGAATGATGCTTACTTGCGCTTAGGTGATGGTCACTTTGTGTCAAGTCAATATCAAAGTGCTATTATAGCTTACGAAAAAGCTATTGTATTAAACGAAATAGATTCAGATTATCCAGCTTTTCAAAAAGCCATAAGTATTGGATATACAGGGCAAACTTCAAATAAAATAAAGGCTTTAGAACAATTTATTTCAGAATATTCTAAATCTAAACTAAGAGACGATGCGCTATATGAACTTGGTAATTCTTATGTAAAAGCTAATGATACTGATAAAGCCATGAAAGCTTATAATCAG
>CAKZMU010000007.1 GCA_937129145.1 uncultured Lacinutrix sp. | reverse complement strand
TAAAGGAATTGCTGGACAAGTTCTTCATTTCCTCTATAGTAGTTGTAAACCACTTACTTTCTCCAGCGGAACTTGCACGAGCCATCAGGTTAGCCAGGCATATCTTATAGTTATAGGAATCTTCTTCTTTAAAGTGCGGTTTGGCCTGATACAATTCATACTCAAGTTTGGTTTGTTCAAAGCTTGAGGGCCAGTCTCTCTGAATTTGATGGTAGTTAGATAGTCCACGGTAAAACTTGGTGCCTATGGTGAGCCAATCGCTAATTCTAAATCTATATCGCTCAATTTCAGATACCAGCATAACTACACGGCTGTTTACAGCTGGGTCTTGTATGTCTGCTCCAGACCTATAGATGCTGAACAGTTCTCTGTTCTTAGTTTGGAGTTCTAATTCAGTTTCTTGAATAATCGCCAATTGCTTTTGCTCATTAATCAGATTGATGACTGGCTCAGTAATTTTCTTCTTTTCAAACTCAATGACGTAGGCAATTTGTCTAGCTAGAATCTCATTAAGCAAATGAAACCGTTCATATTTGGTAGCAAGTTCCTTAGCTTTTAATATAATTTTCCTTTTTCACCAAAAATTAAATACAAATTTTAAGTTGACAGAATTGATACAAGTTTTTCAATTTTTGATTTGTTGAATAAATTTGGCTAATAAAGGTAAATGTATTTAAATTCCCTAGATTAATAGCTAAGGGAATTTTGAACTTTTAACGGTTCTTAATTCCCTTTTTTTTGCCCTGATGTAAAATCAGAAGGGTAAAAAGCCTAAACATTCAATAATTCCAAGTAAACAACTAATATTTAATATCAATTTTGCGCTATGAAAAAAGACAGAAGACAGTTTTTAAAAAACACAGTTTTAGCAACAACCGCATTAAGTATTTCACCTCTTATGGGTAATGCAAGCATATTAAAAGAAAATAGTAGTGCTAATATGCAAAGCTGTAATCAGTTAACGCAAGATTACTATGGAGAAGGACCGTTTTATACAGCTAATGCACCAGTAAGTAATGATGGTATCATCGTTCCAAATACCGAACCAGGAACTAGATTGAGGATTACTGGAGTCGTTAAAAATTTAGATTGCACAGAAATAATCCCAAATACAGTAATTGATCTATGGCATGCAAACGATGCTGGTGATTATGATAATTCTGGATATCATTTAAGAAGAAAAGTGTCATCAAATAGTGCTGGCTTTTATAGTATTGAAACCATTCAGCCAGGTAAATACCTAAATGGAAGTAGTTATAGACCAAGTCATATTCATTTTAAGATTACAACTCCCGGTTTCCCAACATTAACAACACAAATTTATTTTGAAGGAGATACAGATATACCAGGAGATGCTGCTGCATCCATTACATCTGGTACTTATGATGCAACACACAGAATTATTCCGCTTACTAGTAACAATGGCGTTATGGAAGGTACTTGGGATATCGCTATTGATGGAAATGGAGTGCTAGGAGTGAGTGATTTGCATCTAACCAATGGTATGATATATGGTGTTAGTCCAAATCCATTTACAGAAGAATTACATATAAATTATGGTCTTTTTAAACCTTCTAAAGTAAAGATTGAAATTTATAATCTTGCTGGACAATTAGTAGCCAATATTGAAGAAAAACAACTTGAGGCTGAAAAATACACAGCGGTTTGGAGACCACAAATAGCAATGCCTTCTGGTATGTATTTCTGTGTATTAAAGGTTAATGATCTACAGGTTCATTATCAAAAAATAATAAAAAAGTAATACTTACATTTCATATACTATTTAAATGAGTGCATCCTGAGGATGGTATTATTTAAATACCATTAGAACTTAATCATATTTTATACTTCTATTTGCTTTGATTATAAATCATCCACTGGATAATCCATAATTAAAAGCATAATGTACTTGCGTGAAGCCTGCACTGAGCGCAGCCGAAGTGTATAGATGGGCTTTATTCACAAGATTTCTATTTTAAATTAATGAGTTCATGAATCTTCGTACCTCGATTTGGTTAAAAGCGCATGTTAGTCTTCTTATTGTAGAAAAATTTAATCTATAAGTTTCTTTACTCAGTTAATGAAACCGCTTTTGCGGTTCACAAGCTCTTATTTATCAAATTAGATTTGAGCGAGTAAACACTCTTTTTACGAAGCGACGATAGGATAGGAGCGCAGTGGAATGGGTGTGGAATGAGTTTAAATTAGCTTATTTTCAAACTTTTACGGTTTTCCCTCAAAAAGATTCTCACAAAATTTACTATATTTAAGATCTCCCTTAATTACTAGCAAATTTAGTTTTTCAATTATTAAAATATATTTTGTGTATGTCTAAATCTCAACAAGTAGATTTCAGTAAGCTTTCTCTTGATTTAAGTAATTTAAGAATGATGCCTCAAAAGTCAGAAAAGAAAGCAATTAATGTTATGATAGCTATTAAGCCTGATAGATTTTTTGCTGTTATTGATAGTATTATTGATGATGGTTATTTAGGAACAGAAAATTTAATCGTATTAAAGGATGGTAGTAAACTAATTGTAAAAGAGGGAAACAGAAGAATAGCTGCTTTAAAATTGATACATGGCATTTATAAAGTTGATGATTTTGCTATACCGGATTCAATCAAAACTAAAATCAATGAATTATCAGGTAAATGGAAGAAAGAAAATAAACAAATTCCTTGTTTAATTTTTGATGCTAAGGATATTGATAAAGCGAATAAAATAGTTTCATTAACACATGGTAAAGGAGAAAAGGCTAGTCGTGACCCTTGGTCTTCAGTTGCAAAAGCTCGTCATAATAGAGATGAGAATGGAGTATCTGAACCTGGATTAGATCTTTTAGAAAAATATTTAAAAGAAGGTAAGAATTTAACTGTACAGCAAAAGGAAAGATGGTCTGGGGATTATTACATAACAATTTTAGATGAGGCTTTAAAAACTCTGATTAAAAAGTATAAATATTCAAAGTCAATTGAAATCGCTAATAATTATCCAAAGATTAAGTACAAATCTAGTTTAGAAGATATTTTATTAAATATTGGGTTAGGGAATATCGGATTTGGAACAATTAGAGATAAGGACACTGATTTTACAGTTCCTTATGGTTTTCAACCAGATCCAACTCCAACTGCAACTGCAACTGGTAATTCAACTCAGGGCTCTAGCACCTCTCAACAGGGAGGTTCATCGAATAACACTTCTGGCTCAAATACTAACAGTGGTAATTCTAATAGTGGGAGCAATTCAGGAGGTTCTAGCAGTAGTTCTAATTCAAATAAAGGAACTCAAGCACCAAAAGCTTCAGCCACAAATACTCAACGGCATGTAAGAGCTTTATTAAGAAAATTTCACCCAAGAGGTAATAGACCTAAAGTGGTTACTCTTAAAAATGAGCTTTTAAAATTATCTATAAAAGATAACCCAATTGCATTTTGTTTTATCTTAAGAAGTATGTTTGAGATATCGGCTAAAAGTTATTGCGATGATAATACAATAAGTAAAGTTGCCAAAAATGGTAATGATAAAAATTTAAAATCTTTATTAACTGAAGTAACTAATCATCTTACCAATGGAAAGAAAAATACTGGTATGACAAAAACTTTGCATGGTGCTTTAAATGAAATAACAAATCCTAATAGAATATTATCTGTTACATCAATGAATCAATTAGTTCATAGTCAAAATTTTTCTGTACAACCAAATGATATTTGTACATTATTTAGTAATATTTACCCTTTATTAGAAGCAATGAATTAATGGGAAGATTTAAAACACCTTTAAGATATCCAGGAGGAAAACAACGATTAAGTCCTTTTATCGTTGAAATATTAGAAGCTAACTCAATTGATGGACATTATATTGAGCCTTATGCAGGTGGAGCTGGAGTAGCTATGGAATTATTGTTGTCTAAAAAAGTCACCAATATTCATTTAAATGATTCATACATTGGAATATATGCATTTTGGTATGCAGTAATTAATCATCCAGAGGAATTATGTAGAAAAATTTTAAGTGCTTCAATGACTGTTGAAGAGTGGCGTAAAAGACAACTAATTGTTAAAGAAGCTAATAAAGATGATTTACTAGAGTTAGGATTTAGTACTTTTTATTTGAATAGATGTAATAGATCTGGAGTAATCAAAGCTGGTGTAATTGGTGGTTTGAAACAATCAGGGAATTATAAAATGGATGCCAGATTTAATCGTAATGATTTAATAAATAGAATTGAATCTATTGCTTTATTTAAAGATAAAATTCATATAAGTAATATGGATGCAGAGTTTTATATAGATAATTATTTACCTAATATTCCTAATAATTCTTTAATATACCTAGACCCACCGTATTTTAACAAAGCCAGCGGTTTATACTTAAACTCTTACAAAAATGAAGATCACTCGAGAATAGGCGAAAAAATTCAAAAGGACATAAAACAGAATTGGATTTTATCATATGATGGTGTTCAAGAAATTTTGGACATATATTCAAGAAGAAGGCATTTTTTATATGATTTACAATACTCCGCGCAAACTGTAAAGAAAGGGAAAGAAGTCTTTATTTTTGATGATAATATAACAATACCTGAAAAATGCAGTCTAAATTATGTAGATGATGGGTTAAAAGAAATATTTAATAATTTTTGAACTACTGCCTCATAAAATTTTGACTAAAACAATAGGTGAGTGGAGCGTAAGATTTTAGAGTATGCAAATACAATTTCCTAATCGCTGTTTCTTTTTGCTATCTTAGTATATATATTAATTAACCATACACTAACACTTTATCAGCTATTTTGATTCATGACTGTTGTCCTTGGCCAAATAGAACCTTTAATAAGGATTAGAGAAACCTTAGATCAAAAAGGAATCACGAGATTTAATTCTATTGGTGATATCAACAAATTCATTAAAAATTATAACAACGAAAAAGAGGAAGCTTTCTTTAAAATTCAAAATGATGTTGATCTTGAGATAGATGTCTTACAAGCTGAATGGCATAAATTGCAAAAAGAATATGACACTTTACAGTCAAATGCAATAACAACATTAGAAGGTAGAATAAGCAAACTTTGTTATTCTGAATAGCAACAATTCTGAAGAGAGCAGTTTTCTCAATAAACATCATTGGGGAGATAGGAAATTACAAATACGAAATCTTATCGTAATGATTAATAATAAACCAAAGGAAGAGTTCAAATTTGTAACTGTTAAAGTATTAAATGAGTTAAACGATTTCATAAACTATTTTGAGCCTATATATGATGAATCAGAAGTTGAAAGTATTGTTCAACATTTAAAAACATTAAAAATTAAAGCATCCAGTGGTTGATTGGATTTGGATGCAATTGTGAGTTTTTACCCAGATGATGCGTTGGCAAACTGACCTCATATTATTTTGGCAAAACAATAGGTGAGTGGAGCGTAAGATTTTAGGGAGCTAGTAATACATATTCTTAAGAAATATTACTTTAAATAGAATTTCAAATCAATCTTTATCTGCTCCGAAGTTTCCTAAAATGTAGCATAACGAGCCGTAATTGTTTCCAAAATTATATGCAGTCTTGAATTTTTGTTTCTTTTGTTTCAAGACAAAAGATATATAACTAAAACTTGGAGAGTAATAAAGTTTCAAATAGTATTTGACATAATATTGGTAGTACTTATTAAAAAGTTTAATAGGACATAAGAATATAATAAGTGCTAAGAATTTTGCCTTTTCAAAATTTTAGCTCTTATGGCAAGTCTCTGAGAATCGTCTAGAAAAAAATATGTAGCACAAATATCCAAATACCTCAAAATTTTAATGATTACTAAAACGTAGCTTTTATGTGCGGCTGGCAAGCGGCTGGAAATTGTGTACAAAATAAATTGCCTGAGCAATTTGATTTTATAAAGCAATCGAGCGTTTGACAGCGGACATTTGACATAACGGCAAATTATAGGACATGTGCTTTTTTAACTCTGCGAAGCAAACCGTTTCTAGTTTAATGCCCAAGTACTGCACACTAAAACCAATAGTAATAAAGCTTCTGGGATATTTTACATAATATCATTATAGTTGACTAATGGTATGTTCTAAGCAAATAACAAACAATAGCATTTGTCCTATAATTTACATTATGTCAAATAATACATTTCAAACACCTACTCTTTTATATGAAAAGAACATTAGTTATGCTTCTCTGCAACTAATAACCACATAACCTTATCACTATCATTTTCCCAGTTACCCAAATCGTTTAATTGCTTTACAATTTTAAAATTAGCAGCCTTTAATTCTTGTTTCACGTATTTTGTTCCTAATGTGTGCGCATTGGTTTGTTCTTTTCTAGTGCCATTTTTAACTCTAGATTTAAGCTTTTCAAGAATTACGAGTTTCCCTCCTGGTTTTAAAGCTTTATGTACATGGTTTAAAATGGTATTGTAATCTGTCATTTCATGGTACGTATCTACAATAAATACAACATCTAATGTTTCCTCAGGCAATTTAGGATTATCATAATCGCCAAGTATAACATTTACATTCTTTAAATTCCGTGAGTCAAGATGTTTTTTAAGGCGGTCTAATCTATCATCCCTAACATCAACAGCAAATACTTTTCCTTTCTCACCAACCCGATTAGCCAAATGTATGGTTAAATATCCTTCATGACAACCAATATCAGCAGCATACTTACCTTCTTGGATATCTGCCAATTCAAAAAGCGTGTCCAGAGGCATCCAAGTGTCCCGTTCTTTCCAGTCGTTTTCTTCATATTGAGAATAGCCAATTAATGGCAACAATAAAACAACTAGTAAAATGCGTATGTTTTTCATAGTAACAAATTATAAAAAAAATATGATAGTTGCCCTAAAATTGGCATAAAACAAATTCGTGTTGCAGCTTATTTTCAGCATTAATTCTACTTTTTTAATAAAAAAACAACTTCAGAAAATCCAAAAGTAAATTATGACCGTAAATACTCGTAAACAATTTAATCCATAAAACTAACATTATGAAAAAAATCTCAATTCTATTATTAAGCGGATTGATTCTTACCTCTTGTGTATCTAAGAAAAAATATGTTGCATTAGAGACTGAAAACGGGCAAATTAAAAGTGAATTAACTAAAACTAGAGTCGAAAAAGAAGATTTGGAAGCTAAGTTTAGCGCTATTCAAACACGTGTTGACCAATACAACAAGAAAATCAATTCTTTATCTGAATTAAACACAGAATTAAGCATTGAGAATGATGCAAAATTAGAAACAATTGCAGATGGTACAGTAATTTCTAATGATACTAAAAGAAAAATGCGTGCAACGTTAAAAAACGTTGACCCTACTCTTTTAGCTGAAGCCAATACATTAAAAGATTCTATGAATCTTGCAGTATCTCACAACTTAACAAAAACGTTGGACTCTTCAGACTTAAACGAAGATGAAGATATCGCTATTAGTATTGACGAAACTGTGGTAATGATTTCAATTTCAGATAAATTATTATTTAACACAGCAAGTTATAGAGTAAGTAATAAAGCCGATGCCATTTTACAAAAATTAGCAGACGTAATTAATTCTGAGCCAAGTATTGACGTAATGGTTGAAGGACATACTGATGCAAGAAGCATTAATAATGCTAAAGTTAGCGATAACTGGGATTTAAGTGTATTGCGTGCAACATCGGTTGTTAGAAAATTACAAGGACAATATAACGTAGCTCCAGAAAAATTAATTGCTTCTGGACGTAGTAGTTACCAACCTCTAGTTGAAAACGATTCTAGAGAGAATAGAGCAAAAAATAGAAGAACTCGTATAATGATATTACCAAACATTAATAAATTCTTCGCTTTAATGTCAAATACGGCAGCCGGAGAATAATTCTATTGTCTCAAATTACATCAAAAAGCGTATCTAAATTAGATACGCTTTTTGTTTGTTAAATACTTGGGTACGCACATAGGTTGTAATATCTTTGCAGAAATTAAATAATGCCTATGTTTTCACTTATCAATATATTCAGAATTACAGCTTTTTTAGAAGGTGTTTCATACATTTTATTACTTTTTATTGCCACACCAATTAAATATTTTGGTGATGACCCACAATATGTAAAAATGTTGGGTATGCCACACGGTATTTTATTTATGTTATACGTAATACTCGCTTTTATGCTAAAGCAGGAAAACACTTGGTTTAAAGATAATTTTAAAATGGTATTGCTAGCCTCTATAATTCCTTTTGGAACATTCATATTAGAGCGTAAATACTTAAAAGCTACAAGGTAATGGAACGCTTAAAACATATGCTATACGATTTTTTTATTTCCATTGGAATGTCTGAATCTAGTGCAAGTTATTTGAACATGATAGCTTTACTTATAGGGCTATTAATTGTTGTTTTTATTATAGATTTTATCGTTCGTAAAATTCTACTTGGAGTTTTTTCTAAACTGGCCAAAAAATCAAAGTCAAATTTTGATGACTTAATGGTTAACAATAAGGTATTTAGAAATGTAGCACATATTATTCCACTACTTGTTGCTATTAAATATGTGCCAATGGTGTTTTCGGATTTTTCAGAAGTGGAAAATTTCATCGAAAAAGGATTAATAGTTTTTGGCATCATCCTAACATTATGGGTGGTTCGTAGTTTTTTAAATACTTTAAAAGATTTCTTTAAGACACTACCTAGGCTAAAAGATAAACCAATCGATAGCTATATTCAAGTATTTATGATTTTTGCATGGATAGTAGGTGTGTTTTCTGCGATAGCAATAATAACTGGTATTCCATTCTTAAACTTTATCACAGGCCTTGGAGCAGCATCTGCTATTATTATACTTGTTTTTAGAGACACAATATTAGGATTTGTTGCTAGTATTCAAGTATCAATTAATGATATGGTTCGAATTGGTGATTGGATTACATTTGAAAAGTACGGTGCTGATGGTGATGTAATTGAAATTAATTTATCCACTGTTAAAGTGCAAAACTTTGATAAAACAATTACTACAATTCCAACTTATGCTTTAATTTCTGACTCTTTTAAGAATTGGAGAGGAATGACAACCTCAGGTGGACGACGTATAAAACGTTCGTTAAGTATTAAATTAAGTAGTGTTAAGTATTTGTCTATAAATGAGGTTAATAAATTAAAGGGCATTCAGATTATATCAGATTATTTAACGACAAGACAAAACGATATTGAAGCATACAATACCAATAATAACACTGATAAGTCATTATTGCTTAATGGAAGAAACTTAACCAATCTAGGAGTATTTAGAAAGTACCTTGAAACATATATCGAAACTCATTCGGCCATCAATAAAGATATGACGATTATGGTACGTCAATTGGCACCAACATCACAAGGTATTCCTATTGAAGTGTATGCGTTTAGCAGTGATAAACGTTGGCAAAACTACGAATATATCATGGCAGATGTTTTTGACCACGTTATAGCTGCGGTGCCTTATTTTGATTTGGAAATATATGAGTTGGATACGATTGTAAATGTATCGGAATAACTACTTTTATTTCAACCTATCTTTTACAAACTCTACCTCTGTTTTACCATGAGGTGTTGGTTTTCCATCTTCTCCAAGATTTACCATAATAATATTATCAACCGTTAAAATGGTTTCTCTGGTCATCTTATTTCTAGCTTCACACTTAAGCGTTAATGATGATTTTCCAAACTTAGTCACTTCCATACCCAATTCAACAATATCTCCTTGACGTGCAGAACTCATGAAATTAATTTCAGAAATATACTTTGTTACTATTCTAGAGTTTTCTAATTGAATAATTGTATATAAAGCAGCTTCTTCATCAATCCACTCCAATAATCGTCCTCCGAATAACGTTCCGTTTGGATTTAAATCCTCTGGTTTTACCCATTTTCTTGAATGAAATCTCATTATATCTTTTCGTTTATGTAAGCAACCATCTCATTTTCTGTTACTTGAGCTTTATCAAATATGGATTTTGCTTTGGCTAATAATTTTTCGGCAGTTTCTCTGTTTTTAATATCCTTGGCATTAATACGAACATTAAAATACGCACCATAAACCGCAGTTCTAGCACACAAAGCGCCTACACCTGCGTCAGATAATGAATTTTGTAAGCCATCTTTTGCCATTGCCATCATCACTTCCATAGAATCGCAAGCGGTTACCATAACTTGCAAAGGCACTTCGGTAGCGTAAATAGTAGCAGATTCAATGGCTTCTCTCCTAACCTTCTTTTCTTCATCCGTTCCTTTTGGCATCCTAAAACCTTCAATAATTTTGTTGAAGGCATTGGTGTCTTCATCTACCAAAGCCAATAGTTTGTTTTTGTAGGCTTGTCCTTTTTCTGCCCAAACCGAAAACTCTTCCCAACGGTCGTCCCAACCTGGTTTATGAGCCGATAAATTAGCTACCATAGTACCTAACGACACACCTAAAGTACCAACATACGCCGAAATAGAACCGCCTCCAGGTGCCATGGATTCGCCAGCAGTTTCATTGGCAAAATCAGTTAAGGTTAAATCAATGAGCTGTTTACATTCTTTGTCTTTTAAAACATATTCTATGATTTTCTCATTGGGATTAAAGGGCTTCAAGTCATCCAATCCTAAAGATTTTACGGCAATTTTAATTTTTTCAGCTTCTGAAATTCCTAAAGAACGTTTTTGTTTGACTAAAAAATAATCTGCTGCATCTAACATTGCTTGTAATGGAATCAATCCAATTAGCTCAGACCCAGTAACACGCAAACCCCTTTCTTGAGCTACTTTTACTGTTTCATCAAAGGCAATATGTACAGATGTTATGCTTATGTTAGTTAAGTTATAAGAAATTTGCGCAATACCATATTCGTCTATAAACCAACCAATCCCTTTAACAGCTTTTAGTTTCCCAGGAATTCTCACAGGTTCGCCATTATCATCCAATACTTTTTTACCAGTTATTGGGTTTCCTACACGCTTAACACGTCCTCCTTCCCTAATGTCAAAGGCAATAGCATTAGCTCGTCGTGTTGATGTTGTATTCAAATTGACATTATATGCTACTAAAAAGTCTCTTGCAGAAATCGCCGTAACTCCAGTTGTGGCAACCTTTTTATTGAATTTCGCTGGCCCAAAATCTGGCTTCCAATTTGGGTCCGATAATTTTTTTGGTAAGCCCTCATATTCTCCAGCTCTACAGTTTGCTAAGTTGACGCGCTTGTCTTCTTGAGCTGCTTTTTCATATAAATACACAGGAATATCCAACTCCTCTCCCACTCGTTTCCCTAGTTTTTGCGCATATTTTGCTGTTTCCTCAAGTGTAATGCCTGAAATTGGCACTAGAGGACACACATCAGTCGCTCCAAAACGTGGATGTTCGCCAGAATGTTTGCTCATATCAATAAGCTCAGAAGCTTTTTTAATCAGAATGAAAGCAGCTTCAATGACTTGCTCTGGTTCGCCAACAAACGTGATGACTGTTCGGTTGGTGGCTGCGCCTGGGTCAACGTCCAAAAGCTTAACACCTTCTACAGTTTCAACGATATTGGCAATGGTATTTATGGTTTCTAAATTGCGTCCTTCACTAATATTAGGTACGCATTCAATGAGTTGTTTTTGCATAGTAAATAGAATCGTATGTATTTATTTCAAAGATAATAATTCGATTAGTTTTAGCTTATTAAGTTTAGTAAAATATAAAAGGATATTAATGTTAGTTTAAACTTTCCTTAAATATATTGATTGACAGCTATATAAGAGCTATATTTCTCTAAACTTCTAATATTATGAATCGTTCTTTCTACTTTCTATTTGTTATACTACTTTATGCTTGTTATGGCGAGTCTCAAAACCAAACTGTAAAAGTTGGAGGCCCTTGTGAAGGTTGTGAAGCTATTCATGAATACGGTAATAAAGTTTTAAAACCTGTTGATACCTTGCCAGAATTTAACGTGTTACCAAAGCCAATAAAAATTAGCGGTGTGGTGTATCAATCTGATGGAAAAACACCAGCGAGTGATATCATTTTATATGTGTATCAAACTGATGATAAAGGTAAATATCCAAAAAAAGCAAATTCTAAAGGCTGGGAAAAACGCCATGGCTACTTGCGTGGTTGGATGAAAACCAATGCTTCTGGTAAATATGAATTTTATACTTCCAGACCAACATCATACCCAAATTCAACAGTGCCACAACACATTCATATAACTGTAAAAGAACCTGATAAAAACGAATACTATATCGAAGACTTTTATTTTAAGGATGACCCTTATATTGCCAACAATATTCTCAATAGAAAACGCCCAAGAGGAGGTTCTGGTGTTATTTCATTGGTAAAAGAGAGTAATATTCAAGTTGCAAAACGAGATATTATTCTAGGTTTAAATATTCCGAATTACTAATCTAAAACAAGGTATCTGGCTCTTTCCCCATACCTGGAATAGTAAGATTTGTTCCCAAAGTTTTATTAGCATTTTTAATAAAATGTGCAGACAATAATGGAGATGCTTTTTCAATGTTTTGGTGTACAAAAAAGTCCACTTCGCCAACGCCTTGTGCTTTCCAAGTAGCAATGCGTTCTACCCAATCGTCCAATCTATCATAGTCACTTTGATGGTTAGCGCCAACAAAGCGTATAAACGCATTATTATTGGTCAATCGCATGTGCATTAAATCGCGTCGTCCAGCAGTATCCACAATCACGTTGGATATGTTGTGTTCTTCTAAAAGTTGATATAAATCTTCCGCAACTGCTTTGTCGTTATACCAATTGGTGTGTCTAAATTCGATGGCTAACGGAATATCCTTTGGCCAATTTTCAGCAAAATGCACGACTCTATCAAAATCCTTAGGAGTAAAATTACTGTGCATTTGCAAAAATATAGTGCCCAACTTTTCCTTTAGGTTAGACGCATTGTACAGATAGTTTTCTACGACAGGTTTTACATCATCATTCAATCGTTTCCAATGACTTATTTCTTGATTTAGTTTTGGAAAAAACTTAAACCCATCTGGTGTTTTGTTGTACCATTTTTCAAAAGTATCGGTTGGAAAAATTCTATAAAAGGTTGCATTGAGTTCTATGGAATTAAACTGGGTTGCGTAATACGTTAACTCATCTTTTGTGCCTCTTGGGTAAAACCCTTTTAAATCGGCTCTATTCCATTTGGCACAACCAACAAACAAGCTAAAGTCAGATTTATCTTTATAGCTATTTAATACACGTTTGGTATCTGGGTGGTCAGGAGGTAAAGTAAAATCAATATTTCCAGGATCATCTACGCTTCCAAATTTCATAGTCTTAGTTTTTTCAAATATAAGAAATCAATGTATCAATTTATGAATGTTAATAACATCGTTAACAACGAATAAGGTTGCTTTATTAAATAAGCACATAGATTTTTTATTTTTATTGAAAATCTATGCCTTATGATTGATAGAGACCTTGACCTAAAACGCATTCGTCCTGATTTTATGACTACTACAATCAACGATGAAATGTCTACCGAAGAACGTTTTCAAAACCTAGTTTTGCGCCCAATAATAAAGCTTCAAAGCAGCTTGTTTATTGCAGTTTTTAAAAATTATGTTGCAAAACATAAAAATGTTTTTTATGACTTATCTGTAGAAAAACGTATCGATTATATTGGCAATACCATTCATAAAGACATGAAATTTAGAAACAGCCTAAAGGGAATGATTATAGGCTTATTCACTGTAGAAGAATATAAATTATATATTCAAAATTCGTCTGCATTAAACAAGCGTATGATGAATATTGTTAAAGAACGCTTAATTGATAACGTTCAAGCAATTTCGGACACTACAACCTTGACAGCAGTCTAGATTAGCGATTCACCATTTAAATTAGTAGTGAGCACGTCACTCATATAATCAAAAAATGGTCGTATGGCTTTAAAGGAATCATCTATTGTATCTAGAAATTCTTGAGATGTTACTTCTTTATCTGTAAATTTTCTAGTGAAGATGTACATTTTCTTTCTAATAAGGTCAATGTTCTCATGTTCTTTATCAAATCCCTTTGGAGCGGTTTTTAATTCATCACCAACTAAATCTCCCCAAACAGATTTAAACTTCTTATTGCTCATAATTTTTCGCATCTCGGAAGCATCCATTTCAAATTCTTTTCTAATTCGAAACAAATCATCTTTTTGTGGCTCCCAAAATCCAGTAGCAATAAAACTTTCATTATTAGGCTGTATGTGCAAGTAGTAACCACCTCTTAGCTCAGGTTTTTTACGATGAAGACTTCCTCCAAAATGGGTTTTATATGGTGTTTTATCTTTTGAAAAACGAACATCACGATAAATCCTAAATATCTTTAATTTATCAATTTCATCATGTGCATTAATCCTTTCAAACAATTGATTATAAAACTGTTTAACTTCTTTTTCTAATTCCTTAAACTCAGGTTTATTGTCATTAAACCAATCACGATTATTGTTTTTGTCTAAACGTTTGAAAAAAGAAAAGACTTCTCTAGGTATAGTTTCGTTCATTTTTAAATATTTTGTTCAAATTACAAAAAGCCCAACACTATTCAAATTCTATTTTATTAAGAATTAAACCTGAAGCTGGAGCAATATACTCTATAACTTTTGTACTTTCTGGTAATAGACTTTCTCGAATAAAATCTAGGGTAATCTCTCCTCTTCCTAATTTAATAAGTGCTCCCATCATTAATCGAATTTGGTTTCTGCCAAACCCTTTGCCTTTTACACGTAAAATATATGATGTTTCTGGAAAGAAGTTAGCTTCATATATTGTGTTTTCAACAAGTTCACAACAATCAATACTACGAATAAATACGCTATTTTTTGATGGCTTATAGCAATACGTCTTAAAATTATGTTCACCTTGAAATAAAGCCGCTCCTTCTTTCATGATATTAATGTTCAAAGAATCTAAAATAGTAGTAATCATTGGTGCACAAAATGGATGGTTTTTTTGCCCTTCAGTAAATAAATACAAATACTCTTTAGTTTTGGAGCTTTGAATGATATTGAATTTCTCATCAACTTCTTTTATTGACATTGCACGAATATCTTGTGGTAAATTATGATTAAACAATTCAAGGAATTCGTCAAAATCGTCAATAGGATTATCATTAAGAAAAAGTTCAAAAGCGGCTTCATTAGCCGAAACCTTAGCATCTGTTCGTCCAGCAGCAAGAATTCTAAACGTTCTATCCTTTAAAATAAATTTCAAAGTACGCTCTATCATTAACTGAACTGTTTTTACTTTTGGTTGTTTTTGCCAACCATGAAAACGATAGCCTAAATATTGAATTTTAATTAGGTAGAAATACTTTTTGTTAAACATTTATTAAGCTGAGATTTTAAAAATTTCAATGTACAAAAGAATTAGGAAATAGATTTGTATTTTCGAATTAAGAATGACGCTTACAACAAAACAAATTCAGCAACAATTTGATGGTTTTTTGCAAACACCTTGTTTGTGGAAGAATTATGATGTTTTTGATTTGCAGCAGTTTCAAATTCAGCAAAAATCGCAACCATTTAATATGCAAATTGATTCAAAAATGCGTTTAGGGAAATATATTGAGCGTTTTGTTTCATTTCAATTGCAACAAGAAAAATCTGTACAGCTACTTGCAGAAAATATTCAAATTACAAAAGATAAAATTACACTTGGTGAATTGGATTGCTTGCTTATTAAAGATGAAAAGCCAATACACTTAGAAATTATTTATAAATTTTATTTGTATGACTCATCCGTTGGCAACACTGAAATAGAGCATTTTATAGGGCCAAATAGAAAAGATTCATTAATAGAGAAGTTAAACAAACTAAAGTCCAAACAATTACCATTGCTTTATACTAATGAATGCAAATCATATATAGACAGTCTTAATTTAGAGGTTCTTGGATTTGAACAGCAAGTATATTTTAAGGCGCAATTATTTGTTCCGTTCACTAAAAAAGAAGTTACGTTAGAGGCTTTGAATCCAGAATGCATTTGTGGGTATTATATAAATCATCAAGAATTAAAACAATTTGTAGATTGTAAATTCTACATACCAATAAAAAAGGATTGGTTGACAATGCCACATACGAATGTAGATTGGCTCAATCTTAAAATTTTCAAAATAGAAGTAAACACGTTTTTAGAGCGCCAATTTTCACCTTTGGTTTGGATGAAACATCCGTCTGGAAACATAGAAAAATTGTTTGTTGTTTGGTGGCACGCATAACATGTACAAATATGATTAATCTTTATGCCTTTCTTCAAGAACTTTCACTACATCTTTTAAAGTAAACCCTTTAGCTTGCAGTAACATTAAATAATGAAATAGTAAATCGGCACTTTCATTTAAGAACAAGTTGTCGTTATTATCTTTAGCTTCAATCACCACTTCAACAGCCTCCTCTCCTACTTTTTGAGCTACTTTATTAATACCCTTCGCAAACAATGAGGCTACATAAGACTTTTTGGAATCGGCATTATTAATTCGGTCTTTAATAGTATTTTCTAATTTTGAAAGAAACCCAAAATTTTGAATGTTTTCTTCTTCCCAACACGTATCAGTTCCTTTATGGCATGTTGGTCCTACTGGGTTTACCTTTACAAGTAATGTGTCGTTATCGCAATCGTTACTCATTGACACTAAGTTTAACACATTGCCACTTTCTTCGCCTTTCATCCAAAGACGTTGCTTACTACGACTATAAAATGTTACTTTTTTTGTTTCTAATGTTTGCGCTAAAGCTTCAGCATTCATGTAGCCTAACATTAATACTGTTTTAGTTTGTGCGTCTTGAATGATGACTGGCACTAAACCATCGTTATTTTTATTGAAATCAATTCTCATTTTTTATTTTTTTTGCCATTGCAAAGCAAATATTTATTTGCTGTGGTAATCTGCTTTTATAAGGTTACTTCGTCATTCTTCCTCGTAATGATGTTTATAATCGTATTTCTATATTATTTCTTCTTAATTCTTCTTTTAGTTCAATAATTGAAATTTCTCCAAAATGGAATACGCTTGCAGCCAAGGCTGCATCTGCCTTTCCATCAACAAATGTATCAACAAAATGTTGCTTTGTTCCAGCTCCTCCAGATGCTATTATTGGAATGTTTACGAGACTTGACAATTTAGATAATGCTTCATTAGCAAAACCATTTTTTGTGCCATCGTGATTCATTGAGGTAAATAAAATCTCTCCAGCACCTCGTTGCTCAACTTCCTGAGCCCAATCAAATAATTTGATTTCTGTAGGAATGGTTCCTCCAGCTAAATGTACTATCCACTCGCCTTCTATTTGCTTAGCATCGATGGCAACTACAATACATTGGCCCCCAAACTTCTTTGATAACTGATTAATTAAATCAGGATTTTTAACTGCAGATGAATTAATTGAAATTTTATCTGCACCATGCTTCAATAAGACATCTACATCTTCAATGGATGAAATTCCACCACCAACAGTAAACGGAATATTTACATGTTCTGCAACACGCAATACCATGTCTAACGTAGTAGCACGACCTTCCAATGTTGCTGAAATATCTAAAAACACTAGTTCATCAGCACCAGCTAGGGCATATTGCTTTGCTAATTCAACAGGGTCTCCAGCATCAATAAGGTTCACAAAATTGACACCTTTTACGGTTCTTCCGTTTTTAATATCTAAACAAGGCACGATTCGTTTTGCAAGCATATTAGTGGTTTATAATAAATTGTTCTAATTGTTTTAGGCTAATTCTGTTCTCATAAATTGCTTTACCAATAATAATACCTTCACAACCAAATTCAACAAGTTTGGGCAATTCTTCATATGAGGAAATACCTCCAGAGGCTATAAGTTTTATAGATTCTTCGTTTTGCTTAGAATGACATTCAGCTAATATTCTTTTGTATAAATCAAATGAAGGCCCTTCAAGCATTCCATCCTTAGAAATATCTGTACAAATCACATAAGACACACCTTTCTTTTGATAATTTTTAATAAATGGGATAACCTTAAGCTCGCTTTCTTCTTGCCAACCAGAAACAGCAATTTTTCCTCCCGAAGCATTGGGATTGCAATCAGCACCAAGAATGATTCGGTTTGAACCATAAGTTTCAATCCATGACTCGAACATCGCTGGGTTCTTCACTGCAATACTGCCACCAGTAATTTGATTGGCACCAGAATCAAAAGCGATTTTTAAATCTTCATTAGATTTTAAGCCACCACCAAAATCAATGTTTAACTTGGTTTTAGTCGCAATTTGTTCTAATACTTTATAATTTACTATATGGCTTGCTTTCGCACCATCTAAATCAACAACATGAAGAAACTCAATTCCTGAATCTTCAAACATTTTCGCAACTTCTAATGGGTTTTCATTATATACTTTTTTAGTGTTGTAATCACCTTTAGTTAGTCTTACACACTTTCCGTCTATAATATCTATGGCTGGTATTATTCTCATAACATTTCCTGCGAAAGCAGGAATCTAATTTTTAGTTATTAATTTGTTTAAATTTTGAGTAGCTTTCAAACCAACCGTTCTTTATACTTTTAGTTGTATCAAAATCATTTAGTTTTTTAAAGTTATTTTCCATAAGCTTACAAATCATCTTCCAATTTGTTTTTTCTCTTTTCCAATATTTAATATCAGATGTCAAAACACTTTTTAATAGATCTCCTTCATAAAAATGTCCCTCAGCTAATATATCCTTATCTAAAATTTCAATTGCTAAAGGCATCAGGAAATTAAGCCCTATATCTTGACCAATCATAATTCTCAAATCTTCGACATCAAACTCTCCTACAGGTTTCTTTGTCAATTTATAACAAGTTGTTAAAAGATAACTTTCTTCTTCACTCAGATAATCCCAAGTTCTCTTTTCAAGACTTTCTAAGCTTTTGTATTTCCAATTGTTTTCTAACTTCATAACTCTAAAAAATTCTTTAATAACTGCTCTCCTGCTTTACTACTCTTTTCTGGGTGAAATTGAACGCCGTAAAAGTTGTCTTTTTGCAATGCAGACGCATAGTTGGTTTCATAACTTGTAGTAGCAATAGTATCTCTACTTTGTTCAGCATAGTAGCTATGCACTAAGTACATATATTCATTGTCTTGAATGCCTAAAAACAAATCTGATTTTAAATTTGTAATGGTATTCCAGCCCATTTGTGGGACTTTAACAACATTTGAAAATCGTTTTACATCTACATCAAAAATGCCTAAGCCTTTAGTATCACTTTCTTCAGTGTGATTGCACATGAGTTGCATACCCAAACAAATTCCTAAAACGGGTTGTTTTAACTCTGGAATAATGTCATCTAATCCGGAAGCCTTTAGCATAGACATAGCATGATTTGCTTCTCCTACACCTGGAAAAACAACCTTATTTGCTTGTTGGATTGTTTCCACATCGCTTGTTAATACAGCATCATAACCTAAGCGTTTAAAAGCAAACTGTATGCTTTTAATATTTCCGGCACCATAATCAATAATTGCAATTTTCATTATAACACACCTTTGGTTGATGGTAAAATCATTTTCTCTAAATCACGTTTTACAGCCATTTTAATTGCTTTTGCAAAAGCTTTAAATATGGCTTCTATTTTGTGATGCTCGTTAGTACCTTCTGCTTTTATGTTTAGGTTACATTTCGCTCCATCTGTAAACGATTTAAAGAAATGCATAAACATTTCAGTTGGCATTTTACCTATCATTTCGCGTTTAAAATCTGCTTCCCAGACGAGCCAGTTACGTCCACCAAAATCAATTGCAACTTGCGCTAAACAGTCATCCATTGGTAAACAAAAACCATAGCGTTCAATACCGAGTTTATTTCTTAAAACTTCATTAAATAATTCACCAAGTGCAATGGCTGCATCTTCAATAGTGTGGTGTTCATCAACTTCCAAATCGCCTTGTACTTTTATGTCTAAATCCATTTGACCGTGACGTGCAATTTGGTCCAACATGTGGTCAAAAAATGCAATGCCTGTGTCAATGTTACTTTTTCCTGTGCCATCAAGATTTAAGCTAATATTTATCTTGGTTTCATTGGTGTTGCGTACGATACTTCCTGTTCGCTCTTTTGCTTTTAAGAAACTGTAAATTTCTTCCCAATCGTTGATTTCAAGAGCGATATAACTATCTAACTCGTCACGTTTTACCGTAATTTCGTCAGCTCCTAAATTTGTGTTGTCGTTGATATAAATCCCTTTTGCATTTAGGTTTTTAGCTAATTCAACATCTGTTAAGCGGTCGCCAATAACAAAAGAGTTTTCTAAATCGTAATCCTCAGAGAAATACTTGGTTAATAAGCCTGTGTTAGGTTTACGTGTTGGTGCGTTGTCTTTTGCGAATGTTCTATCAATAAATTGTTCTTCAAACTCAACGCCTTCATTTTTAAACGTATCTAGGACGAAGTTATGTACTGGCCAAAAGGTATTTTCTGGATATATTTCGGTTCCTAAACCGTCTTGATTGGTAATCATGACGATTTCAAAATCTAGTTCGCTACAGATTTTACTCATGTATTGAAATACTTTTGGGTAAAATATCAATTTTTCGAACGCATCAATTTGCTCGTCGGCTGGTTCTTTTATTAGTGTTCCGTCTCTATCTATGAATAGTACTTTTTTCATGGTTTCTGTCATTCCTGCGTAGGCAGGAATCTTTTAAATTTATATTTTTTTGTGGATTCCGCATCAAGTGCGGAATGACAAAAGTTATTTTATTTCTTTTAGCGATTCAATTAACCTCTCACACTCCTCTTGAGCTCCAACTGTAAACCGCAAACAATCTTCACAACCTGATTGATTAGTTCGGTTTCTAACGACTATGCCTTTTTCAATAAGTTGATTGTATCTTTTTGTGGCATTATCTACTTTTGCCAGCACAAAATTGGCATCAGATGGAAAAACGGTTTCAACGAATGGAATCTCATTTAATTGAGAGCTTATCCAATCACGTTGTTTTAAAATCTTTTGAATTTCAGTTACTACTTCTTCAGGTTTTGACAAACGTTCTAGAGCTTTTTGTTGCGTTAACTCATTGACGTTATAAGGTGGCTTGATTTTGCTTAAAGCTGAAATAATCTCCTTAGAGGCATAACAAATTCCTAATCGAATTCCTGCCATACCATAGGCTTTTGATAGCGTTTGTGTGACAATTAAATTAGGAAATTCCTCCAAACGATTTGACCAACTTTCTTGTTCTGAGAAATCAATATAAGCTTCATCGATAACCACCAAGCCTCTAAACATTTTTAGAAGTTTTTCAATTTTTCCTTTGGCAAAACTATTTCCTGTTGGATTATTTGGCGAACATAAAAATAATAGTTTGGTGTGTGTATGTGCTGCGCGAGAAATTTCATCCATATTAGGTTGAAAATCATCTTCCAATTCAATTTCAATGTTTTCAACGTCGTTAATGTTCGCTAAAACACCATACATGCCGTACGTTGGTGGTAATGTGATGATATTATCCTTTTTAGGTTCGCAAAATGCCCTGAAAATTAAATCCAACACTTCATCACTTCCATTGCCTAACAGGATTTGCTCAACTGAAACATTTTTTATTTTACTTAATTGCGTCTTTAGACACTTTTGTTGAGGGTCTGGATAACGGTTAACGCCATTATTAAACGGGTTTTCATTTGCATCAAGAAACACCATATTGCCTTTAGCATCTTTATATTCATCCCTTGCAGAGGAATATGGTTTTAAAGCCTTTATGTTTTCTCTTATCAGATTATTTATTTTGAAATTTTGTTCCATATTCATATTTCAAAGTGGATTCCGCATCAAGTGCGGAATGACAAGTAATTACGTTTTTAAATCCTTTAGTCTTAATGTTACAGCATTTTTGTGTGCTTGCAAGCCTTCAGCTTCTGCCATTAACTCTATAGTTTTTCCAATATTTAATAAGCCTTCCTTTGTTATATTTTGAAACGTTACACTCTTAGTAAAGCTATCTAAATTCACACCAGAATAGGCTTTTGAAAACCCATTGGTTGGTAAGGTATGATTCGTGCCAGAAGCATAATCGCCAGCACTTTCTGGCGTATAATTACCAATAAATACCGAACCTGCATTACTAATTCCTTTTACGTAAAAATCGTTGTCGTCAGTACAAATAATAAAATGTTCTGGGCCATATTCATTAATGAGGTCTAAAGCAATTTCATCATTTTCTACATAGATTAATTTCGAATTATTAATCGCTTTTTCTGCTATCGCTTTTCTAGGTAGTAATTTTAATTGCTCGTATACTTCTTTTTCAACATCATTCATTAGCGCTTTTGAAGTGGATACCAAAATCACCTGACTGTCAGTGCCGTGTTCTGCTTGACTTAACAAATCGGACGCGACATAAGCTGCATTCGCTGAATCATCAGCAACAACTAATAATTCACTTGGGCCAGCAGGCATATCAATTGCTATTCCGTATTTAGTGGACAACTGTTTTGCGACGGTTACAAACTGATTTCCTGGTCCGAAAATTTTATACACTTTAGGGATTGTTGCTGTTCCAAAAGTCAATCCTGCAATGGCTTGAATGCCACCAACTTTAATAATTTTTGTACAACCACAAAGTTGTGCAGCATATAATATTTCGTTGGCAATGTTTCCTTCATTATTTGGAGGAGAACACAACACAATTTCTTTGCAACATGCAATTTGAGCTGGAATTGCTAACATTAAGACTGTAGAAAACAAAGGAGCTGTTCCTCCTGGGATATACAATCCTATTTTTTCGATTGGTCTTTTTTCTTGCCAACATTGCACACCCTTGGTTGTTTCTATTTCAATTTTTGAAGTTTTTTGTGCTTTATGAAATGTTTCAATGTTTTGTTTAGCTTGGTTGATGGCTATTTTTAATTCATCAGAAATAGTATTTGTAGCTTTTTCTATTTCTTCATTTGAAACAAGGCTATCTTCAAGTTCTATCCCATCAAACATAGACGTGTATTTTGAAACTGCAAAATCGCCATTTTGCTGAACATCTTGAAAAATTTGATTAACGGTATTCTCAATATCCTCCACGGTTTGTGTGGGTCTTTCGAGAATTGTTGTCCATGTCTCTTTATTTGGATTTATTATTTTTTTCATCTTAAAGCACCATTTTTTCAATTGGACAAACTAATATTCCTTGAGCTCCTTTTTGCTTAAGCTCATCTATAATTTCCCAGAATTGATTTTTACTTATTACGGTATGCACAGAGCTCCAACCTTTTTCAGCTAATGGCAAAACAGTTGGGCTTTTCATTCCTGGAAGAATTTTTATAATATCTTTAAGTTTTTCGTTTGGTGCATTCAACAACACATACTTTGAATCTCTCCCTTTTAAAACCGATTGAATTCTAAATTGAATCTTATTCAAGATTTCTTGGTTTTCAGAAGAAATTAAAGGAGATACTGCCAATACAGCTTCTGACTTTAATATCGTTTCTTCTTCTTTTAAATTGTTTTTAAAAAGCGTACTTCCACTAGAAACTATATCTACAATTGCATCGGCTAAACCTATATTTGGTGCAATTTCTACCGAACCATTAATAATGTGTAAGTCTGCATTTACACTGTTCTTTTCTAGGAATTGATTGACCGTATTTGGGTAAGATGTAGCAATACGTTTATTTTCTAAATCCTTAATACTAGTATGTTTTGCTGATTTTGGAACAGCGATACTCACACGACATTTTGAGAATCCCAATTTTTCAACATACTGTATATCGTTTCCTTTTTCGATTAATACGTTTTCGCCAATGATAGCTATATCTACGACTCCATCGCGCAAATATTGTGGAATATCACCATTACGCAAATAGAATACTTCTAAAGGAAAATTATTAGCCGACGCTTTCAATTGGTCTTTACCATTATCTATAGAAATACCAATGTCTTTAAGAAGCCTCATAGAGTCTTCATTTAATCTGCCTGATTTTTGAACTGCAATTTTTAATTTACTCATTATGTTTTTTATGTGTTTGAGTAAATCTTTTGGTAGGATTTTATTTTTATGAAATAAAAAACCGCTTGATTTACTCAAACGGTTTTTAAATATCTTGGTTTTATTCAATACATTTTCAACTCACTTGAGCGGAGATATGAAAATGATGATGATGTAATTGAATAAAAGTCATTTGTTTTTTTTGTCTGTACAAATATTGTGAATTAATATTTATAAATCCAAATATTTTTAATTATTTCCTAAAATTAATGGTAAGCCATCTTTTCCAGAACCAATTACAACCACTTTACTGTTTGGTGATTCTGCTAGCTTCATTGTAGCTTCTATCCCTTTATCTTGAAGGATTTTATCTGTTAATGAAGCACTTAAAATTTTGTTGGCATCTGCTTTACCTTGTGCTTCAATACGCTGTTTTTCAGCTTCTTTATCGGCGGTTACCAATCTAAACTCATACTCCAAAGATTCTTGCTCTTGCTTTAATTTACGCTCTATGGCATCTTTAATTGTTGGTGGTAATTGAACATCTTCAACCAATACACGCTTTACTATTAAGAACTGACCGTCTAAAAGTTTAGTAACTTCATCTAATATTTCTTGCTCAATAACATCTCTTTTACTTGAATATAACTGCTCAGGTGTGTAACGCCCAACAACACTTCTAGCTGCAGCATTAATGGCTGGGTCAAGTAATTCGTTTTCATAATCTTCTCCTTTTGTTTTAATTAAGCTTCCTAGATTACTATACTCTGGCTCATACCATATAGTACCGTTTACTTTAACTTCTAGTCCATTAACTGACAGTACATTCATTTGGTCTGAAACAGACTGTTGACGAACTTTGCGTACAATCATATCATTCCAAGGAGCTACAATATGAAATCCTTCTCCGTAGGTTTTTTCAGTATTTATTCCATCTCCTAAACGTTCAAATATCACGCCTCCTTCACCTGGCCCAATAGTCACAGCAGATTTTGATATTAGTATAATTAAAACGATTAAAGTAAAAATGATTGGTATGCCAATCTTTGGTAATTTTTCCATGTTATTTTATTGTTAATGTTATTAAATTAGTCCGTTGTATTTTCTTAAAAACCACTCAATCGTCAAACTCAATACTATGAGAATCAAGAGAATTTTAAAATCTATCAAAGGTACAACATTTTTATTGCTTTTTTGGACAGTCACAAATCTTGAATCGTTAATCAAATTGGTTATTAATGACGTTGTACCATCAATAAAATAACTAGTTCCGCTGCTATTTTTGGCAATACGTTCAAGCCTAGAAACATTAGCATTTAAAAATTGTTTTTCGACATTATAATCTAAGATTTTAGTACGACCAGATGATGTCACTTCGCCTCCATTTGCCCTTACAGTAAAATCGTAATCTCCTGGCGGGAAATTATTTAAATTCACTTCATAACTATTTTGCTGCAACACTAAAGGAATTGTTGTTGTTTCGTTTGTTTCAATATTTTTTAGTACAATTTCCAAAGAAGCCGCTGCATCAAATTCATAATTTTTGTTAAAGAATTGTGCCGTGATTTTAATATTATCGCTTCCATTATAAAATGATTCATAACTAACGTTTAGCCTATTTCGACGCTTATTAGAAGCTGTATATTGCACTATTTTCCCAATAAAATCATCAAATTGGTTAAAAGAATTAGTATCTAAATAACTTTGTGAGCGCCAACGCCAAAGCCCTTCACCAAATAACACGACACCTCTTTCACCAACATTTTCGTAAGTGACCAATAATGCTTCTTCAACTATATTGCCATTTATACTCTTAAATAATAGTGTTTCAACAGGAATATTAAAATCAACATCACCAAACTCAGATTCTAAAGGTGGCAAATTATCAAAACTCAAATCACCAGGTAAAAAAGTAGTGAAATTATCATTGTAAACTGCTTGAAAACTTTCTTCTTGCAAAGTTATTTTTTGCTGAAAAACATTTTGGATGCTGTTTAAAAAGACCCAATCAGTATTAATTCCAGAAATTATAAAGCGGTTTTTTCCTTCGGTGTTCAAAGACTCAAAAACATCTTTAAAACTGCTGTTAGGCTGATATAATACAACCATTTGGTAATCTTCTTTGTTATTCAAATACTCACTTGGAGCAACAATAAAAGCACTACGCTGTTCATTACTTTCAATGGATTTTTTTAATACACCAATGTCAGGATGCGATATAGACGCAACAATAGCTACGTTGGTTTTTTGGTCAATAACCTCTAAAGCAAAAGGCTTTGAGTTGTTTACTGTATTTTTTTCGGTTGGTAGTGGTGATAATAATACTACATAACTATTGATACCAACATTATTGGAAGGCAACGTAATATTTAGAGTATGTGAGTTTTTGCTTTTTGAGAACTGCAAATTGGTTGAATATACGGTTGCATTTCCTTTTTTAATTGTTAACGTTGACGTTTCAGAAGTATTACCATTATAAACCGCAATAACTTCGACAGGAAACTTATTTTTTAAATAAGCATACTTATTGACATTAAGTTGTTGGATTTTTAAATCGGAATAGGTAATGGTATCACCAAGAATAACAGGGAAAATAGGTTGCTTATATTGCCTTGAAGAAAACTCATAATCTCTTCCAAATGTTTGATTGCCATCAGTAATTAAAACTGTAGGAGAATTTGACTCTTTATAAATTTGTTCAAGGTTACTAAATACAGAAGTATAGTTAGTTTGCGACTGATTAAAGCTGAGTGAGTCCATCTTTAAAAACTCAGAACCAAAACTGTAAATGTCAAGATTAAATCTATTGTTTAATTCCTGATTGTTTTTTATTGAATTAAGTAATTGATGTACGCTCTCATCTTGACCTAAATGCTTGATAGATTCTGAATCGTCAACCACAACAACAAGATTAGGTTTTTCGTTATAAACCGTTACCTTTTCAAACTTTGGATTAATAATCAATAACAAAACACTAAAAATCGTGATAAATCTTAATAGTGAAAATATGGGATTTAATTTTCGCTTTTTAGATTTATATAAATACTGAAACAGCGCTAAAAAAAGCGCTGCTATTCCAGCTATGATAATATATAATAATGTTTCTGTTTGCAATATCTTATCGTAATATCTAAGTTAACATTCCACCATCAACGTTTAGCGTTTGTCCTGTGACATATGCTGATAAATCACTCGCTAAAAACACGCAAGCATTGGCAATATCTTCAGGTGTTCCTCCACGTTTTAATGGAATTGCTGCTCGCCAACCTTTTACGGTATCTTCATCTAATTTGGCAGTCATTTCGGTTTCAATAAAACCAGGTGCAATCACGTTACTTCTTATATTTCTTGAACCCAATTCCAAAGCAACAGATTTTGAAAATCCAATAATTCCAGCTTTAGACGCTGCATAATTTGTTTGTCCTGCATTTCCTTTTACACCAACTACCGAACTCATATTAATAATTGAACCCTTGCGCTGTTTTAGCATGGTACGTTGTACAGCTTTGGTCATATTAAACACCGATTTAAGGTTGACTTCGATGACTTTATCGAAATCCTCCTCACCCATTCTCATCAATAAATTATCTTTGGTGATTCCTGCATTGTTAATCAATATATCGATGCTTCCAAATTCTTTAAGTACTTCATCGGCTAGTTCTTGGGCTTCTGTAAAACTAGCAGCGTTACTTTTATAACCCTTGGCCTTTATGCCTAGTTCGTTTAACTCTTTTTCTAGTTCGTTTGCTGCCTCAACAGACGAGCTATATGTAAATGCAACGTTTGCGCCTTGTTGGGCAAACACTTGAGCAATTCCTTTACCAATTCCTCTACTTGCACCTGTGATAATAGCTGTTTTACCTTCTAATAATTTCATATTTACTTAATTGGTTTATGGTTATTCAAATATAGCAAATACAAGTTGCACCAAATAAAAAAACCTCACAAAATCTTGTGAGGTTTTTAACAGAATATCAATACTCTATATTATATTTTAAGCCATTACTTCAGCTACTTTTTTACCAATTTCGGCGGGTGAATCTACTACATGAATTCCACAAGCTTTCATAATCTTCTTTTTTGCTTGAGCAGTATCGTCGCTTCCTCCTACTATTGCCCCAGCGTGTCCCATGGTACGTCCAGCAGGAGCTGTTTCGCCAGCAATAAAACCAACTACAGGTTTTTTACTACCACTTTCTTTGTACCAATTTGCAGCATCAGCTTCTAACTGACCTCCAATTTCACCAATCATAACCACTGCTTCAGTTTCTGGGTCATTAATTAACATTTCTACTGCTTCTTTAGTAGTAGTACCTATAATTGGGTCACCGCCAATACCAATAGCTGTCGTAATTCCTAAACCTTGTTTTACCACTTGGTCTGCAGCCTCATAAGTTAAAGTTCCAGATTTAGACACAATACCTACATTTCCTTTTTTAAACACAAAACCTGGCATAATGCCAACCTTAGCTTCACCAGGAGTTATTACTCCAGGACAGTTAGGACCTACTAGGCGACAGTTTCTGCTTTTTATATAATCTGAGGCTTTAATCATATCAGCCACTGGAATACCTTCCGTTATAGTGATAATCACCTTAATTCCAGCATCGGCCGCTTCCATAATAGCATCGGCAGCAAAAGCTGGTGGTACAAAAATAATTGTTGTATCTGCTTGCACTTGATTTACCGCTTCTTCAACCGTATTAAAAACAGGTTTATCTAAGTGTGTTTGACCACCTTTTCCGGGAGTAACACCTCCAACTACATTGGTACCATATTCTATCATTTGTGAAGCATGAAATGTACCTTCACTTCCTGTAAATCCTTGAACAATAATTTTTGAATCTTTATTTACTAAAACGCTCATTTGTGTTTTTGTTTATTAATTTAATTAAGACGTGGCAAAAGTAATTTTTTGCAACTAAATTTTAAAGTGTTTTGGTCTTTAATTTTTGTACAAATCTAAATCTGACTAAGTTTTTTTGTTTTTTAGTTTTTCGAGAATCTCAGGGATTTTTCTAACATACGCCATTTCCTTAAATTTTTCTCTAGCTTCTGATGCAGGAGAGCCAAAATAGGCCTTGTTTTCGTCTGTAGAATGTCCTAATCCTGATTGCGCATACAGCTCCGTGCCACTAGCAATTGTAATACCACTTTTTACTCCAACTTGTCCCCAAATAGTTACATTATCTTCTACAACAACACAGCCAGCAATACCAGTTTGTGAAGCTATTAAACAATTTTCACCAATGACTGTATCGTGTCCTATTTGTATTTGATTATCAAGTTTAGAGCCTTTACCTATTTTTGTGTCGGCTGTGACGCCTTTGTCTATGGTGCAAGCTGCGCCTATATCAACTGAATCTTCAATAACCACACGACCACCTGATAGTAATCTATCATAACCGCTAGGTCGCTTTTTATAATAAAAGGCATTAGCTCCTAAAATTGTTCCAGAATGGATTGTTACGCTATTTCCTATAACTGCATCATCATAAATGCTAACATTAGAATGTATGGTGCAGTTATCACCAATCACTACGTTATTACCAATAAAACAATTTGGCTGTATAATTGTATCCTTGCCTATTGTTGCACTTTTTGAAATAGCACTATTAGATGATTGAAATGGCTTAAAATGCTGTGTTAACTTATTAAAATCCCTAAATGGGTCATCAGAAATTAGAAGAGCCTTTCCTTTAGGGCAATCAACATCTTTATTGATTAACACAATTGTAGCTGCAGATTGTAGTGCTTTATCATAATATTTAGGATGGTCAACAAACACAATATCTCCAGGAGTAACAACGTGTATTTCATTTATTCCTAAAACCGGAAAATCATCATTACCAACATAATCACAATCAATTATTGATGCAATTTCTTTTAACGAATACTCTTTAGGAAATTTCATGTGAGAGGAAACTTATTCTTTAATACGCTCTTTGTAAGTTCCTTTTTCTGTTTCAACTTTAATTTTGTCGCCTTCATTGATAAATAAAGGGACGTTAACAGTAGCTCCAGTTTCAACAGTTGCAGGTTTTGTAGCGTTTGTTGCAGTATTTCCTTTTACTCCAGGTTCTGTAGCAGTTACCTCTAAAATTACACTTGCAGGCATTTCTACAGATAATGGCATGTTATCTTCAGTATTTATTAAAATTGTCACCACTTCTCCTTCCTTCATCAAATCTGGTCTATCTAAAGCAGCTTCTAATAAACGAATCTGAGTGTAATCTGCCTCATTCATGAAATGGTAAAACTCACCATCATGATACAGGAATTGAAATTTATGAGTTTCAACTCTTACATCGTCTATTTTGTGTCCTGCTGAAAACGTATTATCCAATACTTTTCCTGTAGTTACACTTTTAAGTTTAGTACGAACAAATGCTGGTCCTTTTCCAGGTTTTACGTGCAAAAATTCTATAATTTTGTATATATCGTGATTGTATTTAATACATAATCCGTTTCTAATATCTGAAGTACTTGCCATATTTTGTTTAGTTATTTGTTATTAAGTTGAAAGACTTCTCTATTGTCTATCTTCTATTCTCTATAGTCTTTTTCTTAAAAATCAATTTGATTTAAAGTATCCTTTCATAATTCCTCGATGTGAATTCTTAATGAATTGCAGGATTTCATCACGCTCGGGTGTTGCTTCCATTTCAGCTTCAATAATCTCTGAAGCTTGGGTGTTGTTATAATTTTGTTGATATAACAAGCGATAAATATTCTGAATTTCACGTATTTTTTCTGAAGCAAAACCTCTGCGACGCAAACCAACAGAATTGATTCCTACATAAGATAAAGGCTCTCTAGCTGCCTTAACAAATGGTGGCACATCTTTTCTAACCAAAGAACCTCCAGTTACAAAGGCGTGATTTCCAATAGAACAAAACTGATGAACAGCTGTCATACCAGCTAAAACCACATAATCTCCTACTGTTATATGACCAGCTAAGGTGCTATTATTTGAAAAAATACAGTTATTACCCACAATACAATCATGAGCAATATGGCAATATGCCATTATTAAGCAGTTATTACCAATAACGGTTTTCATTTTATCTGTGGTACCTCTATTAATGGTAACACACTCTCTAATGGTTACATTATCACCAATTTCAACTGTGGTATCTTCATCGTTATATTTTAAGTCTTGCGGAACTGCCGAAATAACTGCACCAGGAAAAATACTGCAATTTTTACCGATACGAGCACCTTCCATTATGGTTACATTAGACCCAATCCAAGTTCCTTCTCCAATTACGACATTGTTATGGATTGTTGTAAAAGGTTCGATAACAACATTCTTTGCTATTTTAGCACCAGGATGTACGTAGGCAAGTGGTTGGTTCATAATTATTTAACTTTAGTTATTTGAGCCATTAATTCAGCTTCGGCACAGAGTTTTCCATTGGCATAAGCATACCCTTGCATGTGGCAAATACCTCTCCTTATTGGTGTTATTAACGAGCATTTAAAAATAAGCGTATCTCCTGGCACTACTTTTTGTTTAAACTTAACATTATCCATTTTCATAAAGAATGTCAAATAATTTTCTGGGTCTGGTACTGTGCTTAATACTAATATTCCGCCTGTTTGTGCCATGGCTTCAACAATCAATACTCCAGGCATTACTGGCGCTCCAGGAAAATGTCCAGCAAAAAAACCTTCGTTCATCGTGACATTTTTTGTGCCTATAACGTGAGATTTTGATAACTCGAAAACCTTATCCAATAACAAAAATGGTTGCCTGTGTGGTAACATATTCATTATTTGGTTAACATCCATTAATGGTTCTTGGTTTAAATCTATATCTGGAACATTATTTCTTTTTTCAATCTTAATGATTTTTGACATTTTCTTTGCAAACTGTGTGTTTACATAATGTCCAGGCTTATTGGCGATTACTTTACCTCTAATTCTGGTGCCAATTAAAGCTAAATCACCAATGACATCCAATAGCTTATGTCTTGCAGCTTCGTTAGGATGATGTAAGGTTAAATTATCTAGGATTCCGTTAGGTTTAACAGAAATATCATCTTTCCCAAAAGCTTCTTTTAGGCGCTCCATTGTATCTGGTGACAGCTCTTTATCGACATATACAATAGCATTATTTAAGTCACCGCCTTTAATTAGACCATTTTCCAAAAGCATTTCTATTTCATGTAAGAAGCTAAATGTTCTCGAATCTGAAATATCTTTCTTAAAGTTTGAAATGTTTTGCAGTGTGGCATTTTGTGTCCCTAAAACTTTGGTTCCAAAATCTACCATGGTTGTCACTTGGTATGAAAGTGCTGGAATAACAGTAATCTCGCTGCCAGACTCTTCATCTACATAGGAAATTACTTCTTTTACAACATATTCTTCAATAAAAGCATCCAATTCAACTGTTCCAGCAGATTCAAGCGCTTCAACAAAAAACTTTGAAGACCCATCCATTATTGGTGGTTCTGAAGCATCTAATTCAATAATTACATTATCTATTTGTAATCCAACCAATGCAGCCAAAACATGCTCACAGGTTTGAATGGTCACACCATTTTTTTCTAAGCACGTACCTCTTTGTGTATTTGTTACATAATTGGCATCGGCTTTTATAATTGGACTTCCTTCTAAATCAATACGCCTAAATGTATACCCATTGTTGGCTTCGGCTGGTTTAAAAGTTAAGGTTACATTTTTTCCAGTATGTAGGCCAACTCCAGTAAGCGAAACATCCTTGGCTATTGTTTTTTGCTTAATTTCTGTACTAATTACTGTCATTTATTTTTTTTTCTAAATCGTTTATTCCTTTTACAATTTTTGGTAAATTCTTAAAATACACATAAGATTTGTTATAATCGCCATAAGTTAAAGCGGGCGACCCTTGCAATACCTCGTTGTCTTTTACATTTCTGCCTATTCCAGATTGCGCTTGCACTTTTACATTATTACCTATAGTTACATGTCCAACAATACCTACTTGACCTCCAATTTGGCAATTTTCGCCGATTTTGGTTGAACCAGCAACACCAGTTTGCGCCGCTATTACTGTGTTTTTACCAATCTCAACATTATGTGCAATTTGTATTTGGTTATCGAGTTTCACACCTCTTCTAATAATTGTAGAACCAAGAGTAGCTCTATCAATAGTTGTGGCAGCACCTATATCTACATAATCTTCTAATATCACATTGCCAGTTTGTGGTACTTTATTATACTCTCCTTTTTCGTTGGGCGCAAAACCAAAACCGTCTGCTCCTATAATAGCTCCTGAATTAATGACACAGTGATTACCAATAACAGTTTCGGAATATACCTTAGCGCCTGCAAACAAGACAACATTATCGCCAATTGTTACATTATCACCAACATAACAACCAGGGAAGATTTTAACATTGTCGCCAATGGCAACATTGTCGCCTACATACGAAAACGCACCAACATAAATATTGTCACCATAGTTGGCTGATTCTGATATAAAACTAGGTTGCTCTACTCCAAACTTATTCATTTTAACCTGGTTGTAATATTCCAATAATTTTGAAAACGCTTTATAGGCATCGTCAACCTTAATCAAGGTAGTTGCAATTGCGATTTCAGGCTCAAAATCTTTATTTACAATAGTTATAGAAGCCTGTGTATCATATATAAAATGTGTGTATTTTGGGTTTGCTAAAAACGTTAAAGTCCCTTTGGTACCTTCTTCTATTTTTGCAAGTTTAGAAACTTCAACGTCAGGGTTTCCAACGATATCACCTTCTAAAATTCCAGCTATTTGTGTTGCAGTAAAGTTCATTGTCGCAAAAGTATAAAAAATGTACTAAAGTTTTGCCTTTGGAAAGCATATATAATACTTGGTTACAGGTTTGGCTAATGCTTTAAGATTTAAATAGTCTGATGCTTTGGCAACTTCAACTACTTTACCAGTTTTATATAAGATACTTATTTGCTGTGAGTCCCGTTGGTACGCTTGATTCGATATTTCACCTTTAAACACAAAATATTCAGCTTCAGTTTCTGTAATGTTATAAACAGTTTTGAGCTTATCAATATGCTTATTTAAGCGTTCACCTTTTATTTTTTTATTTTTTATTTTAATTTTTAGCAATTCCCTGTTAATAATCATATCGCATAGATTGCTCAGTACAAAATCGTTATGATATTGCCATTCCTTTAAAGCTGAAACGATATCGTAATCATCCAATTTTGAGAAAATTTCTAAACTTTCATCAGTAAATGATTCCTTAGTAACATCATTTTTTAAAAAATATAACAATGCGTTGCTAGCTGGCAAATTAACACCTTGGTTGGTTAATTCGTTGGCTCGTTTTAAAACTCTAATAAGCAATTGTTCGGCAACTAAGCTTGTTTTATGCAAGTACACTTGCCAATACATTAATCGTCTTGCTGTCAGGAATTTTTCAATACTATAAATGCCTTTTTCTTCAATTACCAATTGGTCTTCAACTACATTTAGCATAGTAATTAATCGCTCACTATTTACATTTCCTTCGGCTACACCAGTATAAAAACTATCACGTTTTAAATAATCGGCTCTATCCATATCCAATTGGCTTGAAACCAATTGATATAAAAACTTTCTTGGATGCTCACCTTTAAATATTTGTATAGCAAGCGTTAAACTTCCGTTAAATTCTTCATTCAGTTTTTCCATAAAAAGTACTGATATTTCCTCGTGAGAAATACCTTTTACTATACTGTGCTCCATGGCATGACTAAATGGTCCGTGACCAATATCATGTAAAAGAATGGCAATTAATAAGGCATTTTCTTCATCATTAGAAATTGTAACTCCTTTAAAACGAAGTATTCTAATGGCTTTTTGCATTAAATGCATACTTCCTAAAGCATGATGAAACCGTGTATGATGTGCGCCTGGATAAACTAAATACGACAAACCCATTTGGGTAATTCGTCGTAAACGCTGAAAATATTTATGCTCAATTAAATCGAAAATTAAAGAATTGGGAATAGTAATAAATCCGTAAATTGGGTCGTTAAATATTTTGAGTTTGTTCTTCGTGTTCAAACTTGTTTTAATTAAAAGTTATACAAATATAATTATATGAGCAACATAAACATCCTTTGGGTTGATGATGAAATAGATTTATTAAAACCACACATATTATTTTTAGAAAAGAAAAACTACAATGTTACCACATGTCAAAGCGGTACCGAGGCTATAGAGGTGATTGAAGAAAAGAATTTTGATATTGTTTTTTTAGATGAAAATATGCCTGGATTAACGGGATTGGAAACGCTCTCGGAAATTAAAGAAAAACGCGCCAACATTCCTGTAGTGATGATTACCAAAAGTGAAGAAGAGTATATTATGGAAGAAGCTATTGGTAGCAAAATTGCCGATTATTTGATTAAACCAGTTAATCCAAACCAAATATTACTGAGTCTTAAAAAGAATTTAGACCACACACGATTGGTGTCTGAAAAAACAACCTCAAATTACCAGCAAGAGTTTAGGAAGATTGCTATGGACCTATCCATGGTAAACACTTACGAAGAGTGGTCAGCTCTATACCAAAAACTGATTTACTGGGAAATGGAGTTGGAAAATATTGATGACCCAGCGATGTTTGAAATTTTAGAATCTCAAAAAAGCGAAGCCAATGCGCAGTTTGGGAAGTTTATAGATAAAAATTATCAGGACTGGTTTGGTAATTCTGATGCGCCAACGATGTCGCATAATTTATTCAGAGAAAAGGTAGTGCCAGAACTAAGTAAAGAGCAACCTACCCTATTTGTTTTGATTGATAATTTAAGATACGATCAATGGAAAGCTTTTGAACCCATAATACAAACCTATTATAAAAAAGAATACGAAACACCATATTATAGTATCCTACCAACAGCTACTCAATATGCAAGAAATGCCATTTTCTCTGGGTTAATGCCAAGTGATATGGAGCGACTGCATCCTAACTACTGGAAAAACGATACAGACGAAGGTGGAAAAAATATGTTTGAAAACGAATTTTTGCAAGCGCAATTAAAACGATTGGGCTTAGGGCATTTAAAATGTGAATACTCAAAAATCACTAACCTTAAGTCAGGAAAAAAATTAGTAGATAACTTTAAATCAAAAAAAGATAACGACTTAACAGTGGTGGTTTACAACTTTGTGGATATGCTATCACACTCCAAAACCGAAATGGAAGTGGTCAAGGAATTAGCATCAAACGATAAAGCTTATAGATCATTAACTGTGAGTTGGTTTAAAAACTCACCTTTATTTGAAATGATACAACAAGCGCAACAAATGGGCTTTAAGTTAATAATCACCACAGACCATGGGACTATTAGTGTAAAAAATCCTTCAAAAGTTATTGGAGATAGGGATACTAGTTTAAATCTTCGTTATAAAACAGGGCGTAGTCTAACGTACGAAGATAAAGAGGTGTATGCCGCCACTAACCCAAAAGATATCCACTTACCTAGCCTTTCTATGAGCAGTTCGTTTATTTTTGCCAAAGGCGATTTGTTTTTCGCCTATCCAAATAACTACAATCATTATGTGAGTTACTATCGTAATACCTATCAACATGGTGGTGTGTCGCTAGAAGAAGTTATTATACCCTTTGCTGTATTGAATCCTCGTTAGTATTAATACTTGCACGAATTGGCTATTCTAAACAAGTGATATTCAAACATCTAAAACAAGGATAAAATGCAAAAAACATCGATGAAATGCTGTTTTGTGTTGTTTTTTATGTATATTTGCGTTATAATTGCATAAAATTGTGCAATTGAAAAAGGTATTTGACATACAATCTATTGATACTGTGGCTAAAGAACTGCTAGCAAACACTACACATAAAACCATATTGTTTTATGGTGAGATGGGAGCTGGTAAAACGACTCTTATTAGTGCGCTTGTAAAAGCTCTAGGTGGATTAGACGAAGCTTCTAGCCCAACATTCTCAATAGTCAACGAATATGAAGTTACTAATGATAAGGTATATCATTTCGATTTTTACAGAATTGAAGATGTAACTGAAGTCTTAGATATAGGAATTGAAGATTATTTGTATTCTGGACATTGGAATTTTATTGAATGGCCAGAAAACATAAAAGAAATTCTGCCAAAAAAAGCAGATATTTCTTACATAAAAATCAATAAAGACGGTTCCCGAACACTAGAATTAGGTGTTTTTGGAGAAAATTAAAAAATAAAACAGAAAAATATTGTAAAAAATAGCGCTTACACCCCAAACAAAAATCACGATATTACGGTTTTTCCGTAACTCGTAAACCTCATAAACAAAGGGTTTTAACATTTTATTAACACTTCTAAAAGGTGATGCATTTTATCTTTGTAGTATTAATTAATTAATTAAATCCCTTGAATTATGAAAACTAAAAAGTATTTATTAGCTATCGCTATTTTTGGAGGTGTATTGTTCACAGCAGAAGCAACTAATTTATTAGACTTAAATGAGCAACTCACAACAAAAATTGACAAGAAAAAAGTCAAAATACCTGGTCTCGGCAGGTAGTAAGAAAGAATTAATAATAGGCAGTTTAATAGCTACTTTTATCGCTATAACTCCTTATTTATTCACACTATGGGAAGGTGTTCCTGATCAAAAGATTTGGGACACCTTTTTAGGTATATATACCAGTAATTATTATGAAAGTGTTCAAATTTTAGTCTGGACTTTATTAGGTAAGGTAATTCCATTACTTCTACTCCTCATATGGATGTTTACTTGTCGCCACTGGTGGTATCACGCATTACTTGTTCCAATTGCAATGTATATATATCAAATTATTGAAGTAATTAATGATGATGTTGAATTTGCTGAAACTAATCAAATATTATATTTACTTCCAGTAATGGCAATAGTTATTCCTTCAATATATCTAGTTAGAGCTAAAATGTTCAACAAAATAAATGATGCCAATAAAACTCTTGAAGAATTAGAAGAAGAATTTAAAATTGGTGGTAAAGGCTTTTGGGGGAAGTTTTCGGATTATTTTTAAGATTAAAACTTCTAACAAATTATAATTATAAAATTTATTTGTAATTTGGTTATTCAATAACCAAACTATGAGTAAATCTCTCTCTCCTTTTACCAAGGAACAATTGCTTCCTCAAGAGGAAACCCTAGAAGTTTCTAAACGCAAAGGCAACTTATTTATTGGTATTCCCAAGGAAACATCGTTTCAGGAAAAACGTGTATGCTTAACACCAGATGCTGTGTCGGCATTGGTTAATAACGGTCATCGTGTACTGTTTGAGTCTGGTGCAGGCAAAGGTGCCAAGTTTAAAGATAAAGACTATAGTGAAGCTGGTGCCGAAATAACCAAAGACACTTCCAAAGTATTCTCCTGCCCTATTTTATTAAAAGTAGAGCCACCAACACTAGATGAGATTAAACTCATTAATCCGCAAACCATACTCATTTCGGCATTACAAATAAAAACACAAAACAAAACGTATTTTGAGGCTTTAGCAAAAAAACGCATTACTGCCATTGGTTTTGAGTTTATTCGTGACGAAGATGGTGCATATCCAGCGGTTAAACAATTGAGTGAAATAGCTGGAACAGCATCGGTATTAATAGCTTCAGAGTTATTATCGAATGTCAATAATGGTAATGGTTTATTATTTGGCAATATAAGTGGCGTCCCTCCTACCGAAGTTGTTATTATTGGTGCTGGAACCGTTGGCGAATTTGCCGTAAGGTCTGCCTTAGGTATTGGTGCCAATATTAAGGTGTTTGATAGTTCAATTTCTAAATTAAGAGCGTTACAAAATAATTTAGGAAGAGCCATATATACGTCAACAATGCAACCAAAAAATTTATTAAAAGCCTTAAAGCGTTGCGATGTTGCTATTGGTGCTGTACGAGGGAAAAACAGGTCTCCTATTTTAGTAAGCGAAGACATGGTAGCACAAATGAAAACTGGTGCTGTGGTGATAGATGTGAGCATAGATATGGGAGGTTGCTTTGAAACCAGCGAAATTACCAGACACGACAAACCTACCTTTATTAAACACGGAGTTATACATTACTGTGTGCCAAATATTCCTGCTAGGTATTCTAGAACAGCCTCAGTATCAATTAGTAATATGTTCACACCTTATCTCATGGAAATTGCTGAAAATGGTGGCTTGGAAAATGCACTTCGTTTTGACCGTGGATTAAAAAATGGTTTGTACTTTTACCACGGAATTTTAACAAATAAGTCTGTTGCCGATTGGTTTGGTTTAGATTACAGCGATGCCAATCTTCTAATTTTTTAAATCTATATGAAACTTATTCAGCGTGTTGGTTACTACCTAGGTGGTTTCGCCATTGGTTTAATTTTTTTAGCATTTTTTTTAAGCGGAAAAAGAGCGTCATGCAGTTATGGCCCTAATGCTAGGGTTTTAAAAAACATAAATACAAAACCCTTAAAGTACTCAATTGAAGCTCAAACTTTTATTGATAATAAAGCTATTGATACATCCATAGTTAATACTGTTTTAAGAAAGGGCAATGTAAATTTCTCATTGAGCAATACAACATTAGATTCTTGTAAAATCTATGTTATTGAAGATAAAATTGAAAAAAATAAATTTCTTCTAACTGTAGAAAATTGTGATAGTCTAGCGACACTTAAACATATTCGTATAAAATAAAACACTCAACAATACTACTATAATGTTGAGTGTTTTACGAACTAAAAAATCTCTCACTTTTAATTAAAAATTATCTTTTTTGTATTGCTTTGTTCTAATTCTTCAAGTGTTACAAAATATAATCCTGGGTTAAATTGAGAAATATTTATTTGCTTCTGAAAAACTGAACCATTGTTATCTCCAATAGTTTCAAAATGAATTAGTTTTCCAATAGCATCATGTATGTAAATGTTGGAATTATTACTTAAACCTCCCAAATAAATTTTTAATACCCCATCAGTTGTTGGATTTGGGAATATCTCAAAATGGTAATTTGGGTCTATTTCTTCCTCTTCTTCTTCACAATCCATTACAGTAACCATAACATCATCGCTCGCAGACGCAAATTGATTTGAAACAACAACGGTATAAACTGTGTCTGTTGTTGGCGATACTTCTATTATTCTAGTAGTTTCTCCAGTGCTCCACAAGTATTCATCACCTCCTGAGGCTGTTAATGTGGCTGTGTCACCATTACAGATCATTTGGTCTTTTCCTGCATTGGCATTTAAGACATTTTCTACTGTTACCCTAACTTGCGCAACGTCTGAACAATTATTGGTATATCCAGTCACATAATAATCGGTTGTTTGTTGCGGACTCACAGCAATATTGGGTTGTGTGGCGCCATTACTCCATAAATAAGTGTCTGCACCAGTAGCCGAAAGTGTTACATACTCTCCCAAATCGATGGTTTGATCGCTTCCTGCATCAACATCAGGAATACCGTTTACTGTAACAGTAACATCATCGGTGCCAGATGAAACACTATTAGACACTTCAACAATATATGTTGTTGTAGTATTTGGGTTCACTACTATTGTTGCCGTGGTTTCTCCTGTACTCCATAAATAGGTGTCTCCTCCAGTGGCAGTTAATGTGGCAGTTTCTCCATCGCATATATCAATATCTGCTCCAGCATTTGGTTCAACCGTTCCAATAACCGTTACTTTAACGTCATCGGTTGCTGTACAGCCACTAGTCGAAGTAATTTCAACAGTATAAGTTGTTGTCATGTCTGGTGATACATTAATGCTTGCAGTAGTTTCGCCAGTACTCCATAAGATACTCCCAGTGCCAATTACAGTAAGTGTCGTGGTTTCACCAAGGTTAATGTCCACATCAGCTCCTGCATCAACAGTAGGTGTTTCATTTACAAAAACAGTGACATCGTCAGCTCCTGAAGAAAAAGCATTAGATACTTCAACTGTGTAGGTTGTCGTCGCATTTGGGTTTACAGTTATGGTTGCCGTAGTTTGCCCTGTGTTCCATAAATAGGTGTCACCACCTGAAGCTGTTAATGTAGCAGATTCACCACTACAAATAGTTTGGTCGTCTCCTGCATTGGCATCAACTGGTTCTACAACAGTAACAGTCACTTCATCATAGGCAGTACACCCATTAATTTCGGTCACTTCAACACTATATGTTGTAGTTACTGTTGGTGTTACGGTTATACTGGATGTAGTTTCTCCTGTGCTCCAAAGCACGTCACCCTCTCCAACAACCGTTAGAGTAGTGCTTTCGCCAAGATAGATGTCCACGTCATTACCAGCGTTTATCGTTTGCCTGGGTTTGACTGTTACAGTGACCTCGTCGGTACTGGAACAGCTATTCTGTGTGACTATGACGGAATAAATTGTGGTGCTATTGGGATTTATCGTAATATTTTGTGTTGTTTCTCCATTGCTCCATAGATAGGAATCTCCACCTGAGGCAGAAAGTGTGGCGTCTTCGCCTTCGCATATTTCTACATCTACTCCAGCATTTGCCACAGGAATAGAGTTTACATTTACAATAACACTATCGGTACTTGTGTCGCCATTAGAGGCAGTTCCTGTTACTGTGAAGGTAGTCGTTTCAGTAAGTGTTACTGTTATGCTTGCTGTAGTTTCTCCAGTATTCCATAAATAACTTTGAGCTCCAGTTGCGGTTAACGTCGTGGTGTCTCCTTCACAAATATCTATATCTGCTCCAGCATTAACATTATTAGAACCTCCTCCGCCTATTAATTTATCTCTAAAATCTACAATATAAGTTTGAACAGGTGGTGCATTATTATTCCAATCACTAGCGTATAATACTCTGCTTCCAGATGGTGATGGGACTGCATGTGGTTGGTTTTCATAATCACCCCAACTACCTCTAATACTTACTAACCTTTCTACTCTATCTCCACTTGAACTAACACCTACAATTTCATCATAATAAGGTCCCCAACTTGTTGAGTTAGACATTTGTGTAAACACCCAACCCTCTCTTTGAATTGACCTTGCTGAACCATGACTACCATAACCTCCTTGGGTTAATACTGTAACTTCCCCATCAGACATTCTACGTTTAATAATTCTACCATCGTCTGGATTAGATTTAGAATTACCTATCACATATTCTACGCCTTCATATAAGGTGACATCATAATGACTAGGCCTTCCATAACTACTCCATAATGGCCCTGTTTGGTTACCTGTAGACATTACATAAATTTTGGTAACATCATTACTACCGCTAAAAGTTCCATTAACTACTATATACGTTCCTAATGGTGATGTTGTAGTATAATCTATATCGTTCCATCCTGTTAAATCTACATCTGGAAATTTAGTTTGAGTAGCTATATTAACTCCAAATGCGACTTGTTGCCCATCGGAATTTCTTGTTGCGAACATAGCCAATACATTGCCATCCATAGAGTAATTACCTGTATATCCTAATGATGTATTAGAATACCCATTTATATCTATTAATTTTGTTGTTGTTTCGGTTGAATAGCTCCATGAATAGATACCATCATCCCTAAGTATTAAAAATAAGTCGGGATCTGTAGAGTGCCATCTATGTTCGTTACCTCCAGGCACATTTGCTTGTTTAATGACTTCATACGTTTCGCCGTCTAGAAATAAACTAGGTCCTCCTATATGTCTATCAAGATATATAAGGGATTCATCTGCATTCCATGGTTGTCTTGCAGAATAACCATGTCTTGCTATGTTTTGCCATGAGCCACCAACATTTGGAATATTAGCTCCAACATCACCAGTAATTCTGGTTATTTTGGTATCAAATAGTGGATCTGTAACAGTTTGTAAATAACCTGGTTTGTTTAACGCAGGTGGAGTTCCATAATTAGTTAAACTTGTATCTAAATCGTAATTTTGGGCTAAAGCAGTTATACCTATAAAACAAAAGCTATAGGTAAAAACTAATGCTGAAATAGCATTTTTAATGTTTTTCATCTTTTAACAATTTGGGGCTGTTGCGGTAAACATAGACAAATAATTAAATTGTAAATAGCCTTAGCTAATTTAATCGATAAATTACATCTTAAAAGTAGGTTTATACTTACTAAATATATTAGTTAAAAGATGTTAATGTACATTTTGTCGATGTTTTTACTTTCAACGCATTTTAACTATATGTACGAAAAGAAATAGGATTTGGATTTTTTAAGCAAGAAAAAATTATTAACAAGTCGTTTTTAGAACAAAAATGCGTTAATTTATCCTCCCTAAAAATTGAGTTTGGACTTAAAAAAACATTTTTCATTAATAGAGAATTTCGTTTCGTATTTCCTTTTTAAGGCAATCGATGCGGTAATTCCATTAATTATTATTCCTTATTTAATTGATGTCATTACCGACAAAAAATATGGTATTTACGCCTTTGCTTTTTCTTTAATTTTTTATTTTCAAAATATCATTCAATTTGGGTTTGACCTTTCATCTGTTAGAGATATTGCTCTCATGAGGGATGATAAAAAAAAGCTTACCAAAGTCTATAACGATACATTAACTGCACAATTTTATCTTTTTGTAGGATCAATTATAGTGCTCGCAATTTTAGTTTTGGTAGTACCAGATATTAGAGAACATTACATCATTTATTGCTTTTTTACTATCCTCCTATTTGGAGAATTATTGTTCCCTACTTGGTTTTTTCTTGGTATGGAAAAAATGCGATTTATAACATTGGTAAACGTTATTTCAAAATCTATGTTTGCTATATTTTGCTTTACACTTATTAAAACCGAATCTCAATTTATATACATAGCCCTTTACCATTCATTAGGGTTTTTAATTGCTGGACTTATAGCACAAATATTTATTTATAAAAAATTTGGTATCGTTTTTAAGTTTTCAAAATTTCATGATGTAAAAGTCATTATAAAAGAATCTTGGAGTTCGTTTTTAACTTTGGCTTCGCCCACCGTTTACTATAATACCTCAATATTTTTGGTTGGCTCACATTGGCCAAAAAAATATGCTGGTGTTATGGAAATAAGCACAAAAGTTTCTGGTGCATTTGGCGTTGTAAATACTATAATGACCAATGTTTTATATCCGTTTTTAAATAGAAATAAAAATGCGATGCACCTCACACGATACATATTTGTTGGTATGGGTGTTCTATTGTCTTTGGCTATGTTTTTTCTATCAGGATTTTTATTGGAGCTATGGCTTGGTCAAAGCGAAACGACCTTAGAAATTGAGAAAGCAGTAAAATATTTGAGTCCTGCGCCATTTTTGGTGTCGATTGTTTCTGCCTTTGGAGTTAATGGTTTAATGATTTACAAAAAAGATAAGCTATACTCAAGAATCATTGTTTTTGGTTCGGTTTGTGGTTTGGTAGCTGGATTAATACTTATACCAACTTATAATTATGTTGGTGGTGCCATTACAATTATTACTGCTTTAACCGTAAAAGCATTACTTTCGTTTATATTTTGTAGAAAAGTGATTAAAGAAAACAAACACATATCGCATGAAGTTTAGCCATTACATCTGGGCCTTATATTTAATTGTGTTTCCTTTTTATTTGTTTTCAGAAGGGAATCCGCAATTGGCAGATATTTTTGGTTCTGTATTAATTCTTGTAAATATTAGACCAATTCTTACGAGCATTAACAGTAATAGATATACTAAGTTATTATTCTTATTTGTCATCTACACATTTATAGTAAACACCGTTTGGATGTTGATTATTGGGGATTTCGACATTTTAAAAAACAGCATTTTTTACTTCTATAGTTTTTTGTTGATGCTCTTTATTTTTAACAGACTTAAAGATGTTTCTTTTTTAGAGATAACATTTAAAGCGATTGCTATTTCACTTATAATTCAAGTTGTATTATTTCCATTTATTAAAGACCAAGGTGTTAGAACTCAAATGTTTTTTAACAACCCTAATCAATTAGCCCTTTGGGGATTATGTTTATTGGCAATCACCTATGTTTTAACGCGCTTACTCAATAAAAAAACGGCTTATACAATTCCGTTGTTGGCACTTTGTACTTTGTTTATACTAATATCAGCATCGAGAGCAGCTCTTGGTGGTGCCATAGTTTTCTGGTTGTTTTTTATAGTAAAATCCAGAAAGAACTTGATAATTTTTGCCATTGCATCGATAATCGCATTTATAGTAATAGATTATAATTTTGAATTGAATTTAGAAAACTTCGCTGCATTAGAGTATAATATGGACAGGTTTTCAAACAATACCATTTCTGGTAATCAAGGTATAGGTACTAGAGGGTTCCAGCGCATTGGCGAAAATCCTCAACATTTGCTTTTTGGAGCTGGCGAGGGAGCTTATGAGCGTTTTAACGAAACCATCGAATTGCACTCAATATTTGCAAATGTGCTTTTCTGCTATGGGATTATTGGTCTGTTTTTATATTTAGGTGCATTCAAATCGTTTGCCATAAAATTCTCTAGGGAAACCATGGCTGTCATGTTTCCAGTACTTTTATTTGCGGCGGTACACATGACATTACGCATCCCATTATTTTGGATAACATTATTATTTGTTCTTTATTTACACGAAGAAAAAATCCGAACAGATAATTTTTTAAGTACTGATTAGTAGCGAATTAGTTGAATTTATTAAAATTATATTAGACTTATGTGCGGAATAAATGGCGTTATTCATTCTTCGCTTATTGATAATCAAAGCTTAAAAGAGCAGTTAGGTTCTATGAACAATTTAATTTTTCATAGAGGTCCTGATGAAGATGGCATATATACAGATAGTAGTGATAATGCTTCTGTAAGTATGGCGATGCGTCGTTTGTCCATTATCGATTTAAGCACAGGCAAGCAACCAATGCACACTGCCAATAACGATATTTCTATTGTATTTAATGGTGAAATATATAACTACCAAAAACTAAAAGTGCAACTAGAAACTAAAGGTGTTACTTTTAATACAACTAGCGATACCGAAGTGATTTTAAAGCTTTATGAGCAAGAAGGCCCAGACAGTTTTAAGAAACTGGATGGTATGTTCGCTTTTAGTATTCATGATAAAACCAAAAACAAGGTTTTTATAACGCGCGATTTTTTTGGAGAAAAACCTCTGTATTATACAAAAACTGAAGATACATTTATTTACGCTTCAGAATTGAAGTCGCTAGTAAAACAACTTCCTAAAAAACCAGAAATATCAACAACTGGTCTGAACTTATATTTTAGACTCACTTACATTCCAGCTCCTTATACTATTTATGACAATGTGTTTAAACTTAAAGCTAATCATTACATAGAATATGATTTGGAATCTAAAAGTTTGCATATAGAAGAAATAAGTCAAGTAAATGAGCTTGACAACAAGCATATTTCATTTGATGAAGCCAAAAAGAATGTCAATACATTGGTTAGGGAGAGTGTTGAAAGCAGGTCCATTTCTGATGTACCAATTGGAACATTTTTATCTGGTGGTGTAGATTCGTCAGTGGTATCATTGTGTTTGTCACAAATGAGTGATAAAAAAATAGACACCTTTTCTATTGGTTTCGAAAAAGCTGAATTTGATGAAACAGATAAGTCTCAAGTAGTCGCCAAACTTATAAACAGTAATCATCATGAGTTCATCATCAACGAAAAAGATTTAGAGCATAATGTTGATGAAATCCTTTTAAACTTTGATGAGCCTTTTGCCGATTCGTCTGCATTGCCAACCTATTTGGTATCCAATAAAACAAGGGAATATGTAAAAGTGGCTTTAACTGGCGATGGTGGAGATGAAGTATTTGCTGGCTACAATAAGCATTACATGGGCAAATTGAACAGGAAATACACCTCTGTAATTCCAAAATTTGCTCATAATGGACTAAAAAGTGTTGCAACAAACTTATTAAAAACAAAAGATGATAATCGTGGTAAACGCTTTAAAGTAAACCGTTTGTTAAAAGCCATAGATTACAGTGGAGAGTTCTATTGGAATATTATTTCATTAGCATTTACTGATAAAGAAAAAGAACGTCTTTTTCTTCCGCACATGCATCAAGCATCCATTTTTGAATCTTACAAAAAAGACACAGGAATAGCTGCGCCTAAAACCATTACAGATTTTCGTGAAATAGATAGACATACCAGTCTTGAGGGTGATATGCTCGTGAAGGTTGATAGAACAAGTATGTTAAATTCGTTAGAGTGTCGTGCGCCATTTTTAAATAAATCTATTTGGGAATACACTAATAGTCTTCCTGAAGAGTATCTAATGAAAGGATGGAGTAAAAAACATATCTTAAAAGAAGCGTTTAAAGATGAGTTCCCTACTGATTTCCTTGAAAAATCAAAACAAGGCTTTGGTGTTCCAGTTGGTGATTGGTTACGCTCATCTCTAAAAGCAGAATTAGAAAGTTATATCGAACCAAAATTTGTTGGGTCTCAAAATATTTTTCAGTCAAATACTATTATTCCTTTGGTGAAAAATCACTTATCTGGAAAAGAAGATAACACCATGAGAGTTTGGACGTATTACTGTTTCCAAAAATGGTATTTAAATACCTATAGCGTAATTTAATAATAGATGAAAAAAATATTGCGCATAACAACTGTTCCTATTTCCTTAAGAACATTACTCAAAGGACAACCAAAATTCATGAGTCAATATTATGACGTTGTTGGCGTGACAAGTCCTGGCAAAGATATTGAACACGTTATCAATGACGAAGGTATTAGAGTGATTGAAGTTAATATGACACGTACCATTTCTCCAATAAAGGATTTAGCATCTCTATGGAAGTTATACCGCGTCATAAAAAAAGAAAAACCATTTATTGTACACTCACACACACCAAAAGCTGGTACTTTAGGGATGATGGCAGCAAAACTTGCTGGTGTTCCAAATAGGCTGCACACCATTGCTGGATTACCATTGTTGGTAGCTACTGGGGCAAAACGAAAACTGCTTGATGTTGTAGAAAAAATCACCTATGCTTGTGCTACCAAAATATATCCAAACTCATTAGGCTTAAAAGATATTATCATAGAGAATGGCTATACTAAACCAAGCAAATTAAAAGTCATTGCTAATGGTAGCTCTAATGGTATTGATGTTGAACATTTTTCAATTGAAAATGTCTCAGAAGACACTATTTCTTCATTAAAAAAGGACTTAAATATTAGCGAAAACGATATTGTATTTGTGTTTATTGGTCGTTTAGTGACAGATAAAGGTATAAACGAATTGATTGGTGCTTTTAAAAAGCTATCGGTAAATTTTCAAAATATTAAATTGCTATTGGTTGGAACATATGAGAGTGAATTAGACCCATTACAAAGTGCTACTTTAGCAGAAATTGAAAGCAACCAGAACATCATAAATGTTGGTTGGCAAACGGATGTTCGTCCGTATTTTTCTATTTCAAATGTGTTGGCGTTTCCTAGTTATAGAGAAGGATTTCCAAATGTAGTAATGCAAGCCGGAGCTTTAGGTTTACCAAGTATCGTTACAGATATAAATGGCTGTAACGAAATAATTAAGCACGATTTAAACGGATTGATTATTCCGCCAAAAAATGAAAATGAATTATATTTAGCAATGGAAAATCTAGTGAAGAATCCTGATAAATGCACTACCTTAGCCAAAGCCTCCAGACAATTGATTTGTGATAATTACCAACGACAAGTTATTTGGCAAGCCCTTTTAAAAGAATATAAAGACTTAGAAAACAGTTAATCATGTATGCCAATTTTATAAAACCAGTATTGGATATTACAGCAGCTACCATAGGATTGCTAATTATCTCACCTATTTTTTTAGTGTTGATTATACTTTTGTCGATATCTAACAATGGTAAACCTTTTTTCTACCAAAAACGTGCAGGTAAAAATGGCCGAATCTTTAAAATTATTAAGCTAAAAAGCATGAATGATAAAAAAGATGAAAACGGCAAACTATTACCCTATCATTTGCGTATTACCAAAGTTGGTCACTTTATTAGAAAAACATCTTTGGATGAAATTCCGCAACTCATAAATGTGATAACAGGTGATATGAGTTTTGTAGGACCTAGACCCTTACATCCTGAATACTTGCCGCTATATGATGATGAACAAGCTAGACGCCACGATGTAATGACAGGAATTACAGGTTGGGCTCAAATAAATGGCAGAACCAATATAAGCTGGGAACAAAAATTCACCTACGATGTTTGGTATGTTGATAATCAATCATTTATGCTTGATGTCAAGATTTTATTTCAAACATTTTTTAAAGTATTACAAAAGAAAGATACTGATGGCTCTGTTAACGAATCTATTGCACCTTTTAAAAATGCAGATGTAGAATCTTGAGAATAGCATAGTTATTTTAAAATTTTGATACAACATAGATAGTATGCGTTACTTGGTCGAAAAAATTAACATCTAGATAAAAAACAACGTATAATTGTTCTCAATTAATTATTAGGATGATAAAAGAGATTACTTCAAAAAAAGATTGGAATACTATTTTAAGTCAAGTAGATACTTACGATTTTTATCATACATATGATTATCATCATTTATCCAAAAATCCTGATACTGAAACACCTATATTAATTTCTTATTCAAAAAAAGATGTATTGATTGCTTTACCATTATTATTGCGTTCAATAGAAAATACAGAGTATTATGATTTTACATCTATTTATGGCTATGGTGGACCTTTAAGCAAAAATGTGAATTCAGATTTTGACAACTCAGACTTTATTGCTAACATTAATGCTTACTTTGAGTCAAAAGGCATTGTATCAGTTTTTTCAAGATTGCATCCTTATATCGGTGAGCAAACATCAGTTCTAAATAATTTTGGAGATATCAATTCACTTGGAAGAGTTGTGAACATAGACGTGTCATTATCTTTAGAAGAATCGCGTAGAGCGTATCAAAAGTCATTAAAAAATCAAGTAAACAAATTGCGTCGTACTTGTAATGTTCGAAAAGCAAATACAAAAGAAGATGTTTTAGAATTTGTAGATATTTATCATGAAAACATGAAGCGCTTAAATGCAGAGAGCAACTACTTCTTTAAACCTGAATATTTTTTGAATTTTATTGAACAAACCGATTTTAAAACAGATATTTTATTGGTTGAAGAACTAGAATCGCAAAAAGTTATTGCTGGCTCTATGTTTGTAAAAACTAATGGAATCGTTCAGTTTCATTTGTCAGGTACAAGAACTGATTATTTACGATTAAGACCTTCAAAATTATTTTTAGACGAAATGAGAATTGAAGCAGCAAATGAAGGGTTTAAGTATTTTAACCTTGGTGGTGGTGTTGGTAGTCAAGAAGATTCCCTTTTTGAGTTTAAATCTTCTTTCTCAAAAGACTTTAGGGATTTTAAAATATGGAAATATATTGTGAACCAAGATGTATATAATGAGTTAAGTTCTAACAATAACACAAATAATAATTATTTTCCATTGTATAGAGCAAACTAGCTATGATAAACGATAATGGACATTTTGTTATCTCATTGGACTTGGAATTGCATTGGGGGTTTTTCGAATTAAAAACCGTAGAACAATACCAAGAAAATCTTATTAATACTCGTAAAGTCATTCAACGCTTATTGGATTTAAGCAATGCATACAACGTAAAACTCACCTTTGCTACGGTTGGCTTCCTCTTCGCAAAAAATAAAGATGAGCTTATTGCCTTTTCTCCAAAAGAAAAGCCCAATTACACAAAAAAGGAATTAAATCCTTATGCTTTATTCAATGAGATTGGTTTTAACGAAGATGATGACCCTTATCATTTTGGGCACTCTATAGTTAAAAAAATTGTGGAAGATAAGAACCACGAAGTTGGTACACATACCTTTTCACATTATTATTGTACCGAAACAGGACAAACCAAAGCGCAATTTGAAGAAGATATAAAAGCAGCATTGCATATTGCAAATAACTTTGATTTAGACCTTGAAAGTATCGTGTTTCCAAGAAATATGTTTAACCCTCATTATTTGGATGTTTGCCATAAACTAGGCATAAAAAGCTACCGTGGTACCGAAAATGCCTCTATATACAAACTAGAAAACAACCCTAACTCGCCTAACATCACCAAACTAGTATTCAGAGCTTTTAGAATGCTAGATACCTACGTTAACCTTACAGGAAAACATACATACAATCTAAAAAACATAAATACCAAAAACCACATTATCAATTTGCCGCAAAGCAGATTTTTAAGACCATACAATAACACCTTAAGGCCTCTAGAAAAATTAAAAATAAGACGAATTATAAGAGCAATGCGTTATGCAGCAAAGCATAATGAGCTGTTTCATTTGTGGTGGCATCCTCACAATTTTGGTGCAAATGTGGATGAGAATTTTAAAAATTTGGAAGCTATTTTTAAAGAATATAAGTCACTTAATGAAGCTTATAAATTTCAAAGTGAAACAATGACCTCATTGACAAACAAAGTAATTTCTTCTCTTTAACTACTATATTTAAATTAAGTTCAACAAGATAAATTGAACTTTTATCTGTTTATTTTGTCTTGCAATTATTTTAAATAGATATTTACAGCTAGATACTACTACTTATGAAACCAAAAATATGGCTCTCATCTCCACACATGAGTGGCAATGAGCAAAAATTCGTCAAGGAAGCTTTCGATACTAATTGGGTAGCGCCATTAGGTCCAAACGTTAATGGTTTTGAAAACGATATCTCAAAGTATTTAAATGAAGACAACTATGTAGCCGCCTTAAGTTCAGGGACTGCAGCTATTCACTTAGCATTAATTCTACTAGATGTTTCTAGAGATGATATCGTATTGTGTCAAAGCAAAACCTTTTCGGCTTCAGCAAATCCAATAGTATATCAAGGTGCCAAACCTGTTTTTATAGATAGCGAAAAAGACACTTGGAACATGTGTCCTGAACAAATGGAACTAGCCATAAAAGATGCTATTAAAGAAGGTAAAAAACCAAAGGCAATCATTGCTGTGCATCTTTACGGTATGCCATACAAAGTGGATGAAATACACGCAATTGCCAAAAATTATAACATTCCTGTTATTGAAGATAGCGCCGAAGCTTTTGGAAGTAACTATAAAGGTAAAAAGTGTGGTACTTTTGGTGATATTTCTATCCTGTCGTTTAACGGAAATAAAATAATCACCACTTCTGGTGGTGGTGCTTTAGTGACCAATAAAAAAGACATAAAAAACAAAGCTGTGTTTTTGGCTACGCAAGCTAGAGATAAATCGGTGGCGTATTTACATTCTCATATTGGCTATAATTACAGAATGTCAAATATTGTTGCTGGCATTGGTCGTGGACAAATGACGGTTTTAGATAAACATGTTGAGCTTAGACGGAAAAACTATCAGTTTTATGAAGACATATTAAATAATGTAGATTCTGTGGAGCTACTCAACGAACCAAAAAATCATTTTTCTAATAGATGGTTATCCTGCATTTTATTGGATAGTCAAAAATCCAGGGAAGCATTACGATTGGAATTTGATAAAGAAAACATTGAAACAAGGCCTTTATGGAAACCAATGCACCAACAACCTGTTTTTAGTGACTGCAAAAAATATATAAATGGTGTCTCTGATGACCTTTTTGAAAGAGGATTGTGTTTACCAAGTGGTTCTAATTTAACCAACAATGAATTGGAAAGAATCCATAATGTTTTAAAATCTTTTTTCTAATTAGATTAAACACATTTTACTCTAAATATAGTTTTTCTTTTTAGCTTTTATTCTAGTTTCTATTTTCACCTAAAGGTATGATTTAAGCGCTGTTAATTTTTTCAAATCGGCTAAATTTGTTATTTGTCGTTTTTATTTGACGAATCCCTTTTAAACATTGATATTTACTTAAGTAAAATTATATGTTGTTTTAATTTTAGAAAATTTATCTATTAAAATAAAAAAATAAGGAAAATACAACTAGTAATTTTATTTAAATCCCTAAATAGTAAAGTGTAAACTTTATTGAAAATGAATTTGATTACATAGCATTAGTATATTTTTTGGTCTAAAATTAAAATTTAAGATTGAAAATATATCGTTAATGTAAAATTACCTATTTTGAGTTATGTTTAAAGATGGTTTGTATAATATTTCGCAAAGATATGCGTCAAAATGGCTAGTGCTTATTTTTGATGTTTGCATTGTATTATTCACCTTTTTTATTGCCTATTTAATTCGCTATAATTTTAAACTGGATTTTGACTTTGACAAGTTTCTACGCGAAGTTCCTTTTGTTGCGGTAAATGCAATTATTAGTTTTCTTATTGTTGGTACACACAAAGGTGTTGTAAGGTTTACAGGCATAAAAGATGTAATAAACGTTATTATTGGCGTTAATATTCTTGCAACTATTTTACTCATAGAAACTTTTCTAACAAGACAATTCAACTTTTTTATTGCTTGTGATATTCCAGGGTCAATTATTTATATACACTTACTCCTTAACATATTATTGCTAATCTCCAGTAAGTTTTTTATTAGAGCTAGTTACAAAGCCATTATATCTGGGTTTAAACCAAAAGTCAATGTGCTGATTTACGGTGCTGGAAACTCTGGTAATTTAACTTATGATGCCATAGTCAACGATACTAAAAGCAACTACGAAGTCATAGGTTTTATAGATAATGACCAAAGAAAAATAGGTAAGAAAATTAACCTATTAAAAGTATATAGTTCTGAACAGATAAACGACGATTTTATTAAAAGTCGCGACATAAACGAGGTTATCATTTCCATTCAAAGCATAAGTTATCATCGCTTATTGGAAATTTCTAGTGTGTTTCTTGAAAAATCCATAAAAGTAAAAATAGTTCCTCCTGTTCAACAATGGATTGATGGTGATTTACAAGCCTCGCAAATTAAACCTGTAAAAATTGAAGATTTACTTGGCCGCGAACCAATTAACCTAGAAAACCCCGTTTTAGTTGAGGAGTACAACAACAAAGTCATTCTTGTTACTGGTGCTGCTGGTTCCATTGGTAGTGAAATATCAAGAAACCTTTGCAATTTTAACTTTAAAAAACTATTACTTATAGATATTGCTGAGTCGCCTTTGTATGATATTCAGCAAGAATTAAAACAAAATGGGATTCAAAACTATGAGGTTATTGTCTCTGATGTTAGAAGCAATATTAGAATGGATAAAATCCTGACTGACTATAGGCCAGAAATTATTTTCCATGCAGCTGCTTATAAACACGTACCTTTAATGGAAAATAACCCTCAAGAAGCTGTTAGTATAAACATTGGAGGCACTATAAACATTTCAAATTTAGCCGTAAAACATAGTGTTGAAAAATTTGTGATGATTTCTACCGATAAGGCTGTAAACCCAACAAATGTTATGGGTGCTACTAAGCGTATAGCAGAATTATACATAAGCTGCCTTAAAGGAAAAGGGAAAACGAAATTTATTACAACACGATTTGGTAATGTACTTGGTTCCAATGGCTCTGTTATTCCTTTGTTTAAAAAACAAATTGACAATGGAGGTCCACTAACTGTGACTCATAGAGACATTACACGATTTTTTATGACGATTCCAGAGGCTTGCTCGTTAGTATTAGAAGCGGCTGCTATGGGTAATGGTGGAGAGATTTTCGTGTTTGATATGGGGCAGTCGGTTAAAATATTTGATTTAGCTGTAAATATGATTAAATTATCTGGTCTTAAATATCCTGACGATATAGACATAAAAATTGTGGGCTTAAGACCAGGAGAAAAAATATATGAAGAACTTCTAGCTGATGGCGAGAATACCAAGCAAACCTATCATGAAAAAATTATGATAGCTAAAAGTAAAAAAATACATATTGAAGAAATTCAAGAAAAAATATTAGATTTAAACAACACTAATCTAACATTGCAAAGCATCGAGATTGTTTCAAAATTAAAAGATATTGTGCCAGAATACATATCTAACAACTCAAAATTTGAAGTATTAGATAAGACCAAAAATTAATAATTATGAGCTCAAAAATTACATTTAAATCCATTGCAAATAAAATGCTACTATTAACGGTAGTTTTATTAACATCCTGTGGTTCTCGTCAAGACATTATTTATTTTCAAGACGAACCTTTATCTGAAGGAATTAGCAACCAAAACGCAGACTTTGAACTTCGTTTTAAAACAGACGACCTTTTGGTAATCAACGTTTCTGCTGATGATCCAGAAGTAGTTGCTCCATTCAATTTAAATGTAGTATCAACTAATAGTTCGGTTATTGATGCTCAAGGAACTCTAAAAATGCAAACTTATTTAATAGACAGTGATGGGAACATTGAATTTCCAACGCTTGGCACTATAAAGCTTGCTGGACTAACAAGAAGTGAAGCAAATAGCATGTTAAAAGAAAAGCTTAGTGTTTATTTTAAAAAGGACGCACCTCCTATTGTCAATATTAGACTCGCAAATTTTACTGTAACTATTTTAGGTGAGGTAAAAAACCCTGGGACTTACACTATACAAGATGAAAAAATATCAATTCCAGAAGCCTTAGGTTTAGCTGGTGATTTAACTATTTATGGTAAGAGAAATAACGTAAAGCTAATAAGAGAGATAAATGGCGAGAAAAAGTTTGCCGACTTAGATTTAACATCAGTAAACATACTTAACTCTCCAAATTATTATTTAACTCAAAATGATGTTATTTATGTAGAGCAAAATAATGCTAGAGTAAGAGCTTCAACTTTTAACCAAAATAATGGTGTAATTATTTCGGCAATAGCTACACTAGCCACTATTGCTGCTATTTTAATAAAATAACAACCTTCTATTAGCAATGACACTTCAATCTAAAAACAGTTCGAATTTAAGAGAACAAGTAGATAAATATTTTTCTAACTGGAAATGGTTTCTTTTAAGCTTGCTTCTTTGCTTTGCTTTAGCATTTCTTTACTTAAGATACGCTACAGATACCTATAAGATTTCGGCAACAATTAAAATAGCCGACAGTAAAGAGCAAAATGCTTCGAGGCAGTCAAATCAATTAAATGATTATGGTTTGTTTAAACGTGACCAAAATAGTGTTTTGGATGAAATGCAAGTCATTGGTTCTCGCTCCATTATAAATAGTGTCATTGAAGAATTAGGATTAAATGTACAGTGCTTTATTCAAGGCTCTATTAAAGAGTTGGAAATATATAAAAACCCTCCATTAGCAGTTAACTTTTTAGAAAATGATAGTATTTTAAAAACTGTTGATACGTCTGTAACGCTTAATATAGTATCGAAATCGCAATTTACATTTAAAGGCAGCGAAAGAAAACTAAATTTTGGCGACAACATTATCATGCCATTTGGAAACATGATTTTTACTCCAAATTTTGACCAACCTGAATTAAAAGTGGGTAAAAGTGTTACTGTGAAAATAACACCCGAAGAAAAAGTTGCAGCACATTATAGCGATAAAATTAAAATATCTGCCACAGCTGTAAATTCAAGTATCATTAACATAACCCTTGATGAACCAGTAACTGAAAAAGGTATTGATATACTTAACTCCTTAGTTAATCAATACAATAAAGTAGTTGTCGAAAATAAAAATGCAGTAGTAAAGGCTACCTCCGATTTTATTGATAACCGATTGGCTATTGTATCTCTTGAACTATCTGAGGTTAATCAATCATCAGAAACCGCACAGCAAAATAATAGATTAACAGATTTATCTTCTCAATCAAGTATTTTTTTACAAACTGAAAGAGAAATTGAAAACCAACAAATTGCAACAAGTACTGAATTACAAGTAATAGATTTTGTAAAGGAACACATAAATGAGAATAATGGAAGTGGTGATTTAATACCAGAAGGAATGTCTTTTCAAGACAATTCTATTAATAGTTTAAGACAAAAAATTAATGGATTAGTATTAGAACGCAACAAACGTTTGGAAAATTCTAGTGAGGAAAACCCTGTTGTTAAAAGATTGGATGCACAAATTGCCAATTTAAAACAAAATTTTTCAGCCAGTTTAAGTAGTTTAGAATCAACAAAGCAAATTGAACTAAATAACTTAAACCAACAAGAAAATAGAATTTCGGCTCAAATTTTTTCTGCACCAAAAAAACAGAGAATATTAGGTGACTTACAACGTCAACAAAACATTAAGGAATCTGTTTATGTATATTTATTACAAAAACGTGAAGAATCAGCTGTGTCAAATGGTGTTACATCACCCAATGCCATTATTATAGACCATGCGTATGCAAGCGCTTTACCAATTTGGCCAAAGAAAGGTATTCTATTTTTAGGCGCATTTGTTTTGGGGTTATTAATTCCTTTACTAGCCATTTACATAAAGAACTTATTAGATAATAAAATTAGAAATAAAGCAGGTTTAATTAAAGAACTATCTATTCCTTTTATTGGAGATGTACCAAAATCAAGCAATAAGCAAGTGTTTATTAATAAGCATGATTACTCGCCAAAAGCAGAGTCCTTTAGGCTAATTAGAACAAATATTGACTTCATGCTATCTAACGTTACAAAAAGTAAGGGTAAAACCATTTTTGTAACTTCTACAACTAGTAAGGAAGGTAAATCGCATACATCTTTAAACTTAGCGAGGTCTATGTCTTTCTCTAATAAAAAAGTGTTGATTATTGAAACAGATATTAGAGTGCCTAAGTTAAATAAGTACATGGGCGTAAAAAATAAAACAGGTATTGGTTTAACAAATTATATTATTGACGATAAAATTAATTTCACAGACATTATCAATAATGTAGATGAAAACCTAGATATGATTAGCTCTGGAACAATACCACCAAATCCAGCCGAATTACTAATGGACGATAAACTAGGTGTGTTATTTAACGCTGTAAAGAATAAATACGATTATATAATTGTTGATACTGCAGCTGTTGGATTAGTAACCGATACCTTACTTATTAGCAAATATGCCGATATGGTACTTTATGTAATTAGAGCCAATTATTTAGACAAGAGGCAGTTACATGTTGCACAATCTATGTATGATGAAAAGAGATTACCAAATATGGTAACGCTCTTAAATGGTGTTATACATAAAAGAGGCTATGGGTATGGGTATGGTGAATCGCCAAAAAAGAAGCGAAAATTATTTGCCTAGTAGTTTTTTAAACTTAAACTTAACTTTGGTGTACCATAAGTTAATATCCTTATCTCTAAGGTATTGTTTGGTTTTATAAAAAAACGCTATACTATTTGCTGTAATCCTAGATGTGATAGATTTAGAATCATATATCACGTGGCATTCAAATGCGTATAATGTGTCAGACCATCTATCTTTATAATCAGCTTTTCCTTTCGAGAAATCTAAGATGTTAATGTTATTATCGATGCACCACTCTATGAGTTTGTATATCTCTAAATTTCCAATATTGTATTTATAATGGGCTATATCAAAAGACCTAATTGCTATGGCAACCATATCGTCATACACAAAATTTATGGACATGGCTATAGGTACATCTCCATCGTTTATAACATTAAACACTACTTTTTTCTCTAGTATTAACGGATAAATCAAATCTACATAAAAATCCCACAAAGGCACAACACTATTGTGCTCGTTACGCTGTTCAAATCTACTTACAATAAAGCCTTTAAGGATATCCATTTTTTTAAGATAATCGGCTTTATCAATAGCTCCAAAATATACTTCTTGGGAAATATCAAAATTAGATTCTATTTGTCGTATTCGTCCTCTAAACCTACTTCTACTTTTTGAACTAAAGCATGATGCCATGACTTCATCAATGCTTTTAACTTGTGATAAATTAGCGTACAAGCCTTTGTATTGTGGGATGCTCTTAACTTTTATTCTGCTGTTTTTAACATCTTGCTCTTCTTGCAAATAGCTTAAAACATCGTGAATCAATACAGTTTTGCCTTTAAATGCTGAGTCATCCAACTGGTAAGTCATACCGTTGGTTTGGTTTTCACCAACATTAACATAAAAAGGAAAACGGTTATCCCTAACAAATTTTACGCCTTTTATAGCATCAAACGAATGTAGTTTACTTTCATCTGAAAAATGCTTTGTCCAGATAGATTCGTAGGATGTTGTTGTAAATGGGTTTTGTGTCATTAAAATAGATTTTGGTAAAGCTAAAGCTTTCTGCGCTTTCTTTCTTGCTTCAATAAATTAAGCTCTCTATTGGTTTGTCCAGCAACTGATGTGTTTTCTTCAGCCCTTCTTATTAAATAAGGCATCACATCTTTTACAGGACCAAAAGGTACATATTTGGCAACATTATAATTTAAGTGCGCCAAATTATAACTAATATGGTCACTCATACCGTACAATTGACCAAACCAAACACGGTTATCATTTATCGATATGCCTTGTTGCGCCATTAAATCCATTGCTAAATAAGAGCTTTTTTCATTATGAGTACCAATAAACACCGAAATATCGTCTAGGTGTTCCAAAATATAGGTCAAAGACTCATTAAAATTCTCATCGGTAGCAGCTTTGCTTTCACATATAGGAGAATCATAACCTTTTTCCTCTGCACGTTCACGTTCTTTTTCCATGTAGGCACCTCTAACTATTTTAAAGCCTAACTTATAACCTTCGTTTTTTGCTCGTTTATGAAGTGATTTTAAATACTCTAACCTATCCCATCGATACAACTGCAAGGTGTTATAGACTATAGGTTTTTTGGTATTATAGGTCTTCATTAAGTCTTCAAGCAAATCATCGGCGGCATCTTGCATCCAGCTTTCTTCGGCATCAATTAAAATCTCAACATCGCGTTCTTTTCCAAGTTTGCATATTTTATGATAGCGTGCCACTACTCTATTCCATTCTTCAGTTTCTGCTTCAGTAAAATCGAGGCCTTCACCTTTTTTTTGGTATAAGTGAAATCGCCCTAAACCAGTTGGCTTAAAAACCGCAATTGGCATGGCGTCTTTATTATGTGCAAACTCAATGAGTTCACAGGTTTTGTCCATAACTGCATCAAACTGTGCTTCTTCCTCCTTTCCTTCTACCGAATAATCTAACACACAAGACACGCCCTTATCATACATTCTATCAATCACTTCTTGGCAGTCATGCTCGTTTACACCTCCACAAAAATGGTCAAAAACCGTTGACCTAATAAGGCCTTCAACTGGTAAGTTGGCTTTAATGGCAAAATGTGTTACCGCAGTCCCTATTCTTACCAATGGTTGTACAGAAATCATTTTAAACAAAAAATAAGCTCTTTCAAGCTCAGAATCGCTTTTTAACTGAAAAGCAATTTCGGTATTGTCAAAAATCTTGGATGTTGACATAAATCATCAAATTTGAAACTAAGCAAATATATTTATTACAATGATACTTTTTTAATAAATTTCTACTTATTTTGCCTTTACAATTTTATGATTGTTTTACATGGAATCTATCACTATTCAAGATTACGCAATTCATTTTAAATCAGAGTGTTACAAGGCTTTAAACAGTTATTTGGATACTTCTAATTTTTCAAAAATGTTTGTGCTTGTAGATACAAATACACACCAACATTGCTTAAGCTATTTCTTATCGCAGATTAATGCGCCTCAAAATATCGAGATAATAGAAATTGAAGCTGGTGAAGCTAATAAAACCATAGACACCTGTACTGGTGTTTGGAATGCCCTGTCGGAATTGAGTGGCGATAGAAAGTCGCTTATAATAAATCTAGGAGGAGGTGTAGTTACCGACCTAGGTGGTTTTGTAGCATCTTGTTTTAAGCGTGGTATAAAGTTCATTAATGTACCCACTTCCCTATTAGCCATGGTAGATGCCTCTGTAGGAGGAAAAACTGGCGTTGACTTGGGTACACTCAAAAACCAAATTGGAGTTATGAGTTTTAGCGAAATGGTACTTGTTGATACCAAATATCTCGAAACATTGCCACAAAATGAAATGCGCTCAGGCTTAGCAGAAATGCTGAAACATGGGTTAATACAAGATGAAGCGTATTGGCATAAAATGACAGATTTGTCACAATTTACACTTGACGATTTAGACCAGTTAATTTACGAATCTATACTCATAAAAAAGAATGTAGTAACACAAGACCCAAACGAAAATGGCTTACGAAAAACCTTAAATTACGGTCATACACTCGGTCACGCTATAGAATCCTATTGTTTGAGCAATCCTAAAAAAGAAACCTTATTACATGGCGAAGCTATTGCTATTGGAATGGTTTTGGCTACTTACATTTCTTATAAGCAATTAAATTTTCCTGAAGCTAAGCTACATCAAATAAAGCAAACTATTCGTGATATGTACGGATTGGTTGAGCTAACCAATGGCGACTACCAAGAAATTATAGAGCTTTTAAAGTTTGATAAAAAGAATACACACGGAAATATCAATTTTGTGCTTTTAGAAGATATTGGGACTTGCAAAATAGATTGCAAAGTAGAAAATTCGCTTATTCTAGAGGCTTTTGCATATTACAAAGCCTAAATTTTAGCGTTTTTTATTACAAATACTTTTCTTGAATAATCTTGCAATGGTGCTTTTCATGACCTGCAGTAATATAACCTGCAGCTCTCACAGACAATGGGCTGCCGCTAGCCGTTCCAATTCGCATAAGCATATCGCTATTGAAACTTTTGTACAATGTAATGGTCGCATTTCTAATGGATTTATATTCTTCAATTAAGCTTTCTTTAGTCCTTGAATTTGCGTTAGATTGTTCCAAATATTCATCTTGGTCATATCCAGGTAATGCTTGAGTTTCTTTTCTGGAAAAACTTAACGCTCTATAAGTAAATACACGCTCCGTATCAAGTAAATGCTGCACAATTTCTTTAATGTTCCATTTGCCTTCAGCATACGAAAACACCCACCTTTCTTCAGGAATTGAATTTAAGAATGCAAAAGTTTCGTCAAAACCTTGCTTTAGAGATATAACAATATCTTGTTCTTCTACCAAATTAATGTAAGTAGCATAATAGCTGTTATACTCTTCTGGTTTTAAATGCGTTGCCATCATAGTTTATTCCAATTCATTAAATATAGAGTGCATTAAACGCTTCTTATCATTTATACTTTCTTCCAGAGAAATCATGGTTTCTGTTCTATACACACCATCAATATCATCTAGCATAAAAATCACTTCTTTAGCATGCGACGTGTTTTTTGCTCTAATTTTGCAGAAAATATTAAACTTTCCTGTGGTAATATGTGCAACAGTAACATGAGGAATTTCATTAATACGCTCTAAAACAAATTTTGTTTGAGATGTATTTTTAAGAAATACACCAACATAAGCTATAAATGAGTATCCAAGCTTGTGGTAATCTAAAGTTAAAGAAGACCCTTTAATAATACCTGCATCCTCCATTTTTTTCACTCTAACGTGAACTGTACCAGCAGAAATCAATAATTTTTTTGCAATATCTGTAAAAGGAATTCTTGTATTGTCTATTAACATATCAAGAATTTGGTGGTCGATGTCGTCTAATTTAAACTTTGCCATTTTTCAAATTTTATTAAATAAAAATCAAAAATAGCACATTTTTAATAAAAATAACGCATTAATTATTAGATTTCACTTAATTTTAATGAGAATAATTCATTGTTTATTTTTGCGAAATCGATTGAGTTTTCTATTTCCAGTGCCTTATTATCACCTAGAATTACCTGATGACGCTTAGCATCTATCTCTTTGTGCGCATAAAAATTTGATAGGTCGCCAAAATCTTTAATTTTTGGTATAAATGCAATGTATTCATCTACCAAAACTTCTTCATATTGAATGGCAATATCTAAAACTTTGTCTTTAGAGTGGTTTAAGATTTTTGCATTTCTAATTATTATGTCGTAAAACAGTTTTTCATTCTGTGGAATATCAAAATACTGTTGATGGTTTGCTCCTAAATTATTATTAGTTTCAATGGTTTTTAAAGCAGTAAGTAGCGACATAAACATAAATTGTCGTACCTCTTCCCTAGCATAATCACCCTTATAATGACCAGCTTCAAACAAAACCGTTGGTATATTATAGCTTTGAAACGTATCGCCTACACAGTTAATATTAAAGGCATCGTCGTAAATACCAACGCTATTTGGAATAATAGTTTGCAGCATTGCATTCATGTTTGCAATAATTTCCATAGCCACCTTTCGGTTATTGGTTACGGTACATTCCTCATCTTGAGCAGGTGCTAAAAAACTCACAGTTGCAGACTTATTAGTTCTTCCAGCACTAAATATGGTACGTTGACCATGCAAATTAAAACAGAAATGAGGTTTAAAAGATTCAAAAACCTCTTTTAAAACCAAACTTTCTGGTTGTGATAAATTTTGTGCGTCTCTATTTAAATCGACATCGTTTGCATTGTGTCGCCTATATGCTTTGGCGCCGTCAGGATTTAAAATAGGAATAATGTACAAAGTACAAGTCTCAAGCAGTTGCGGGTTTTCTTTTAAATAATTAAGCAAATCAAAACAAGCTTTTGTTGTGGTTGACTCGTTTCCGTGCATTTGTGACCACATTAGTATGCGTTTTGAACCCTTCCCAAGCTGAATGCCATAAATAGGCAATTTGTTAACCGAATGACCTATTACAGAAATATAAAACACATCACTCAGTTTTTCAAGCAAAGGTTCAATATGGTTGTTTGTAATATAACGATGAGAAATTGCCTCATTTTTATATCTAGCAAACAATGATTTTAAAGTAGAATGATTCAGCATAACATTTATTGAGTTACAAATGTAAATAAACTAAATTTTACATTTGTAAACACACAATCATAGCTATTTAGTATACAATTGTATACACATTATTCAAAACTGGATAGTTATATTGAAGAATTTTTAATTAAATTTTATATTAACTATTATATTATTGTATTTCAGATATTTAAAATATTTAATATAAAGTGATATTTTAATTAAAAAATAGATATATGTTTCATAAATAATAGAAAAATGCAATAAACCCTCTTTAAAATAAGTTTTATAATACATATATTTGTTTACAATGATAAACTCTAAAAATTTCACCAAAAGACTGCAAGAAATTATAGATTATTACAATCTGTCAGCATCTTCTTTTGCCGATAAGATAGGTGTGCAACGTTCAAGCATCTCACACATACTTTCTGGAAGAAATAAGCCAAGTTTAGATTTTGTGATGAAAATACTCTCCTCCTTTCCTGAGGTTGATTTGTATTGGTTGCTAAATGGTAAAGGCACATTTCCTAAAACCACAAGCACAAAGGAGCAAAAAAACACCCTGAGTTTTAAAGAAAATTATGTGAATGATGCTTTAGAGACTTCACATTCAAAAGATATTGATAGAATTATCATTTTTTTTAAGGACGGTACTTTTAAAAACTATACCAATTAAGCATTAAGTTTCTTAAATTTGTAGTGAAATATTACCAGATGAAATACTCCTACATTCTTTTACTATTATTGGTTTCAAGTTGCTACCAAATAGAGCGCAATTGCTTAGATTATAAAACAGGCTCGTACAAAAGCACCATTGTTATTGATGACGTGAGCTACGTGTCAACCTTTACCAGAACCGAGGATTTGCAAATAGAAATCTTTGAAAACAAAACGGACTCTGCAACTGTACGATGGATTAACGATTGCGAAGTCGTTTTTAAAACCATAAACCCAAAAAGTATGGCAGAAAAAAAGGATATACATTTAAAAATATTAACCACAACCGATTCTACCTATACATTCGAGTATTCGTATGTAGGCGAAACGCTAAAACAAAAAGGAATAGCTACAAAAATAGAGTAACATTATGCTGGAATTTCTAACATCAAGCGATGCTATTATGGCATTGTTAACCCTTACGTTTTTAGAAATTATTTTAGGAATAGATAATATTGTATTCATTTCTATTGCTGCTAACAAGCTACCAGAAAATAAACGAAGTAAAGCTACAAATATAGGCTTGTTACTCGCTATGGTTCAGCGAATTATATTACTATTTTTTGTGTCATTTTTAATTGGTTTAAGTGAACCTTTTTATACGTTTGACAACAGCTGGTTACACCTAGCGATAAGTTGGCAAAGTGTTATTTTGTTTGCTGGAGGGCTGTTTTTAATTTATAAAAGCACCTCGGAAATCCGTGAGAAAGTTGAAACACCTTCACACGACGAAGATGTTGTTAAAAGCAAAAAAATAAAATCGTTCTCACAAGCCATCGTACAAATAGTACTTATCGATTTTATTTTCTCAATAGATTCCATTTTAACAGCTGTAGGTATGACCAATGGGTTATCGACCAACCACAATTATAATTTGGTGTTAATGATTATTGCGGTAGTTATCTCTATAATAGTCATGATTGCCTTTGCTAATCCCATACGTAAATTTATAGACGAGCACCCAAGTATTCAAATGCTTGGTTTGGCATTTTTAATACTTATTGGCTTTATGCTTATTACAGAGGCTGCTCACTTATCGCATACCTCACTCTTTGGAAACGAAGTTGGTGCCATACCAAAAGGCTACTTGTATTTTGCCATTGCATTCTCGTTGTTTGTGGAGTTTTTAAACTATAGGATAGCTAAGAATAAGAAAAGGTAAACATTGTTAATTGCTCCTGTTATTCTTAAGTAATCTAGGATAATGCCTATATTAGCTTATATATACTAGTTGGCACACATTTGAAAAACTCTTACCTAACCGAAAACACTCTTTCACTCATTATGGTTTTTTACTTGCGAAATCTGAAATTAAATTTGACTGAAAATATATCAAAATGAAAGAACTAGTTTTATTATTCTTTTGTGTTTCATTCATTAGCTATGGACAAATAGAAAACAGATGGCAACCTGATAGTGTATATGCAAATCATAAAGTGAAGAAAATTTATGTATATCTGAACTCACCAAAAGACCTATCCGAAATTGTGGAATTAGATAAAAATGGAAATCGGATTAGAATAGAAAAATATAGCGCTTCCTATAATAGACGTACTAGAAAAAGAAAAAGTTTAGACCATATAATATATTTTGAATATGATAAAAGCGGTTTTTTAATACGGGAATTAGATTCCACTATTTACTACGAAAACAAATATAGCGTTGACAAAAAAACATATGAATATGACTCAATATCAAGGTTAAAAGCTATTAAATATTATCAAAGAGATTTTAAAAATCCAATCAGTCAAAAGATATTTTATTATGAGCCATTTAGAACAATCTATAAGAAAAGAAGAGATTCTATAATTGCCTACCAAGAAACCAAAGAGTATGACAAAGATTTTTATGTTAAAAGACGTTTTGGGTATTCATTACAACCAAAACTAAAAAAATCAGAAATGAGTTATTATGATAAAGATTCTGTATTGATTAAAGAACGAGTTAGTTATTCTGACTATAATGATTTGAAAAGAACAGAAATTAGTAATTACTTATCAAATACATTTGATGAAAAAGAAAAACTCATAAAATCTATTGTAGAATATGGAGAAGAAAATGACAGAAAATGGATGTATGAATTAAACTATAAATATTATAAAAACGGACTTTTAAAAAGTGTGCGAGGATATATTCCAAGATACTTTAAATACGAATATTGGGAATAAAAACGTGTGCCAACAAAGTACTGTGTATAAATAATTACTAAGTCAGTGATTTTTCTCTGGTTCATTTTCTCTTACTAGCTTTGCTCTAGTCAACACACCTAACTATTTACTAACACGTACACAATCAACACCCAAAACTGACATATATCATAGTAATTCTCAATGAGTTTAAAGACATTTAACTACAACATCAATCTTTAAATTCAATACCTATGAAAACTTTAAAAACACTCAGTATTATTTTTCTACTAACTCTTTTAGGATGTGCATCAACCGAAGCTGTTTTAGCAGAATTCGATGAAAACGCAGACTTTGATTCTTACAACACATTTGTAATTTGTGTGGATGATTTATTTGTAGAAAATACTAATTTTCCAAATCACGACAACAATAAAGTTCGCGAACTTATTGGCAACGCACTAGAAAACGAAATGATTAAAAGAGGTCATAAAACCAATGTACTGAATCCACAACTGCAGGTTGGGTTTAATTTGATTATTGAAGAAAAAGAAGCTGTGTTTTACGATTGCAAAAAGCAGGACGAATATAGCTACTGGGAAGAATGCACAATAAACACCACTATTTACACCGAAGAAACTTTAGTAGCCTATGTATCCGATTTTGAAAAAAATCAAATAATATGGCAAGCCTCTATAAAATGTGATTTGAGTCGTTACAACAAGAAATTACCTGAGTATGTAAACGAATTGGTAGAAACCCTATTTAATGAATACCCAAAAGTTGCAACATCATTCTAGGCTTTAAGTACTTTCTATTGCCAGTTCACTTAAAAAATGGCACAGTAGCATTTAATTTACTATTTTTAGAAAGTACTTAAACACTTTGTAAATGATTAAAAACGCCACACTTTTAATTTTGGTTCTCTTAGTTACTGTTTCATGTAAAACAAATAACAAAGAGACTACTCAAGAAATTTCTGAAAAAACAAATAAAGACAGTGATTGGATATATTTGTTCGACGGAACATCTACCAAAGGCTGGAGAGCATTTAATGGCGACAAATTACCTGAAAAATGGGTCATTGATAATGGTGTATTGACTTTCGACACCGAAAAACGTTTAGAAGACGAGCATCAAGGCGGTAGCGACATTATTTATGCTGCCGAAGAATTTCAAAACTTTGAGCTTTACCTAGAGTGGAAACTACCAGAAGGTGGCAATAGCGGTGTCTTGTATCATTTAAAAGAAGGCATGGGTAGTATGCCAGAAATTGGTCCTGAATATCAACTTCTCGATGATTTAAAATGGGAAGAAATAAATGACGCTAAATTACAAGAATGGCAAAAAACAGGTGCCGATTATGCCATGTATGTACCAGATAATAGCAAGAAAATAGTGAAACCTGCTGGAGAGTGGAATACTACAAGAATAGTATTCACTCCAAACAATGTAGAGCATTGGTTAAATGGTAAAAAACTTTTGTCTTTTGTCCCATGGTCTGATGATTGGCACGAAAGAAAATCAAAAAGCAAATGGAAAAATGCTCCAAACTACGGAAAGTTCAAATCTGGATATATTGGGCTTCAAGACCACGACAGTCCTTTATGGTTTAGAAATATTAAAATCAAGAAATTATAACCAACCACTATGAAAAGACGAGACTTTGTAAAAAAATCCGCCATCCTTTCCTCAGTAGTAATATTACCTTCCATTCAAATGTGTGCAAAAGCAAATGCGACGCCAACTAGATTAAGAACCGCTCATGTAGGTGTTGGTAATATGGGTATGGAAGACCTTAAAAATATGTCTTCGCACCCAAAAGTAGATGTTAAGGCATTATGCGATGTGGATAGTAATTACCTTAAAGCTGCTCAGGAATTATTCCCTGAAGCCAAAATCTATAAAGATTATAGAGTGATGCTCAAAGAACTTAAAAATGATATTGATGCCGTGGTTATTTCTACTCCAGACCACACACATGCACCAGCATCAATGATGGCAATGGAAATGAACAAAGCAGTATATTGTCAAAAACCTTTAACACACCATGTTACCGAAGCTCGTGCTATGCGTAAAATAGCAGATGAAAAGAACCTTGTGACTCAAATGGGTATTCAAGTACATTCTTTTTACGACTATAAACTAGCGACGTTACTAATTCAAGATGGTATTATTGGGAAAGTAAGTGCTGTAAGAGCATGGTCGCCTAAAAATTGGGGTTATGATGGTCCTGTTCCTGAAGGTTCAGACCCAATACCAGAAAATTTGGATTGGAATCTCTGGTTAGGCACTTCAGCAGAAAGACCTTATAAAGAAGGCTTTTACCATACCATGAATTGGCGAAAGTTAATGGATTATGGTTGCGGAACATTAGGTGATATGGGAGTGCATATTTTCGATACGCCCTATAATGCGTTAGAGTTGGGTGTGCCAAAAACAATCACTACTAATTGCAGGGAACCAAACGGTTTTGGCTTTCCTGAAAAAAATACAGTAACCTATGAGTTTCCGGGAACAAAACACACGACTGAAAACTTTAAATGGATTTGGTATGATGGTGAAGGTGCACCAGAGGAGCACGAAGATTTAATACTTCCAAATAATGAAAAACTGCATAGCCAAGGTGCTATGTTTATTGGAGAAAAAGGACGCTTATACTTGCCACATTTTCAGCTATTACCAAAGTTGATTGTCGATGGTGAGTTTCAAGAAATAGCTGTTGAAAAATATGGATTAGGTGAGCCTGTTCGTGACTATGCTGCAGAAAGTCCAAAACATTACCATCAATTTGTGGATGCTTGCTTAGGCAAGGATGAATGTACTGCACCTTTCTCGTATTCAGCAAAATTAACTGAAACCATTTTGCTTGGTGTGATTGCTGGACGTTTTCCAAACCAAACATTGCATTGGAACAATGAAACTGCACGATTTGAGGAAGAAGAAGCTAATGCGTTTTTAGATGCTCCGTATAGGGGTTTTTAAAAATTACTGTTTCTTGGCTTTTTTACTGCCTTCATACATTTCATATTTCACTAAACGTGCTTCTAATTTTGCATTAAAGAGTTTTATTTTTCGTGAAGGCCTCAGCCCCACGTGTTTTAAACCTTCTAAATTTGAGGTAATAAACCATGCGTGTGTTCCTGGATAACCGTGTTTTAAAGTAGTGCCCATATCGCCATAAAACTCTTCTACATTCAAACTCTCTAAACGTTCGCCATACGGCGGATTAAACACCATATGCAAATGAGCTTCGCCTGCTTTTTGCGTTTTAAAGAAATCTTCATGTTTTACTTTAATAAAATCTTCTAAATTGGCATTTTTAATATTATCATTGGCTTTTCTAACTGCCGATGGTGACTTATCATAACCTATCATTTTATGATGAAAATCACGGGTTTTACCAAGTAGCGATTCTTCTATTTTTTCAAATAATTCAACATCCCAATCCTGCCAACGTTCGAAAGCGAACTCTTTACGCATTAAATTAGGAGGAATATTACACGCTATCATGGCAGCTTCAATTAACATAGTGCCACTACCACACATGGGGTCCATAAAATCGCTTTGTCCATCCCAACCAGATAGCATCACCAAACCTGCAGCCAATACTTCGTTAATTGGCGCAATATTGGTCGCTGTTTTATAGCCACGTCTATGCAACGATTCACCTGAGCTATCCAACGATACAGTACATAGTTGTCGGTCGATATGCACGTTTATTTTTAAATCTGGAAAACGTAAATCCACATTGGGTCTGGTGCCTTTAGTGTCTCTAAACTTATCGACAATAGCATCCTTGGTTTTTAAAGCTATGTATTTTGAATGTGTAAATACATGAGAATGCACGGTAGCATCTACAGCCAGCGAACCAGTTTCAGATAAATATTTATCCCAAGACATTTTATACACTTGCCTATATAAATCTTCCTCATTAGCAACACGAAAGGTTTTTATGGGTTTTAAAATTTTAATAGCAGTTCGCAATGCTAAATTAGCCTTGTACATAAAGCCAGTATCACCAACAAAACTAACGTTACGCACACCAATTTTTACATCTTGTGCGCCTAAGTTTCGCAATTCTTTTGCTAATAATTCTTCAAAACCAAATAAGGTTTTGGCTACCATTTTAAAATTCTCCATATACTTATTAAATCTTAGAACAAGCTTTACTCCTATTATAGAAACAATTCTTAGATTTTCAAAAAATTAATACTCAAATCTTGCTTAGCGAGTAAATAGATTGCAAAAATAAAGTATTTTTGTTGCGACACACATTAATGTATGACAAAAGACACGAAAGATTGGTATTCCTCATGGTTTGACACACCATTCTATCATATTTTGTATAAGCATAGAGACGACAAAGAAGCGCAAGCTTTTATGGAAAATCTCACGAGTTATCTCAATATCCCTCAAAGCAGTTCCATATTGGATTTAGCTTGCGGAAAAGGACGTCATGCTGTGTATTTGAACTCCATTGGCTATGATGTTACAGGCATAGACCTTTCGGAAAAAAGCATTGCTTTTGCAAAACAATTTGAAAACGACACCTTGCATTTTGAGGTTCATGATATGCGTGAAGCTTATGCTAAACAATTTAATGCTGTTTTTAATTTGTTTACGAGCTTTGGTTTTTTTGAGGATGATGAAGACGATTTAAATACCATAAAATCCATCAAAGCTAATTTAAAAAACAATAGTGTTGGTGTTATTGATTTTTTAAATGCCGATTTTGTGGTAAATAATTTGGTTAAAGAAAACACCAAAACTATTGATGGTATTGACTTTCAATTAAAGCGCTATGTTGAAAACGGATTTATTGTAAAAGATATTTCGTTTAATGCTGAAGGACAACCATACCATTATCAAGAATTAGTAAAAGCCCTAACGCTTAATGATTTTGAACGTATGTTTGCACAAGCAAATATTCAATTATTAGATGTTTTTGGTGATTATAAACTCAATACATTCAATAAATATAGCTCCGAACGTTTGATTATGATTTTCATGTAATATAAAGCCTAATTAGGCATTTAGAAAAAATGAATAAATATCTTTTTCCCATATACGCTGTTATCTTAGGTTTTATAATAGTAAAGCTCACGAAAAACAAACCTGTAAAAAATATAAAAATTTTACTAGCATTTAGTGGTGCTTTTTTAATGTCACTTACGTTTTTTGAATTATTCCCTGAAGTATTTGAACACCTTGATTACAAACGAGCTGGTTTGTTTATTATGATAGGAGTCTTATTTCAAATATTTCTGGAATTCTTTTCTAAAGGCGCAGAACATGGCCATGTACACATACATAAAAACAGCAGCACATTCCCTTGGTTAATATTTATTAGTTTATGTATTCATGCTTTTTTAGAAGGCTTTCCTATACATCAACATAATGACATGGTCTATGGTGTATTAATTCATAAAATACCTATTGCCATTCTTATTACCACGTATTTATTTCAATCTGGTTTTAAAAACTTTCAAATAATAGCGTTCCTTTTGCTTTTTGCAATAATGACGCCACTTGGAACCGTTATTTCCAATAATGTCGAGTTGAGACCTGGATTATTGACCCACATAAATGCAGTGGTCATCGGAATCTTTTTACATATTTCAACGACTATTTTATTTGAAAGTAGCGAAGGACATAAATTCAATCTAAACAAGATTTTGGCAATTATAACAGCAGTAGCTATTGCTTATTTTATTTAAGATTTAAGTAGTTTTTTAGTCAACTCGCCTTTTTTAGTTTCAATCTTTAAGAAATATAATCCTGAATCAAGGTGCCTAACATCTAATCTATTAAAGTTGTTTGAATATGTTTTTATTTGTTTTCCGCTAATATCATACAATGACACACGTTTAATTGGGTTTTCATTGAAATTATTAATATGCACATAATCAAACGTTGGATTAGGATATACACGAACACTTTCTTCCAGTAGTTTTGGTAATCCCATTGTGCTATCAACAACAGTAAACTGCCCCATCATACCATTGTCTTCATGTATTAAATTATGGCAATGATACATATACGGAATCACTGGGTCTGCATAATCTTCAAATTTTGCAATAACCCTAACGGTTTCTCCTGCTTCTACCAAAACTGTATCTTTTAATCCAGCTTCGGTTGCCGATGGTGGTACAGCTCCTCCTCCATCATCTCTGTCTAAAATAAAAAATTGCACATCGTGAATATGAAATGGATGAGCTATTGATGTAATGTTATTAATAGTCCAAATCTCTGTATCTCCCAACTCAATAACTTCATTAATCACATTCATATCCATACTAACTCCATTTATTTTTCCGTTATTGGTCAATTCCATTGGTCTGGTAACACTCGCATCACCTTCAAGATGTGTTGTTAATGTTGTCATAGTTCCTGGAAGCGCCGTGACTGGCGAAGCTGTTTGTGCAACTACCCTAACCTCCATAAAATCCCAATTTGTTCCAAATAATGTATTTGGATGTCCAGCAGATCCTGAACCACCTTCAATATTTGATGGCATTTCAGACATATAACTTGTAAATTTAAATGTGCTGCCAACAGTTTCAGACGTTAAGTCCACTAAAAATTCAGCACGCTCACCATTGGATAATAAAATTCTAGTCACAGGAACTGGGTTTTCCAATAAGCCTCCATCCGATGAAATTTGATAAAGTGTACGATTATCATCAGTTCCAATATTTAAAGTTCTAGAAGATGACCCATTTAAAGCTCTAAAGCGTACCATTTGTGCAGGTGCATTTGCATAAGGTGTTATTTCACCATTAACCATGGAGGTATCATCCATTTGTGAGGATATTTGAATTTGGTTATTTACATCAAACGATTTGGTTTGAATCACTAACGGGATATCATCAACTCCATAGGTTCTAGGTAGGTTTAAAGCAGATTCCTCTGCATCATTAACAATAATTATTCCTGCTATTCCCATGGACACTTGATAATTGGTAAGTCCCATTTTATGAGGATGGTACCAATACATCGATGCTTTATTTTTAACCATAAAATCTGGAGACCAAGTATCACCAACACCAATTAAGGAATGAGGTCCACCATCATCTTCAGCAGGCACATGCATACCATGCCAATGCATTGTTGTAGATTCTGTAAGGTTGTTAGTGACATTCAAGGTTATAAAGTCTCCAGCATTAACAAATAAAGTAGGTCCTAGGTAATTACCATTTACACCATACGTATTGGTGATATTCCCTGGTTTAAACTGTTTGGTGGCTTCATCTACATTCAAATTAAATACAGTACCAGTTACCGATGTTGGTATTGGTAATGGCGCATTAAATGTTTGAGCCATTATTAGATTTAGAGCAAAAAAGGATATAATAAGTAGATGTTTTTTCATAATTAACTAGGTTTGGCTTTACAAATATAAATAATAAAAGATAAAAATATCTTTTATTATTTATATCATTTATTACAAACAACTTATTTATATTTGGATTCATTCTAAAATAAATGTTTGGTAAAGAAGAATCAAGATTATTACGACAAGAGTTTTGGACCAGTTTTGGAAAGTCGTTTCCAAGAAAATGGATTTTATACAATACTAAAATAAAAGGACTCTCCTTTAAATTTTATTTCGATACTAAAAAGGCATTTGTTTCTTTGGATTTAGAAGACGATTTAGAAAACCGCATTAATTGCTGGGAAAAACTAGTGGCTTTAAAAAGTATTTTACAAGATGAATATTTGCCAAATGCTATTTATGAAGAAGAATTCTACCTAGATAATGGCAAAGAAATTTCGCGTATCTACGTGCCTTTAGAGCAAAAGATGTCTATTCACAACAAAAATACATGGCGAGATACCATGGAGTTCTTCAATGAGAAAATGCTGTTATTTGAAGCGTTTTTTGAAGAATACAAAGATGTTATAAAGACGTAATTTCTTACTAATTTTTACACGTCATCGAAAATAAAATCTTTTAATCTATTTTTTATATATATTTGAGTGATTACTAATTCATTATAGTAACCAAGACACGTTTTTATTAGTCAAACTGAAATATGAAAAAGGTTTTACTTTCCATTCTTTTTTTAGCATCGTTAAGCATAAATGCTCAGCAATATTCTGATTATTTGGGTGCAGGAAATAGCAATGGTATTAAAGTAACATCCAGTAGTAGTCAAACAAGAACCAATTGGACTGAATCCGCTTCTGGAAAAAACACTATAAATGGCAATGGTCTTGATGGACGACTTCTAGAAACCTCTCGATTTTTAGCACAAACTACTTTTGGAACCGATTTAGAATATATAAAAACGGTTGCTGAAGGCACTTTTGAAGATTGGATTGATGCACAGTTCGACACCGATTCTGAATCTTTAGGCGAACAAGTACAATCCGTTTACGACCAAGCTAAATCAATGTATGTAGCCAATGGTGGTATAGCCGATGATTATTTTGGACCATATTCACTGCATTTTAATTATGCTTGGTGGCAAGCAAACATTGGTAATGAAGATTTGTTAAGGCAACGTGTAGCCTTAGCATTAAGTGAATTTATCATTATTTCATCTGAGTCTGCTTTAGGAGATTATGGTGTTGGTTTGGGTGATTATTATGATGTTTTAAAAGACAATGCCTTTGGAAATTATCGCGATTTATTACTAGATATGACCTTGCATCCAATGATGGGTGGTTATTTGAGTCATTATAATAACCCTAGAAGTTTTCCAGATGAAAACATTCATCCAGATGAAAATTTTGCTAGGGAAATCATGCAGTTGTTCACCATCGGTTTATATGAAATGAATCAAGATGGCACTTACCCACTAGATGTTAATGGCGATAGAATCCCAACGTACGATAATGACGATATTAAAGAGTTTGCAAAAATATTTACTGGTTTAGGGCCAGCTGAAGTAATAGACAATCCTTGGGGAGTGACTGCTAGGTTTGGTGCAGGCTTCTACTTTGCTGTCAAAGATGTTCCAATGAAAATGTATGATGAATGGCATCAACCAGGGTCAAAAAGTTTATTGAATGATTTTGTGGTGCCTTCAGGACAATCTGGAATGAAGGATATTGAAGATGCGATAGATAATCTATTCAACCATCCAAATGTTGCGCCATTTGTAGCGACGAGACTTATTCAGCAGTTAGTGAAATCAAACCCTTCACCAGCGTATGTGTCAAGAGTGTCACAAGCATTTAACAACACCAATGGTGTGCGAGGTGATATGAAAGCAGTTATTAAAACTATTCTTTTAGATGCTGAAGCAAGAAATTGCAGTTGGATTGATAATCCTAGTAACGGAAAATTAATTGAACCTATGCTGCGATATTTTAATGTAACGCGTCAATTGGATTTAGATAGCGAGGATGATATTTACTGGAATGTTGGTTGGAATTTCTTTAATGCCACAAGACAGCTTCCACTCGCCTCTCCTAGCGTGTTTAACTTTTACCCACCAGATTATGTGCCAAATGCAGATTTTACAGATGCCAACTTGGTTGGACCTGAGTTTAAAATTCATAATTCGGCAAGCGCTATTGCTTTTGTAAACGAAGTGGATTATTGGACCTATCCACAATACTATTCCGTTTTAAATACCTGGGAATTGGGTATTGAAGATGTTTCGCTGGATTTTGAAGGGTTAAAATATTACGCAAAAGATAGCGAAGTACTTATCAATCAATTAGATAAATTATTTACGAGAGGACAACTTAGCAATGAAACCAAATTATTAATGAGACAAGCCATTGATGGATTGACTGCATCTAATGTTGGAAATGAATATGAGCAATACAGAGTAAAAATGGCATTATACTTAATTCTGGTAAGTCCAGATTATGCAATTTTAAGATAATTTATGAGCAAAGACCACCATAACATATCACGACGAAAATTTCTTGGGCAATCTTGCGCCGCTTTAGGTTATACCACCTTGTTTTCATCGTTAATAAATTTAAAAGCCATGGCAGCTGCGGCTATGGATAATTCATCAGTCCCATTTAGTGGCGACTATAAAGCCATGGTGTGTGTGTTGCTTGCTGGTGGAAACGATTCCTTTAACATGCTAATCCCAAAAGGAAGTCCTGAATATGATGAATATGCCACAACAAGGTCAAATTTAGCCATAGCGCAAAACGATATTTTACAAATAAACCCAAACACATCTGATGGAAGGGTTTTTGGACTCCATCCTTCAATGCCAGATATGCAACAATTATTCGACTCTAACGACTTAGCATTTCTATGTAATGTTGGAACACTTATAGAACCTTCAACCAAAACTGATATTCAAAATGGTGTGGTTAAAACACCTTTAGGCTTGTTTTCGCACGCCGACCAAATTCAGCAATGGCAAACAGGTCGCCCACATGAACGTACCAATATTGGTTGGGGAGGTCGCATTGCCGATTTAGTGCAATCCATGAATTCCAACCAAAATATTTCCATGAATATTTCCTTACAAGGAAGTAATGTATTTCAACGTGGAAATAGCATGATTCCTTATGCCATAAGCAATAGAGGAAGTATTGGAATTAGTGGTTATGGTAACTCTAATGGTTTTGATGCGCTTCGTACCGAAGCACTTAACACCATGATGGAACGTGATTATCAAGATGTATTTAAAAACACCTACATCAATACCATTAAAACCTCAAACGATGCTAGTATAGAATTTCAAGCAGCTGTTGATGGTGTTGCCGATTTTGTGACACCTCATCCTCAATACAATAATCTAGCAAATCAATTACGTATGGTCGCTAGAACTATTGCTGCAAGAGATACTTTGGCTTTTAACAGACAGATATTCTTTGTGCAACTTGGTGGTTGGGACCATCATGATGAATTATTGATTAACCAAACAAACAAACTAGGACAGGTAAATCAAGCATTAAAATATTTTAGTGATTTAATGAATGAATTAAACACGAATGATTGTGTGACGACCTTTAGTATTTCAGATTTTGCGAGAACACTAACCTCAAACGGAAACGGAACAGACCATGCTTGGGGCGGAAATGCTTTCATGATGGGAGGAGCTGTAAACGGAAAAGAACTTTATGGCGATTATCCAACTTTAGCACTTAATAGTGACGTCGATTTTCAAGATGGTGTGATGATACCGACAACACCAGCAGATTTATATATGGCTGAATTAGCGTTGTGGTTTGGTGTGTCACCATCAGATTTATCTACCATTTTACCTAATTTACCTAATTTTTACGATACGTCCTCTGGCGTTCCACCCATTGGATTTATGAATATGACCTGATGAAAAAGCGTTTGTTCTACATATCAATCTTTTGCTTGCTTTTCACTCAAAGCATCATGGCGCAATGCTATCCAGATAGACATAGCACCACGTGGTTTGATGGTTGGGTGTCTTGTGAAACATCAGCAAATCCAAATATAGCGTATGGCGAAACGCATTGGATTATGTACGATTTTGGGTATGAATATCAGTTATTGGAATCTGTGTTTTGGAACAGCAACGAACCAGACAACATTAATTTTGGGATACAGGAGTTTAACGTAGATTATTCTAAAGATGGTGTTACTTGGACTAACTTAGGAACATACACACTCAATCAAGCACCTGGAACCTCTATTTATGAAGGCGAAGAAGGTCCAGATTTTAATAAAACCAATGCACGTTACGTGCTTATCACGCCTACTTCAAACTACGGTGGCAATTGCTTTGGTTTTAGCGAATTGAAAATCAATATTACCGATCCTCTAGAAATAGTTGATGAGGAAGATGGCTTTAACGCTACGGTATATCCAAATCCGTTTACTGATAATGCTACGATGCGCATTATTTCATTGGACGATGATGCACCAATCACTTATAAACTCTACGATATTTTAGGAAGAGAAATCCTTAACAATACATTCAGCCTTATGGAAAATGTCGATACCTACCCTATCACGCTTAACGGGAAAACATTAACCGTTGGCATCTACATCTTAAACGTAGAACAGGATGGTAAAACACGTAGTTTTAAATTGATTAAGAGTGATTAGAAGCTAATTTTCCAAAATAATATTATCCAATTTTTCTTCAACCACTTTACCATCTTTTAGTGATACGTAATAGCAGTTATATTCTTCTCCCATGGAAACGACCTTGAAAGGTTTACCATTTTTAAAAATAATACCAGCTCTATTATCCATAGCATAGCCAGCTTCAAAAATGCCGTTTTTTATATTTTTCTCATATAATGGTCTGCGAAATTCTTCACCATCATAATGCGGACTGTGACTGTAAGGCAAAAACCCTAAGCCCTCCACAACACTCAATTCAATGGGTCTGGAATCGGTAGTACCGTTATCAAACCAACATAATGAACCTGCACTGCCGCCTGCTAACACAATTCCTTTTTCCAATGCTTTTTTAAGTACTTTATCAATCCCTTGGGCTTTCCAAATAGCCATCATATTTAGTGTGTTTCCGCCACCAACTACAATAGCATCCATACCTAGCAAGAATTCTTCAAAAGTATATTTTTGTCTGTACGAGCTTATCCAAACTCGTTGTACATAAGGCTCTATTGAAAGGTCATTAACCAATTCGTACCACCTAATAATGCCTCGTTCACTATCGCCTGATGCAGTCGGTAAAAAACAAATTTTTGGTTTCTCTTTTCCAGTTAGTTTAATAATTTCTTTCATAAATGCTTTGGTTGGTCCACTACCTGAAGGGAAAATGTATTGGTCTTGGCTAAAGGCGAGTCCTGTCACAAAAAAGGAAACAAGACAAAAAAGGATAAATCTTTTCATTGGTTGGTTGTTTTGATGTTCTTTCAAATGTAATTTTTTATACGCTTAAAATCAATTAATTACCAAACAAAAAGTTGTGATTTATTAACAGCTATTTAAAAATACTTTAACAGAAAAATGACTAACTTCCCCTACTCCTTACTACTACTTGACACTCATTAAAACTAACGACCAATGACACATTTTAAGCAGCTATTTATAATCGCTTTTATATTGATTTTGAGTTCTTGTAATTCCAATCAATCTACCAAAACAGAAACCACAGCAACAGTTTCGTATTCTAATTCATACAAAGCACCTGAATTTGATACCGACAATCGCATAGAAAAAATCAAGCAAATAGCACCAGAGATAGATAAAGCTATGATTGAACACGCCAAAGGCAGACATATTCCAGGAATTGCTTATGGCATTGTAGTTGACGACCAACTGGTACTAGCTTCAGTCAATGGTGTGTTGGATATTGATGCTCAAAATCCGTCAACAACAACATCAGCGTTTCGTATTGCTTCTATGACCAAGAGCTTTACAGCGATGGCAATTATAAAGTTACGAGATGAAGGGAAGTTAGCATTAAACGACCCTGTTAGCAAGTACATTCCTGAAATGGGTGGTTTGGAATATCTTACCGAAGACAGTCCAATTATTGATATTGAAAATCTATTAACCATGACTGCTGGTTTCCCTGAAGACAACCCTTGGGGAGACCGTCAGTTAGACGAATCCAACGACATGCTTATTGGTATGATTGACGAAGGCGTGACATTCTCAAACGCACCTTCATTTGAATACGAATACAGCAACACAGGTTATGCCTTACTTGGTAATATTGTGTCACGTGTTTCTGGCGAGCCTTATCAAGAATATATTAAGAAAAACATACTTGAACCACTTGGCATGAACAACACCTATTGGGAATGGAACAATGTGCCAAAAGAACAACTTGCTATTGGTTATCGTTGGGAAGACGAGCAATGGAAGTTAGAGCCTATGCTACACGATGGCTCGTTTGGCTCTATGGGTGGACTTATCACCACGATTGAAGATTTTAGTAAGTACGTGAGTTTTCATCTTTCGGCATGGCCTCCAAGAAGTGATGCCGATAATGGTCCAATTAAAAGAAGTTCGCTTCGTGAGATGCAAACACCACAATTTCCAAGATTATATCCTAACGCAAGAGATTACAATGGTGATACCTGTGCTTTAATGAATGGCTATGGATTTGGATTGGGCATTGCTACCTATTGCAACGATATAAAACGTGTCTCTCACGGAGGCGCACTTCCTGGGTTTGGTAGTAATTATTATTTTTATCCTGACTATGGTGTTGGTGTTATGGCATTTGGAAACCTTACGTATACAGGACCACTACCTATAAGCAAGGTAGAACACTTACTGTTTGATAAAGCCAACATACAACCACGAGAACTTCTAGTGTCTGACATACTTGCAAAGCGAAAAGAACAAGTATTGGATTTAGTACAACATTGGAGCAAAGATTTAGAAAAAGATATTATTGCAGAAAACTTTTATTTAGATAGGTCTAGGGATAAGCGAATGTCTCAAGCCAAACAAATTTTTGCAGAAGCTGGAGACATCAAAAAAGTAGGTGATTTAACACCTTTAAATCAATTACGCGGACGTTTTAAAGTACAAACCCAAAATGGTGAAATCACTATGTTCTTTACTTTAACACCTGAAATATCGCCTAAAGTACAAAGGTTAGATATGTCGTTTAGAGAAACTTATGAGTGAGAATTATGTTTGACTTTATAAGTAAAAACAGCTACCTTCGTTAAAACGACTGATATAAAATATTGAAATGTTGTATATTATTGTAGTTAAACGAAACTCAAATTTAAATACCCTTAATGAAAACCTATTTTAAAATTATATGTATTCTATTACTAATTCTCTCTTGTTCGTCGAGTGATAATGATATAAACAATCCTCAAATATATCCTTCATTTGGTTCTGAAATTGATGTCACCATTTTGGGTTTATCCTTTGACGCCATGGAACCATTTATTTCTCCCAACGGAAATTATTTATTCTTTAATAATTTAAATGATGGTATAAATACAAAACTGTATTATGCAACTAGAGTTAATGATTCAACCTTTAACTATGTTGGAGAATTAACAGGAGCAAACCAAACTACAGCGCCTCATTTAGACGCAGTTGCAGATATGGATATTAACGGAAATTTCTATTGGACATCAACAAGAAACTATCCAACAGATTTAAATAATCTCTTTCATGGCACTTTTAGTAATGGAAATGTTAGTACTATAGAACGTGTACAAGGGGACTTTAATATGAATACTCCAGGTTGGCTTGTTATGGATCACGGCATAAGTTTAGATGGGCAGTATTTATACTTCAACAATGCTAGGTTTGATGAGGCTAATTGTGTTGGGGCTTGCGAAACAACTTTAGGGATTGCCCAAAAAGAAAATACAACTACATTTACTACGCTTCCAAATTCAGCATCAATTCTGCAAAATATTAATGACTCTAATTACATTTACTATGCGCCTTGCATAAGTAGTGATAATCTTGAATTATACTACACACGTTATTTAAAAGGAGATATTACAGCAAGTACTGTTTTTGAGATATGTGTAGCTGTTAGACCTGATACTTCATCTAACTTTTCAGTACCTAAAGTTTTATTTTCTGAAACAATCGCTAATTTAATTGAAGCTCCTACGCTAACTGTAGATAAAAACATTATTTATTACCATCGAAAAACTTCTAATTCGCACAAAATAGTGATGAGATATCGAATTGCTATTTAATGTACTTGATTATCTAAAATTAAATCCTTCTTTTCAGCTAGAGGACATACCACAAAATCATAAAGAAATGACTAATAGCTCCTGCTAATACAAACACATGCCAAATAACATGGTTATAAGATATTTTGTTAATAGCGTAAAACACAATACCAACCGTATAAAACAAACCACCAGCAAATAAGTAAAGAAGTCCGTTGGTGTGCATTCTTTCAGCTAGTACACTAAAATCAAACACAATTAGCCAACCCATTATTAAATATAACAGCGTAGAAAACACCTCAAAACGTCCTGTAAAAAAGAGTTTTAGAAACACTCCAAAGGCAGCGATTCCCCAAACCGTATAAAACAAAGGCCAACCTTTACTGTCGGAAAGCATTAATAATAACACTGGTGTGTAGGTTCCTGCAATTAGTAAATAAATACTTATATGGTCAACAATTCTAAAATAATGCTTGCGCTTTTCGGTTTTAGCTGCGTGATATAAAGTAGATGCACTAAACAAAATGATAATAGACATCCCATAGACCAACACGCTAAACAAACTCCAAGGTGCAGTATTTTTCTGGATAATCAACAACACCAAACCAGCTATACCAAGTAATGCTCCAATAGCATGCGTAAAGGTGTTAAGCTGCTCCTCTAACCTAGTTTGTGTTTTCAACAGGTGCTTTTGTTTTAGTAGTTTTGGAGTTGTTCATCCACTTATCCGACAGTTCAAAAAAGTCTAAGTCCAAGGCATCTTTTTGACGTTTTAAACGTCCGCTCTGGAAGTTACGCTGCAAAATATCTTCGATTAAATAATCTTCTTTCACATGCATTGGGTCAAACTCCTTTTTTAAGGATAAATCGAATAAGCTCGCCGTATTATTAAACCAAAAGGCACGCCAACCATTACGTAATTCCTTTATAAGTTCAAATGTGGTTTGCCCCGTTTGCCTATGAATTAACTTAATAAGTATCTGTCCTTCGGTTCTAGTTAATTTTTTAAGTTCAGCAGAAAATTCTCCATCTATATACTTCTGAATTTTTTTAGCATACTTTTTCTTATCACGTTTTTTCTCCAATCTGTTTAAACGCGCATTAAGCGTATCTAAACGTATGGCTGCCAAATGTGCATAAGGATACACTTTTATGGTTTTTCGTTTTAAAATTAAGTAACGTCGCCTGTCTTCCTTACTATCGAACTCCAATTTATGCAATAGCATGACTTCATCTAAATCAATACTAGTTCTTGGTATAGAATCTCCTTTAATGATTAAATATTTTGTTTGAGAGGTATCAGTTTCAGTTTCTTGAACCTGACCAAAACAAAGTATTGGCAACCAAAGTAATATGCTAAGAATCTTTTTCATAATAGGGTTAAATTCAAATTGAGGTGCTTGAACAAAACTTAACAATGTAAAGTTAATATTTTACACTCTTTTAAACCTTAAATTCTTATTAATATTATTATTTTAGAGCAAAATATTTTAGAATGGCAAAAAAGAAGATACTCAATAAAAAGTCGATGGACTTTCTTGAAAAATACTTAAACAATGCAGCTCCTACTGGTTATGAATGGGATGGCCAAAAAATTTGGATGGATTATCTAAAACCGTATGTTGATGAATTTATTACAGACACCTACGGAACAGCTGTTGGTGTGATTAACCCAAAAGCTAAATACAAAGTAGTAATTGAAGGTCACGCCGATGAAATTTCGTGGTATGTAAATTACATTGCAGACAACGGATTGATTTACGTGATTAGAAATGGTGGAAGTGACCACCAAATTGCACCGAGTAAAATTGTGAATATTCACACCAAAAAAGGCATCGTCAAAGGTGTTTTTGGTTGGCCAGCAATACACACAAGAAATCGTGCAAAAGAAGAAGCACCTAAACCAGACAATATCACTATTGATATTGGTGCAAAAGACAAAGCAGAAGTTGAAAAAATGGGTGTACATGTTGGATGTGTAATCACCTATCCTGATGAATTCCATATACTAAATAAAGATAAATTTGTATGTCGTGCTTTAGACAACAGAATGGGCGGTTTTATGATTGCTGAAGTAGCACGTTTATTGCACGAAAACAAAAAGAAGCTCCCTTTTGGGCTCTATGTAACTAACTCGGTACAAGAAGAAATTGGTTTACGTGGAGCAGAAATGATTACAGAAACTATTAAGCCAAATGTAGCAATTGTGACCGATGTTACACATGACACAACCACGCCAATGATTGACAAGAAAAAGCAAGGTCACTTAGAGATTGGTAAGGGTCCTGTGGTGGCTTATGCACCTGCTGTACAACAAAAGTTGCGTGATTTAATTACAGATACTGCTGAGGAAAAGAAGATTCCTTTTCAGCGTTCGGCATTATCGAGAGCCACTGGAACAGATACTGATGCTTTTGCTTATAGTAATGGTGGTGTCGCTTCAGCATTAATTTCATTACCGTTGCGTTATATGCATACCACTGTTGAAATGGTGCATAGTGATGATGTTGAAAATGTGATTAGAATGATTTACGAAACGGTTCTCAAAATAAAAGATGGAGATACGTTTAGTTATTTTGAATAGATAATATTACGTCATTACGAACATAGTGAAGTAATCTGTTGAATTAACAGCTATAATTTTACAGATTGCTTCGTTCCTCGCAATGACGTGATTTTTTCACCTAGTTTTAATAGCCATTTAATCTTTAGGAGAAACCCTAAGTAGCCTAGACGTCTCCATAATCTCCTCCTTATTCATTTTCATTTTTCTGAATTCGCCTTTGCTATACATTTCAGCTTGGTCATCATAATGCTCACTAAACGGATTTCCAGATTGTCCTGTTGGCAAAATGCTAATACTGTTTTCAACATCCGAAAAATCAATAATACGTCTGGTAGAAGGACCAGCTTTTACATCGTATAAACCTGAGTCATTAAAATCAAACGCTTTGTTGTCTATGACTTCTTCAGTACCTCCAGTTTTAAAAGGCCCAACATTAAAGTATGGTCGTAAGGTTTCAACCGCAGCCAATGCATGACCATGTTCTAAGGTATGTACTGCTCCCCATTTCCAATTGCTAATATTGTCTCCCAATTGGGTTTCTAAACTTGAAATGGCTTCTACAAACGACTTTTTCATAATATCTGCTTTGCTTTCTTTTATATCATCCGTAGTAACATCATCCCACCAAACAGAAGTGTCATTTTTCAATTGTAAAGCTATTGACCTTTTAATTAAATGGGTTTTTAAAAGTTGCTCATACAAGGTATCTCCCAATTCATCTTTAAATGTGTTTTCTAAATAACGATAGATAATACGGTGATAAATGGTTGACGCAATACTTTCAACATTATTATCACCTTCCCAAAGCTGTAAAATGTCCATAGCCTGTTGCTGATTCTTACTTAAACTATTATAGTTGATAACATTCGTTATTTGCTGTACATTACTAATAGCTACAGATGATGTATTATCTACAATCATTCGAGAAAGACTCTCTTTGTTCCAATTATTTTTAGGCTCTAACAATTGTACAATGCGTTTAGCCCTATCTTCAGGTAAATAATACCCTGGATACAATCTACCATTAATAGAATCTGGTTGATTATTTGCTGAATACACATAATTCCATTCTGGATTTTCAGCTTTAGGGTTATTAGAAAAATCTAAATACTCGATTGGGTCATCTTTTCCACTTGCGCCATCTAACACAAATTTTGGGTTTACATGGTCGTTGTGCGTATATAATTGCCCAGAAGCCCACCAAGCCACATTGCCTTTAGCATCTCCATACATGACGTTTAATCCAGGTGCATGTATTTTTGATGCCGCTTCTTTCACATCCTCCATGGTTTTGGCGTGTGAAAGTTTATAAGCTGTCTCCAAAATTTCATTGTTTTTTTGCGTGTAAATCCATGACATTGCTATAGGATTATCATGCGAAATTTCATCTTGAACACTATTCATAATAGGTCCATGTCTAGATGACACAATTTCCAAAATCACATCTTCTTCGTCTTTTACTTTAATGGTTTTAGTGCTTTTTTTGTAGGCTTCGTAACCAGCTGGTGTTTTGTATTCATCAGCATTAGATGGATGTTTGGTTTCTTGGTAAAAATCGATGTCGTCATTCTCAAACATCGTCAAACCATAAGCATAATCCCTATTATGTCCCAATAACGGAAATGCCACTCCAGCTAAGTGATAGCCATACATTTCGTAATTTGGTGTGACTATATGCGCTTCATACCAAACAGCAGGTTGCGCATACCCAATGTGAGGGTCGTTTGCAAATAATACGTTTCCAGTACTTGTTTTATTAGACGATAGCACCCAACTATTACTTCCAATAAAAGCAGGCATTGGCAGTTTGCTCGTTACTTGAGTTATTTGATTGGATAAGGCATTTAAGGCTTCAATACGCTGTACATTGCTCTTAATTAAAGTTCCATTTGTATTTGGTGTAATGTCTAAATCTTTTAAATAATCTGCTCCTAGTTTTTCTTGTATGGCAGTAAGCATTGGGTCGGTTTTTTGTGCCATTGCAAAACTAAAAGCCATGTACCCAAAAATATTGTACATATCTTTTAATTCATAGGGTTCTTTTTCAACGCCAACCAAAGTAAACTCTATAGGTGTGGCGCCTTCGTCTATATACTGATTCACACCATTTATATAAGCCATAGCAAGCTTGTAAGTGTTGCTGTTTTTATCAATTTTTTTAATAGCTTTTTCGGTTGATTCTTCTATACCTAAGGTTGCGAAAAATTTGTCGGTTGGTAATAAATCTTTTCCTAATATTTCTGATAATCTTCCAGGAGCAATACGACGTAACAACTCCATTTGCCATAATCGTTCTTGTGCATGCACATATCCTAAAGTTTTGTAAGCATCTTCTTGATTTTCGGCATAAATATGAGGTATTCCATAATTATCAAAATAGGTAGATACTTCCGATTGCAAATTTTTAAGCTCAAGATTCCCTGAATACTGAGGTTTCAAAGAATTTATATATACAAAGCCAGAAATCGCAGCTAATACCAACAGAATTAGAATCCCCAATAAGATTTTTTTTAAAATTCGCATGAAATAAAATTAAGATGAGTTTACCAAAAATACTATTTACTCTAGTTAATTTTATTTTTTAAGTCACATATTTTTCATTTAAACTTATCTTTGATAGAAAATTTAGCATTTGCAAGAGTTTATCGATATTATGACCAAAGAAGGCTTACCAACAGGAAAATCTGCATCTAAGCATGATATTCATACAAAAGGTCATTATCACAACACAGCTCATATTTGGTTTTACACAAGAAATAACAAAATATTATTGTCGCAACGTGCGGCTTCAAAAGCTATTTGTCCGTTGCTTTGGGATGTGTCTGTTGCTGGTCATGTAGATTCTGGTGAAACCATTGAAGAAGCTGCTATTAGGGAGACTAAAGAAGAGATTGGATTACTTGTTTCTAAAGAACATTTGATAAAGATTGGTGTCTCAGAATGCTTTCAATCGTACTCAAATGGTATTATTGACAATGAATTTCATTATACTTTTATTTCTAAATTACAAGTCGATTTAGATGAATTAGTTTTAGAGAAAAATGAAGTTGAAGCCGCTAAACTAGTTACACTAGACGAATTTCAAATATTGATTAATTCTATTGGTTTAGATAATCATTTTGTACCCTCAAATAAAGACTACTATCAATTTGTTTTGGAAAGCATAAAAGAAGCCATTAAAAATCACTAATTTTCGCCTATGGTTTTATTACTCTCTGCATTAGCTCCTGTAGCAGCTGTTATTATTTATGTATATGTAAAGGATAAATACGAGAAAGAGTCCAAACGTATGTTGGCGCTTGCTTTTGCTCTTGGCGCAGTTATATCCATAATTATCACCACAGTTTTATATGTGTTTTTTGATTTGTTTTTGCCATTACCAGACAATTTTAGCATTTGGCAACAATTTGTCAAAGCCTTTTTTGTAGTGGCTCTCTCAGAGGAATTTAGCAAATACATTATGGTTCGTGCGTTTTTGCAACCTAGAAAAAGTTTTAACGAACCTTTTGATGGTATTATTTACGCAGTTATGGTGTCCATGGGCTTTGCTGCGGTTGAAAACATAATGTATGTGATTCAAGGCGGAATGGATGTCGCATTACTAAGAGCTTTTACAGCTATTCCTGCACATGCCTCTTTTGGTATTTTAATGGGTTACTATATGGGGAAAGCCAAATTTTCAAACAATCGCATAAAATGGAATTTAATTGGTTTAGCCTTAGCTGTTTTATTCCATGGCGCTTATGATTTCTTTTTATTTATTGGGTTTATTCCTGGGATTTCTATTGGTGCTTTTATATCATTACTAGTTGGAATAATACTCTCTAAACGCGCTATTAGAGCGCATCAAGAGATTTCGCATTTTAAATAATTTACTATTGCTTCTTGAAGTCGAAAATATAAGTGACTAGGCTGTCATTTTCAAATCCTTTTATAGTACGCCTGTAGTTTTCTGTATCTATAAATTCGTAAACTACTTCATAAGGGTTTTTGTAATCTTTATTCTCAAAGACAATTTTGTTATCTATATACTCTTTAGCTTGAAAAATTTTAGGAGTTGAGTTTTTTATGACACTAAACAAAATCAGTTGCTTATTTACTTTTTCAATCTTAGTTTGTGCACTATAACTAGTATCTTTTTCTTCTATATAAAAACCTTCTTGAAGCATCCAGCCATCACTATTCAATTTCCACGTTTCATGTAATTCTCCATCAAAAGCTTTAGCTATCCATTTTCCAGATAGCTTAGTCTCTAAGTTTAATTTATCTACAACTTTAGTTTCTTGTTTACAAGAAATAAACAATAATGCAGAAATAAAAAAAGCAAAAAATCTCATAACGGATTATGATTACTTAGGAAACAAACTCTTATCCAATCCTGGAACTATACGCAGTGCATTTTTATAGTACACTTTTTTTAACACTTCATCGTCTAAATCAAGTCCGTACATCGCCCAATAAGCATGATACTTTTTGTGATACGGAAAGTATTCATCATCACTTTCCAACACTCTAAAATAGGTTGGGAACTCTTCGGGTTTCCAACTGTCTTTTCCAAATAAGACTCTATCTTGATATTTGGTTATGAACTTTTTAGCAAAACGTGGTTGTCTGCCTAATTCTGCAATAATGGCACCAATACCAACATTCATGTTTGGCATGTCGTCAAACAACTCTCCTAACCTTCCTAAATCATTAGCCAACCAACTCATGTGAGCGCTTATAAATATTGTGTTTTTATGCTTTTTAATAATGCTGTACTGCTCGTCCATTATTTGCTGGAATGGTGCAGGATTTGTGTCACTACGTTTACGACGTGGATGCGTTTTCAATTCCAACCAACGCTCATTATCGCCATCAAATTCATCCCAAAAAGATGCTGGGTCAGCAGAGTGAATTAATACAGGAATCCCAAGTTCTCCACATTTAGCCCAAATAGGGTCGAGTCTTTTGTCGTTAATCGCTAAACGATTGCCTTGAGCATCTTTGTTACGTAGTCCAAGACTCTTATATACTTTTAATCCTCGTGCGCCATTCTTTACATCTTGCTCTAATTGTGCCACCATTTTTTCAGTCCAACCCTCGCTACCTGCACCTTCAAAATTTATATTGGCGAATACTACGAAACGGTTTGGGAAATTATCTGCTATATTCTTAACCGATTTCTTTAAATCCTCTCCTGTACGACCACTAAGGTTGACCATAATTCCCATATTCAGCTTATCCATATCTGCTACAACACCCGATAAATCTTGTGTTGGCATTCTATATTGATGTCCATGCACATCTATAAATGGGAATTTTGCGGTAAAAATACTATCGCCAGGTACAACGAGTGTCGATTTAGGATTATACTCTTCAAAAGACATGTCTTGAGCATAAGAAGTTATAGCGAAAGTAAATGCAAAACTTAGTAATAGGTAGTTTTTAAAATTCATATCAAATTATTTATGAAGTTAAAGGTAAAAATTTGTTTTAGGTATTATGAAAATTTATGAAGGCTTTAACGTATTAACTATGTAGTTCTTCAATCATTAAATTATAATCATACTGCAAGTCTTCATGCGTTTTTGCAATTGCCTTTTGGGCAAGCTCTAACTGCTTCTCATACATATTTGTTAAAACCCTATTACGCTTATAAGAAGGGTTCATATTTTTAAGTTCTTTGCAAAAATAGATAAGTAACTCAGCTTCTGTTTCTTTCTTTTTTGAGTAACGAATAAAGCGCTTTACTTGGCGTAAAATTTTTCTAACGGATTTTTTAATATAGTAATAATTGGTAGCACTAATCTCTACAAAAGTAGCATCTATATAAGTTTTTACACTTTCAATGTAAGTTGCTTCATTTTCAGACTCAAACACTAAATAGGTCAATAATTCTTTTGACTCCAATTTAAAACGAGCCATTGCCAAACAATACTCGATAAGCTGTTCTTGCGAACGGTATTTTAATTCTTTTTTTAGCTCTGTAATGGTAGCTGATTTCATATATTAAAATTAACTAGCGTTCTTTTTTGCACCCTTACTTCTTGTGGATATATTAAACGATTTTACAACTTTTTTAAACAATTGGCTATATTTTTCGTGTCTGTCTTGTAATGTCCATACCATAATCATATAAACACTTTTAGCACCTTCAACATAGGCAATGGTATAACCAATATTAATATCATCAACCGTGGCATCAACTTCGATAATTTCAAACGGTAAACCGTTAATAACTGAAGACTCTATATCTTCAACACTATTTATGGTTACTTCATCATCAAAAAATTCTAATTGAATGTCTTTATAATTCTTTACTACTGATACCGTGTTGTCATATTGACCAAGCTCTTCAAAAATCGATTTAAAATCATCTTTTGGTTCATCTATAACAATAACATAGGTTTCTTTAAATATATTTTGATATTGCAATGACGCTTCAATATTTAGGTCATCAGATTCATTCATAAAAGTAGGTATTTCAATACTGTATTGGTTATTAACTCTTATTAAATCCAAATCTGTATTTAATAGCGGATCGCCTTGGTCTTTTTCTTTGGATTCTACACAAGAAAACATTGTAGAAATCAAAAATATAAATAGTAGGTTTTTTTGGGTAAGTTTCATGAATTTTAAAAATAGTTAATCAAAAGGCAATAAGTTTGGCTCTAAAAATGATGATTTTGCATTTTCAGAATTAAATATATTAATACTATAATGTTGCGACAATAAATCTTTAAAATTTGTTTTTAATCTTGGAAATTCTTCAATAAAATCTTTAAAATTATCAGATTTTGATTTTTGAATAAAATGATAAACAGCTTTGACTGCAGCTGTAGTCACAGTATTGTTATACTTGTCTTGAGCTCCTAATGAGGCAACATAATTAACTAGCTGGGTGTTTACATTTTTAACTGCTTTATCAACTCCATACTTTGTCACATGAATCCAAGCCAAACGAATATGAGCTTCGTGATTAAATAAAGATGCATCCAATGTACTGTTTGAAAACTGAGATTCAAAATCTGTATCTGTTAATTGATAATGGTTATTCATAAAAAATTATTTAAAATCCAATAAACGCCTGTGATAATTAATTTGTCCCAAATGGTACGCTAAGTGTGACGTAAGATGTACTAAAAAATAACCAGTCGTCATATAATCTTCAAGTACTCGTCGTCTGTATTCTTTCTGTAAGTCTTCAGGTGTTAATTTGGTTAAGGTAGTTTCAACAATAGTCATTGTTTCATCTATTTGCCTCAACAACTCATCCCTAGGTACATCTTTTAAAGAAAACTCTAAATCGCGTTTTCTAGCATAACCTGTTCCGTCAAGTTCAGCTCCAATAAAATGATTGAGATTCCCTACTAAATGTAAGCATAAATTTCCACCACAATTTGAGACTCCCTTATCAATGACCCACAAATTGGATTCAGCTTTATAAGCGTTTATTTCTTCTTTTAACTTATTAAGGTCTCGATTAAATAATTTGATTAGCGTTTCTATTAGCATAGGTTCTTCATTAAAATTATTATTGAATTTCTACTACTTGTGAATTATACATAAACGACTCCTGAAAGCGTTTAATTTTGGAGTCAAATTTCTTAGCAAAAATAACATACTGACATTTATTTATACTCTCTGTAATTCTATTAATATCCTGAAAGTTATTACTTATAGTTGAAAACTCTGCATCTTCAACAATAAACATTTTCAACAGGCTAAAACTAATACTGTTAAGTAAAAATAGCTTATTTAAACGTTTTGGTGTTGCAATAATCACATCAACGCCAACATAAATATCATCACGCTGTGCTTCAATATTCTGTTCTTCATAAGCGCAATACACACGTAAATCTATATGTCTCGTGAATACATTGAATTTATCTCGTAAAGCTAAAGCTTCTTGCTTGTTTTTAACCACAATTATAGCTCGCGGTACATCTTCAAATGCTTGACCATTTAACTTTTGAATTACACTAAGTATTAATGTTGTTGTTTTTCCTGAGCCTTCAGGAGCAATACCAAATACATTTACACCACTTTTTATTTTTGGTATGCTTGCTTTTTGAAAATCTAATGGTGTTTCAAATTCTAGGTTCTCAAGCGTGTTTTTTAATGGTTCTATTAATTTTTTAAAGGACAAATCGTTGATTTATTAATGTCTAACAAATGTAACAATATAAATTGTACATCGTGACGTTTGGTACATTAGGATACACTACTTTTGCGTAATGCAAAATAAACCAACGTTTAGATTTGAGTTTGTGGCATTAATGGCGTCGTTAATGTCCATTGTGGCATTGTCCATAGATGCGTTGTTACCTGCGCTTCCTGAAATTGGAGAGTTTTTGGGCGTCGTGGACACCAACAAAAATCAAATGTTAGTGACTATGATTTTCTTAGGCTTAGGTTTTGGTCAGTTAATTTTTGGGCCTTTATCTGATAGCTTTGGAAGAAAACCCATTGTATATGTTGGTTTTATATTATTCATTATTGCAACTTTTATTTGTGTAACAACCAAAAGCTTTGACATGATGATTCTTGGTCGTGTATTACAAGGTGTTGGGTTAGCCTCTCCGAGAACGTTAAGTATTGCTATGATTAGGGATTCGTATAGTGGCGATTATATGGCGAAAGTACTTTCAATTGTGGTGATGGTATTTATACTCGTACCAGTTATTGCGCCAACTTTAGGTCAGTTTTTATTGAACTATTATAATTGGGAATCCATCTTTTTTGTAAATCTGGCTTTCGGACTCTTAGTGATGCTTTGGTTTTGGAGACGTCAAGATGAAACACTAAGCAAAGACAAACGCATAAAGTTTACATCTAGCCTATTTATAAATGGTGCAAAAGAGTTTATAAAACACAAACACGCTGTAGGTTTTACTTTAGTCTCTGGTTTTATTACTGGGTCTTTTATGGTGTATTTAAGTACGGCACAACAAATATTTGAGCAGCAATATAATTTGGGAGATATGTTCCCAATTATATTTGCGAGTTTAGCCATATCAGTAGGATTAGCTACTTTTTTAAATAGTCGCTACGTCGTTAAATTTGGTATGTGGCGAATAGCCTATTTTGGTACCATTGCCTATTGCATCATTTCTATTTTGTATGTGATATTGTTTTGGTCTGGAGCAAATCCTAGTTTTGAAATACTTATTACATTCTTTGCTCTACAATTTTTTGCTATTGGTTTTCTCTTCGGAAACTTACGCTCCTTGGCAATGCAACCTTTAGGTCATATTGCTGGTATTGGTGCTGCAATTAATGGATTTGTATCTACGGTTATGGCTGTGCCTATTGCTAATTATATTGGTAGTTTTGTAAACGATTCGGTACTACCCCTTTTTATAGGATTTTCGGTATTTGGGATATTGTCGCTATTAGTTTTTCTGCGATTGAAAACATTACACAAATAAAAAGTAGCTTGCTATATTACTATAACTCACTGCTTCATTTTTTAACTAAATATGATTAATCATTATCTGTCATTCCTGCGAAAGCAGGAATCCACATGTTCAAAATGGATTCCGTATCAAGTACGGAATGACAAAATTTATTGTATTACTTTATAAGTGTAATCGCCTTATCAATATTGGCTGAAAATGAGTCTAAGACCTCACTTAAAATGGTAATCTGTTCAGCGACTTCGTCAAAGTTCTTTTGTTCGATAGCCTCTCTAACACCTGGTAAGGTTTTTACACCATATCCTGTATAAAACCCTGGTGCATAAATATGATGCTTATACCAAGAACGACGAGGCAAACCATGGTCACGAATGAGTTTGCTTTCCATACTTTTTAGAACTTTATTAAGTTCGTTTGTATTAGCCGAATTGCTGATACCTTTCTTAGATGCCATGGCAAATTCAGAAGCTTTCTGCTTCAAGTTTTTTAATGAATTCTCAATAGGTGCAAAATTAAAATAAGGCACTGGTGTTTTTGGTCCAGGCGTTTTAAAATTATCTTTTGGATTAGCTACCAAATCATACACTCCACTTTCAATAAGTTTATTATGCTTATCTGCTTCTTTACGTAGCTTATCAGCTAACTTAGTAACCTCATCAACATACCCAGAGACTATTTTTGTAAAATGTTTGAACTCAAAAGGCAGTACTTCTGCATTTGCTAAACGCAAACTGGTACGTCCTGCAACTTTAGCCAATGTCACACCATATTGAAAGGTTGGGTCTTTAAAACGCTTGTATAACTTATACGAATCATACACCGTGTGGTATTCTCCTCCTGAGCTTTCACCACCAAATCCCATATTAAAAGATGAAATCCCTAAGTGCTGAAAAAATGGTGAGTAATCAGACCCTGAACCTAAAGCAGATAACTTATAATGCGACCAACTTGGTTGACTATTAGCAATATTCACTGCATTACGTCTATCGAATACTGAAACATCTTTTTGTGGATCATCCACCACATGCGTTATTTCATTAAAGAATTTTTCTAAGGTATGAGAACCTCCAGCGCTTAAAAATCCTGCGCCTGTTCCGTCAGTATTAATGTAAGCGACCACCTTTTCTCTTAATTCTTTTGCATGTGTTTCTACCCATTCGGTAGAACCAATTAAACCAGGTTCTTCAGCTCCCCAAGCACAGTACATGAGTGTTCGTTTTGGTTTATGACCTTGTTTTGCTAAAATACTTACTGCTCTCGCCTCTTCCATCATCGTTACCAAACCACTAATTGGGTCGTTTGCACCATGTACCCAAGCATCGTGATGGTTTCCTCTAATGACCCATTCATCAGGTAATTCACTGCCTTTTAAGGTTGCAATGACATTATAGGCTGGTTGCAAATCCCAGTTAAACTCCAACTTCAAGCGTACTTTTGCTGGTCCTGGACCAATATGATAAGTAATTGGCAATGCACCTTTCCAGTTATTAGGCACCACAGGCCCTCCAATGGCTTCCAATAATGGTAAAGCATCGCTGTAAGATATTGGTAATACAGGAATTTTGGTTAAAGACGTCGCTTCACTAATTTTTAAACGCTTTGCACCATCTGTAGCGCCATAACCAGGTGTTAATGGGTCACCAGGTGCATATGGTAAATCCATGACAGCACCACGTTGCACGCCATATTCATTTTTAAAAGGACCTTCTGGATACACATCGCCTTGGTAATAACCATCATCTTTTGGGTCGGAATAAATTATACAACCTATAGCACCTTTTTCGGCTGCTAGTTTTGGTTTAATTCCTCGCCAAGAGCCTGCATATTTTGCTATCACTATTTTTCCTTCTACCGAAATACCTCTTTTTTCCAATTCTTCATAATCGGCAGGAATACCATAGTTTACAAACACTAATTCCGAAGTCACATCGCCATCAATGGAAAACGCATTATAACCAGGTAATGCTTCTTTTATTTGTTTAGACGATTCGTCGCCTTTTATAGCTGGCTCAATGAGTTTCGCTTTATACTTGGTAGGCGAAGTCATTTCCAATAAACGTAATTTAGGTGTTGGAAACAGCACATCAAACTTTTCTATTCGCACCTCGTAACCCCATTCTTTAAATTTTGCAGCTACATAGTCCACCACTTTTTTGTCATATGGTGAGCCAACATGATGTGGACGTGCCGAAAGATATTTCATCCATTCATCTAAATTGTTAGCTAACAATAATTTATCATACTTCTCTTCAAGTTTTAATTGATTATTAGAGCTTTCTTTAGAAAAACCCATAATTGGCGATTGTGCCATGACTGTTGGTATTGACAAACAAAGAGCGATTGCCAAAACTGCAAGGGATTGTAAACGTTTCATATAAAAGAATAATTGGTTGATTATTCTCAAATATAAGGAAATCATCTATTGATTAACTTCAAACTTATCAACAGTAATTAATACAAATAATTTCACATAAATTTAATTTATGTTCCCTTCTGCTTAACTATTTGGAGCGCTCTTTCAGCAAATTATTTTGCTCTTCAATTAGGTCAGTGAGTTTTGATAACAGTTCAATATCTTTTGGCGTGGCAACAGTCGTGTCTTTAGTGTCTTGTGCTTTTTTACGTAAACGGTTCATAGCTTTTACGACAATAAACACAGTAATACCAACAATAATGAAGTCTAAAAACACACCAAATAATGTTCCGTACTCAATGGCTACTTCAGCTGTTGTGATTTCTCCTGAAGTATCTGTAATGGCATCTCGTAAAATAATTTTTTGATCTTGGAAATTAAAGTTATTGGTCAATAATGATAATGGTGGCATAATCACTTTTTTAACCAACACGTCTATAACTTTGTTAAATGAAGCTCCTATGATGATACCAATAGCCATGTCCATCATATTGCCTTTTACAGCAAACTCTTTAAATTCGTGTATAAATTTCATACTTAATAAGTTTTATATTTTAGATTGATAGGTATATAAATCGTAGTAACGACCTTCTTTTTCTATAAGTTCATCATGCGTACCTTGTTCGGCAATATGCCCAGATTCAATCACCAAAATTTGGTCTGCACGCTTTATAGTACTTAATCTGTGAGCAATAACGATGGTGGTTCTGTTCTTAGTCAATTCAGATAAACTTTTTTGAATCAAGCCTTCACTTTCGGTATCTAAATTAGACGTTGCTTCATCCAAAATAATCACTTTTGGGTCTGCTAAAATGGCTCTTGCAATGGCAATTCGTTGTCGCTGACCTCCAGATAACTTTACACCTCTCTCACCTATCAACGTTTCTAAACCATCATCAAAACGGTCTGTAAATTCGTTTACATACGCAGCGTTAACTGCATTTTGCAAGGCTTCTTCGGTTGCATTAGGTCTTGGAAACATGATGTTTTCTCTAATGGTTCCTTCAAATAAAAATTCATCTTGCAATACCACACCTAAATGCTGTCTGTAACTTTTAAGTTTTACTTTAGATAAATCTTGACCATCAATCGTAATTCTTCCAGAATTAGGATTTAAAAACGTTGCCGATAATCCAGCAATGGTCGATTTACCAGAACCTGAACTCCCAACTAAGGCAGTCACTGAACCAGAAGGCGCTTTAAAGTTTATATCATGCAATACTTCTTTGCCTTCTTCATAGGAAAACGACACATCATCAAATACAATGTCTCCATCCAATTTTTTTAATTCAATGGTTCTGTCTTCATCATCTTCTTCTGAAGCCATATTCATTAACTCCTCAGTTCTATCTAATCCAGCCAATGCTTCCGTTAATTGGCTACCAATATTACTCATCTGTACAATTGGCGCAATCATAAACCCAAGAATTAACGTGAAGAATAAAAATTCTCCAGTCGTCATCGCATCATTCATCATATAATATCCACCAATGGCCATAATTCCTGTGGTAGCAACACCAATTAAAAATGTAGACGAGCTTGTCATAATAGCTGTAGCAGTTAAACTCTTCTTGACGTTTTGATACAATCTATCTACGCCTTTTTCGAACACCACATTTTCTTGTTCTTCTGAATTAAAGGCTTTTATCACACGAACACCAGCAAGCGTTTCTGTTAAACGCCCTTTAACTTCAGCATTAATTTTTCCTCGTTTTCTAAAAATGGGACGAATGTATTTAAAGGCTTTTAATGCTATAAACCCAAAAATGGATAATGGCACAAACACAAATAAGGTCATCCAAGGGTTTAAGTTAATGAGTATAATCAATGAAATTATTGCTGTAAAAGAACCTCCAACCAATTGTACCAAGCCTGTACCAATTAAATTACGAACACCTTCTACATCACTCATAATTCTGGACACCAAAGCACCAGACTTTGTATTATCGAAAAAACTAATAGGTAGTGATAACACCTTTTTTTGTACGTCTGCACGTAACTCGCTAATTAAATATTGGGCTTGCACACTTAAAATTCGCGTTAGCAAAAATGAGGTGACTGCTTGTAATAAAATAGCGCCAAGAACAATGGCTATTAAGGTATATAACTGACTTGTATCCTTGCTAGGTACTACCTCGTCTAACAATACTTTACTCTGCCAAGGCAATACTAATCCAGAAACGCTTTTAATAACAATAAGTATTAAGCCAATAAACACCAAATTACGTCTAGGCCATATAATGGTCTTAAACGCTTGTTTCATGGTAACTTTAGGTTTCTTTTTGGTTGTTTTTGTGGGTGGTTTTTTTAAGTCTTGCATGCAGTTTATTAGGCAATTAATATGCCATAGGGATTGTGCATGACATATTAGCAATTGTTAATATATACGTACTGTTACGTATTGATTTTATGGAGCAAAACCATTACCTTCGTTTAGCTACTGACTGGTATAAACAATTACTACAGCTCATAATTATGGTATTGACAATAAATAAAATACACTATGGAAAATAAAGAACAATTATTTGAGAAAATATTCAAACAGCACTTAAAAATAGAAACTTATTCTCAATCAATTGATAGTTTATATAGTCCTAGATTGAAGAATAGAATAGATTATAAACCATATTACCAAAGAAATTATGTTTGGGATAACAATAAGGCAACGTATTTTATTGAAAGTATTTTAATTGGAACTGAAGTTCCACCATTAATTTTCTTTGACAACAATAAAAACATTGAGATTATTGATGGTAGACAAAGATTTGAAACAATCCTCAGATTTATGGATAATCAATTCTCTTTAAGCTCAAAAGGTTTGAAAATTTTACGTCAATTAGGAAAAAAAACATTTAGTGAATTAGCGAAAACTGACAGTGAAATACTAGACAACTTTTTAGACGCAAAAATAAGAATTATCAATTTTACACTTGTCAATGAACCACCTCTTGATGATTATTTAGCTGATAGAGTTAAAAAGGAAATATTTTCTAGGTATAATACAGGTATTACACCTTTAAAAAAATCGGAAGTTGATAATGCTAAATATGATGAAGATGAATTATCTAATGAATTTAAAGCGATATTGACTAATGACTTAGAATTAAGAAAAAATATTTATAACACCTTTTTTAAACCTACAAAAAACAAAAAAGACAATCCACCAGTAGAAGATATAATGTCTTTTATAAGAAGGTTTTTAGTTTTACCAATGTATCCAATTAAATCTTATGCAAGTGGTGGTGGTAGAACAGAAATATTAACTTTACTATATGAGGTGTTTTCTAATAATGTTACAGATTGCAAATCAGTTACAGAAGATTTTTTGAAAAAGTTAAATTATATTTCAAAAATCAAGGAGTATTCGGAAAAAAATGAATTAAAAAATAATAGACTAGCATTGGAAACAGTACTTTGGGGTTTAGGTGTTCTTGAACAAGAAGATATCGTTATAAACTTTGACCTAGAATTCATCGTCAATACTTCTAACTATATTAATGACCATATTTCAGAGTACTCTACCGAAGATTATCAATTCAATAAAATAGTATTAGCAAGGTTCAACGCAACAACATCATTTTTGAGTGAATTGACTAACAAAAAACTTGATTTATATCTTGTTGCAAACACAGATAAAAAAGAAGAATTAAAAGAATTAAGAAGGCCTAAAGATACTACTACTGCATTATCAGAACTCGAAAGTCTAAGGTTAAATAAACCAGAACCATCTAGAAATTCTATTGATGATATTGTAAGGACTATGCAAAGAAGAAGGTTTTTAATTAGACCTTCTTATCAAAGACAAGAAGTAATAAATCCAACAAAAGCATCTTCAATTATTGAAAGTATTTTATTGGACATTAAGTTACCACCTATTTTTGTTTACAAAAGGACTGACGGAATCAACGAAGTAATTGATGGACAACAAAGGCTTTTAACAATTCTTGGATTTATTGGGGAAAAATATTTGGGTGAGAATAACGAACTTATGGTTTCTAAAAACCATAGTTTTAGCTTAAGAAAGCTAAGAATTCTTAAAGAATTAGACGGAAAAAAATTCAATCAACTAACTGAAGAACAACAAGGAAAAATTCTTGACTTTCAACTTTACGTTATAGAAATTGACGAAAATCAAAATCCATATTTTGACCCAATTGATTTGTTTATTAGACTCAACGACAAACCATATCCTATAAGAGTGAACTCATTTGAAATGTGGAATAGTTGGGTTGATAATTCAATAATTGACGAGATAAAAAAATTGACTAAAAAACTCAAACCTTGGTTTTATTTAAAGCAACTGTCTAGAAAAGCGGACAGAGACAGAATGGAAAGTGAGGAGTTAATTTCCTCTCTAATATATCTAGATTATTCATTGAATCATTCTAATTCTTACAAAGGTTTAGATATCTTCCAGAAAACTGACAGAATTAATGCACGAATCGGGAATAAAGCCAATATAACTAGTGTTTTTCAAGAGATTAGTGAAAATGAAAACAATTATAAAAACTATTTAAAATCAATAAAAAATATTAAATCATTTATTAAAAAAGTAAAATTCGTACTCATTGATAAAGATGTTAATATTGACATTAAAGACTTTCTAAAAAAAGAACTAGATACAGTCTTCAAAGCTAACAAAGAAAGTAAATTTTTCAGAAGAACTATGCAAGACTTCTATATTCTTTGGTTTACTTTGAATGAAGTTAATTTTGAAATGGTAAAGTATCATAGAATACAGATAAAGTCTGAATTGATAGATATATTTTCTTATATGAAAGATATACCATTAGAAAATCAAGAACAGAATAATGGATTTGAGGTTTTTAGTAAAATGATATCTGAATTTAAAGAAAAGTACAAAAAACAAGAAAGAAAAGTAAAATTAACTGAAGAAGAAAAAGCTGAATTTATTAAAGAACAGAATAATATTAGCCCTTTTTCAGGCGCACCAGTTTTTGTTGGTGATGACATTGAGGTTGACCATATAGATTCTTTAGCAACTGGTGGTGAAGATGAGAAAAGTAATCTTCAAATTTTACATACAGATGAAAACAGAAAAAAAAGTTCAAAATAACTATTTTAATTAAATTCTTCTTTTAAGAATCATTAATCAAAACTAATCCTATCACGTATCGTCCTATCCTATCTGCACGATATATAATGACTAACATACACTAATGCAATAATATACGTGTGATTGCATATTGATTTTCTCATAAAAAACAGCTAACTTCGTTTGACATTGTTCATAAACAGTTAAAACAGATTCATATACGTACGTTATATGCTATTGAATTTTAAGTTAAAACCTCGAAGTGAATATATAGTAAGTTCAAATTAAACCATACAAATGAAAAACAATAGACGAGAATTTTTAGGAATCACTTTGGCTTTTGGGTTATCTCAAATGATAAAAGCTAGTCCACTTCAAAACCTAATTGATATTGAAATGAGTGAAAAGAAATTAAATATTCTCATTCTTGGAGGTACCAGTTTTTTAGGTCCACATCAAATCGCTTACGCTCTAAAAAGAGGACATAAGGTTTCTATCTTCACAAGAGGTAAAACTATACCTAAAATCCATAAAGAACTCTTTTCTAATGTTGAAAAATTAGTAGGAGATAGAGAAGATAATCTGGAAGCTTTAAAAAACAGAAAATGGGATGTTGTTATAGATAACTCAGGTCGCAAAACCAAATGGACTGAAGACACCGCGCAACTATTAGTAGATAAGGTTGATTATTATATGTACACTTCTTCTATCAGTGTTTATTACCCCTTTGTAGGAGATGATTTTTCTGAAAAAAGACCTTTGGTTACAGAAATACCTAAAGATGCTACTCAAGACGAAAAACCGACTTATGAATATGGAGTGATGAAAGCAACTTCAGAACTAGCAACTATTAATGCTTTTGGGTCACAAAGATCTATTATAGTGAGACCAACTCTAATAGTTGGACCTGGAGACCCTACAGATCGTTTCCCCTACTGGCTAGCTAGACTTAAAAAAGGTGGTGACACGATTATTCCAGGACATAAGGATGAAGTAGTACAGTACATAGATGTTAGAGATTTGGCTGAATGGATGATTAGATTGCTAGAAAATAAAGCAGCAGGTATCTATAACGGTTCGGGACCAGGTTTTGAAATGACAACAAATGCCTTTGTGCATGGAATGCATTCAAACTTTAATTCTCCTGTCAATTTCATACAAATTGATGATCTTACTTTTTTAAAAGAAAACGGTATAATAGGGATACAGCCATGGGTTATCCAATTACCTAAATATGCAGGAATGTCAAAAAGTGATAACAGCAAAGCTATTAAGACAGGCCTCCAATTTAGGTCTTTATCTGAAACAGTTATAGCTACTAATGAGTGGTGGAATTCGAGTGCTGTTTCTCAAGAAAGACGAGACAATATATTATCTAGTGAACGGTCTTTTATGAAAAGAGAAAAAGATCTATTGAAGAAGTGGCATGCTAAAAAGAATTAAATATTAATTAGCTCGTAAATTTTAGTTATTTGGAGCTAAAATATTAATCAAAACTAATCCTATCGCGTATCGTCCCATCCGCACGATGTATAATGACATCGGCTTTATGTTTTTTGGCTAAAGTTTTGGCTTTGCGTATGGCAGTGCTTTGCTTACGGTGTTTAGAGGTAATACGTTTGTTGCCTTCACGTCGTACAGCCCAATCATCTTCATAAGGTACAACATGTTGGTGCCATGTTCTTGGTCGTGAGTTTGAGCTTTTAAAAAAAGCCTCTAAGAGCTCTATGATGATGTTAACCCAAGATTTAGAATTTTTGTTTGATGACATAGTTACATTATTGTTGACAAAATTAGCCCTTTTCCGTCATTGCGAACGAAGTGAAGCAATCTCATGATGCATAAGTGTTCAACCAACAGATTGCCACGTCGTACCTCCTCGCAATGACGAATACAGATTTACTGCATACGGCAACTGGGTACTGTGACTGAAACTGCGACTGCATACTTCTAACCGAACACTACCAATTCGTGTTTTTATAATCTTTTGCACCTTCAATAATACTTTCTACCACTTCAGGATTTAACAAGGTACTTGTATCACCTAAATTACTGGTATCGTTATGCGCAATTTTACGTAAAATACGACGCATAATTTTTCCAGAACGCGTTTTTGGTAAGCCTTCGGTAAACTGGATTTTATCCAACTTTGCTATTGGTCCGACATGCTCTGTAATTATCTGGTTAATCTCTTTACGCACATTATCGTGGTTTCTAGATTCGCCAGTATCTTTTAATATCACATAACCATATAAAGCATTTCCTTTTACATCATGCGGAAAGCCTACAATAGCAGACTCTGCCACAGCTGGATGCTCATTAACTGCATCTTCAATTGGAGCAGTCCCCAAATTATGCCCAGAGACAATAATAACATCGTCTACACGACCTGTAATACGATAATAGCCTACTTCGTCACGCAAAGCGCCATCTCCTGTAAAATACATCTCATCAAAAGCCGAGAAATAGGTGTCTTTATAACGTTGGTGATTTCCCCAAATAGTTCTTGCCATACTTGGCCAAGGAAACTTAATACATAAACGACCACTTACCTGATTTCCGTTTAGCTCCTCACCTTCTTCATCCATTAAACAAGGTTGAATACCCGGAAATGGCAATGTTGCATACGTTGGTTTGGTTGGTGTTACATACGGAATAGGGCAAATCATGATGCCTCCAGTTTCGGTTTGCCACCAAGAATCTATAATTGGTGAATTCTTTTTACCAATATTATCGTTATACCAATGCCACGCTTCTTCATTAATAGGTTCGCCTACTGAGCCTAGTACTTTAAGAGAAGACAAATCATGTTTTTCAACGACTTCTAAGCCTTGTTTTGCCAAGGCACGAATAGCAGTTGGTGCTGTATAAAACTGATTGACTTTATGTTTTTCTACAATTTGCCAAAAACGTCCAAAATCTGGATAACTAGGTACGCCTTCAAACATGACTGTGGTTGCACCATTAGCCAATGGACCATACACTATGTAACTGTGTCCAGTAATCCAACCAATATCTGCGGTACACCAATACACATCTTTCTCTGTATACTGAAAGGCGTTTTTAAAAGAAAATGCTGCATATACCATATAGCCAGCAGTTGTATGCACCATGCCTTTTGGCATTCCTGTAGAACCTGAAGTGTATAAAATAAATAGAGGGTCTTCGGCATTCATAACCTCAGCTTTCCCTTCAGCAGAAGCGTCATCCAATAATGGCTGTAACCATTTATCGCGTCCTTCTACCATATTAATATCTGAATTGATACGCTTTGCTACCAAAACAGTTTCAACACAAGAGCAATTTTCTAAAGCATCATCAACAATACCTTTTAAGTCAATGGTTTTTGCACCACGATAAGAACCATCGCTTGTGATGACCATTTTACAATCGGAATCGTTTATTCTAGTGGCTAAGGCAGTGGCTGAGAATCCTGCAAATACTACAGAATGTATAGCACCAATTCTAGCACATGCTAATACTGAAATAGCCAACTCAGGAATCATAGGCACATAAATACAAACCCTATCTCCTTTTTTAATCCCTTGAGCTTTTAATACGTTAGCAAACTTATTGACTCTTGCATATAATTGCTTGTAGGTAATATGTTCTGCTGGTTCGCCTGGATTATTAGGTTCAAATAAAATGGCAGTTTTGTCACCACGAGTCGCTAAATGTCTATCAATACAATTCTCGGTAATATTTAATTGTGCTCCTTCAAACCATTTTACTTCTGGCTTTGTGAAATCCCACGATAAGACCTTATCCCATTTTTTTCGCCATACAAAATGCTCTTCAGCAATTTCTTCCCAAAATACTTCAGGACTTTGAACAGATTTTCTATAGACTTGGTAGTATTCTTCTAGATGTTTTATGTGGTAGTTGCTCATGGAAACTGCAAATTAATAATGTTATTTTATGAGTTTACTAAAGTAAGAAAATAATCTTTTGTGTCATTGCGAGCGGAATAAAATGAAGCGTGGCAATCTGCTTATACAAACCCTCCGTCAAGAATTTCATTCTTGCCATCTCCCTTTAGCTAAAGTGAGGAGCAATAATGATTAAACTTTATGGGTAAAAATATAACAGAAGGTACAAATGAGTACTGCCAACTGCCAACTGAAAAACTGAAATATTTTTTTCTATTTGTTCATTTTTTCCTTGATGAAAAAACGAACCAAAAAAATCATAACCCTTTGAGGAAATTACTCCGTATCATTCGCTTTAGTGCATTTAGCCATAATTACACAATTAACTTTTTCACTTCAATCCTCGTTATTTGTTTAAAACAATCTTGTACAGCTCATTATTTCTTCAAAGGGTCGTTTTCCGACTATGTCGGAATTTCAAGTAATTATAAACTGTTAGAAGATTTTAATGCAATTAAGTTTTTAATTTTTATAGTCATTTACATCAAAACTTGTCATATATATTCTACTAAAACCGTTTTCATACCCATTAAATGTATTCAATAGATTTTTCACAGACGTAATATTTTTGTTTGCTTCAATATTACTACGTCTGCTAGTGAAGTATATCTGTGTTCCAGATTGTGTGACAAAAGGACAAAAATCCATATACTTAGAATTGATTTTATCTCCCATGTTTTTGGCTTGAGTCCAAGTGTTATCAGAGTTTTTAAAACTGATATATAAGTCGCCACTTCCTAAACCATCTTGTCTGTTATAACCTCCAAATATCAAGTAATCATCATTAGGCGAAATAAAAGAATTATATTCATAGCTATTAGTATTAATACCTCCTTGAAGTGCTAAAGGCTTTGAATACTTTCCGTTTTTATACTCACTCACGAAAATATCGTCTTCTCCCATAGCGTTATGACCAGTAGACGTGAAATATAGATTGCCATTATTTGCTATACTTGGGTAGAATTCATCAGCTTCCGTATTTATTGGTGCGCCAATATTTTTTGGTTCAGACCAATCACTTGTTATCGACGTTCTTTCGACATACCAAATATCTATATCTTTTAATTCACCTCCATTGGTTAAAGGTCTGTTTGACACAAAAAAGAGTTTCAAATTATCTGGGCTTAAAAAAGGTTCTAAGTCTCTAAACTTACCAGAAAAAGAAGCAATGCCTACTTTATTCCATGTTCCATTTTCTTTAGAAATTCTTAGAATAACCGACTTTTCTTCAAGGTTACTTTGTGCTGATATATAAGCTTCGGTTTCGTTATTATTCATCGCAAAATCTCTAACCTTATCGTAATCTTTTAAGATGTCTAAAACAGGTTTCACTTGAAAGGCATTTATGCTTATTAAATAGCCAAAAAATATTATGCTTAATACGAATTTCATAGATAACTTTTTATTTATGACACTTTACATTTTCACTATTCTCTTAATAGCTTTGCTATCATTATTGGCAATAATTTCAACAAAATAGTTTCCATCTGATAGTTTTGAAATATCTATAATACCATTAGTAGTATTAATAGGAACCTGTATTTTCTTTCCTAATATATTAAAAAGTTTAATACTCTTAATTGAAACTCCTTCTACTTTAATAATATTTCGTGAAGGATTAGGATATATTTTTAATAAATCAAACACATTACCATTTAAGTCCAAAGAATTAAGGTTGATTGTTGTTTCGTAAGTATGTGATACACCACATTTAGTTACGGTAAGTTCTACATCAAAGCTTCCGTTTGTATTGTAAGTATGAATGGGGTTTTCATTTGTAGAAGAGTTTGAGTCTCCAAAATCCCAAGCATAACTTTCAGCATTTGATGACGTATTTGTAAACGTTACCTCATTACTATTAATTACATGAGTGAAATTAGCCAAAGGATCGAACTCACCAACTTTCCATAAGGCAAGTTGATTATAAACTATACTCTTAGTGGCTTCTCTAATATTATTAGCAACTATAGGGTCTAGTCCAGCATTATAAGAAATAAGCGTTGGATCTTTACGCAAAATGATCGTGTAAAATGTACATGCTGCTGCATAAGAACCTGCTAGAGATGGATGGGTTTCATCTTCATCATATAATTCTATTTCACTATGAAGATTTCTAAGATACCGCCATACGACACCTACTGGTGAAATAAGTCCGTCATTGGCATCAGCTAAAACTTGATAGTTTGCGGCTAAAGCATCGTCCATTCCTTCATAAGTACACATCCAAGGATAATTTGTACAAGTGATGCCACTATCACCATTTTTAACTCCCCAAGTTCTATAAAAAATAGGCTGAGAACATGTATAATTAGTTTTAATCATACTAGTAATTTGCGCAGCATAAGGTGCAACATTGTTATTAAAATGAGTGCCTGTTAAGGCAACTTCATAAGCACCACCTTGAATAACTACATAATCCCAATTATCGGAATTTATATTATCCATAGTAGTACCACCAAGCGCATGAAAGTCTAAGTTTGTTCCATTAACAGCAGATGAGCTAACAATAAAGCCATCGCCAGTAGAATTTGCTACTTCATAAACTAATTGTGGTAGATCATTATAATTAGTATAGCTATTTCCAATAAAAAGTAGTTTTTTATCTTGACAGAAAGCAAATTGAAAACAATTTACACTTAGAAAAGTAAATAAAATTAGCCTACACATAACTATAAAAGATTAGTAACCCTAATGACTGGAAGCTTCTCCTGCTCCACTTGGAATTCTAATATTCTCAACAATCTCTTGAACATCTTTAGGTGGTGCTTTAGTAAATTTCATAACCGTTATAGAAACTACGAAATTAATAACCATTGCTACTGCTCCAAAGCCTTCAGGAGAAATCCCAAACCACCATTCGCTTTTTTCAGGCATTGTATCATCTAGCCAACCAAATTTATATTTTACGATATAGAACAACATAATGGCAATACCAACGACCATTCCAGCTACAGCACCTTCTTTATTCATTCGTTTATAAAATATTCCTAATACAATAGCAGGAAAAAATGATGCTGCTGCCAAACCAAATGCCAAGGCGACGACTGCTGCGACAAAATCTGGTGGATTAATACCAAAATAGCCTGCGACACAAACAGCTCCTACTGCTGAGATACGTGCTGCAATTAATTCTCCTTTTTCAGAGATTTTTGGATTATATACTTTTTTAATTAAATCGTGAGATACTGATGACGAAATTACTAATAACAAACCTGCTGCTGTTGATAATGCCGCTGCTAAACCTCCAGCCGCTACCAATGCAATGACCCAATTAGGTAAATTAGCAATTTCAGGGTTCGCCAATACCATAATATCTCTGTTTACAACTAACTCATTTTGTGATTCGTCTGCAACGTATTGAATGAGTCCATCATTATTCTTATCAATAAAGGTGATTAACCCTGTGGTTTCCCATTTTTTAAACCATTGTGGTACATCGGTATAAGGTTGATTAGAAACTGTTTCAATAAGATTAGTTCTCGCAAATGCAGCTACTGCTGGTGCGGTTGTATATAAAACGGCAATTAAAAGCAATGCTATTCCTGCTGATTTTCGTGCATCTCTAACTTTCTTTACAGTAAAAAATCTAACAATAACATGAGGCAATCCTGCAGTACCAACCATTAAGGCTAAGGTTATCGCAAACACATCAATCAATGATTTTGAGCCTTCGGTATATTCGTCAAAACCAAGTTCCGTACTTAATCCATCTAGTTTATCTAACAAAAAGGTTCCAGAGCCATCATTCATTTCAGATCCAAAACCCAATTGTGGTACTGGATTACCCGTCATTTGAATAGAAATAAAAATTGCAGGTACCATAAATGCAAAAATGAGCACGCAATACTGAGCTACTTGCGTATAGGTGATTCCTTTCATGCCTCCTAAAACTGCATAGAACAAGACAATAATCATTCCTATAATAACACCAGTATTATAGTCAACCTCTAGGAATCTAGAAAACACAATACCTACACCTTGCATTTGGCCAGCCACATAAGTAAATGACACCAATAATGCACACAAAACGGCCACAACTCTAGCTGTACTGGAATAGTAACGGTCACCAATAAAATCTGGTACTGTAAACTTTCCGAATTTCCTTAAATAAGGCGCTAAGAGTAAGGCAAGCAATACATAACCTCCAGTCCAACCCATTAAATAGACTGCTCCATCATAGCCAGCAAATGAGATGATTCCTGCCATACCAATAAAGGATGCAGCACTCATCCAATCGGCAGCTGTTGCCATACCATTTGCCCAAGGAGAAACACCTCCTCCAGCAACATAAAATTCTTTTGTGGAACTTGCTCTAGACCAAATGGCAATGCCAATATAAATGGCAAATGTAACACCTACTAAGATGTAGGTCCAATTTTGTACACTCATGGCTTCGATTAACAATACTTTATTCATCATAGCCATATTTTTTATCTAACTTGTTCATTAAGCGTACATAGACGAATATGAGAATGACAAACACATAAATGGAACCTTGTTGTGCAAACCAAAACCCTAATTTAAAGCCTCCAATTCTTATAGTATTTAAAGCGTCTTTAAAAATGATTCCTGCGCCATAAGACACCAAAAACCAAATAGTAAGTAATATTAAAACATACCTTAAGTTTTCTTTCCAGTAGGCCTTTGCGTTTTGCTTTGTCATGCTTTGCTTTCTTTTAGGCGTTGTTTATAAGCTACCAATTCTTTCACCACTTTTGGCGCCAAAATAATAGTCGATAACATCGTTGGAATTGCCATTAAAGCAAAGACTCCATCAATGAGGTTAATCATGGCACTTAAAGAGGTTGTAGCACCAAGAATAATACTAACTATATAGAAATAATTGTAGTAATGTTTTTTATCGGCACCAATTAAAAACGACATACATTTTGAACCATAATAAGAATATGAAAATAGCGATGAAATACTAAACACAGCGATACAAATTAGCAACAGGTATTTACCAAATCCAGGCATTGCTGCTCCAAAGGCTGATGCCGTTAAACTTACACCGTTATCGGCAGTCGTTTCCCAGACACCAGTAACTAAAATTGCTAAAGCTGTAAGTGTACATACAATTAGCGTATCTATCGCAGGGCCCAACATCGCTACCAACCCTTCGCGAACTGGTTCATCAGTTTTTGCCGCTCCATGTGCTAAAGGCGCTGTTCCCAAGCCAGCCTCGTTAGAAAAAGCACCACGCTTAATTCCTAATAAAATTAGAGCTCCAACAACGCCTCCCAAAAATGTTTGGTCTTTAGGAAGATAATCCGCAGAAAAAGCATCAGTAAAAATCAATCCCAAATATTTTGGAACCACATCAATATTTACAATTAAAATAATTACTACCGAAACAAAATAAAGTAGTACCATGGATGGTACCATTTTGGCAGCTGTTTTACTAATGCGTCCTAATCCTCCAAGAATCACTAAGGATGTAATACCAACTAATGCTAAACCTATAACTAAATTTGAAGTAAATCCAACCTCAACGCCATTCGGCACTAATAAAATATCATTAATTGCTTGTGTTAATTGGTTGACATTAAACACAGGCAATGCACCAATCATACAACAAAAACTAAACATAATTGCTAAAGGTTTCCAATTCTTCCCTAAACCTTCCATGATGAAGTACATTGGACCACCTTGCAACTCACCTGCACTGTCTTTTCCTCTAAACATAATAGCTAGTGTCGATGTGAAAAACTTAGTTGACATACCTACTACAGCACTTATCCACATCCAGAACACAGCTCCAGGACCTCCAATAGAAATAGCTACCGCAACACCAGCAACATTTCCCATTCCTATAGTTGATGATAACGCTGTTGTTAAGGCTTGAAAATGACTTATTTGTCCTGGATCATTCGGGTCATCATATTTACCTCTTAACACTTGAATAGCATGACCAAGCATGAGGAAAGGTGCGAATTTTGAGCGCACAAGTAAGTATAGTCCACCTCCAATTAATATTATTAAAAGTGGTAATCCCCACATCGCACTTGAAAATGCTGCGGTTAAGTCGTTAAGTAATTCCATAAATGTTTAGTTAGTTTAAGTTATAAATGTAAGAAAGATGAATGAAACAATTAAGAATGTTAATAATTTCTTGTGCTTTTAATATATATACTATTGATTATGTACTTTTAATTTCTAACTTCGTTATTGAATGACTCTTCTTTTTTAACAATTTTCCCAGTACATTACGATGGCAATAAAACGTTTAGCAGTCTTTACATTAATAATTTCGGCAATACTTATTACTGTTTTTTATTTTAAGTTTCAAATTAGACTTCGTGCAATTCCTGTACATGTAATGATTATTTCTTACGGAATGCTTTTCGTTTACTATATAAGCATTTTATCTGCTAAATTTTTGTCAAAAAAAATTGCAACATTGCTAATTGCATTTTTTTTTATTGGATTCTATGTATTCATTTTTAACATTTACCTAGGTTTTTTTATAGCTCATCAAAATTGGGGTCACCCACTAACATTTAATATTTTAATCGTTTATTTAAATGAAATTGATAGTTTATTAAATGCTCTCCCTTTTAGAATGACAAAAACTTTACTGTTTTTGGCTTTTTCAGTAGTTTCTATGGTGATTATAATTCCAATTATTTTAAATTCAAAAACGTTTTTTAATGAGTTTTTACGAGTAAAAGATTCATTTTTCACAAAAAAAAGCATCCTTACAGGAATAGGGTTATATATATTATTCCCTTTACTATTTTTTAATATAGAATGGATGCAAAAAAGGGTTAGTACAGACGATCCTTTAGTGGCGTTCTTTTTATATGAGTTTACCCCACAAAATGAAATAGCAAAAGGAACAGGGCAAGAAAACTATTTAGCAAAAGTTAACTACCCAGAAAATCTAAAATTCAATAAAAAAAATGTCATCCTAATTTTATGTGATGCACTTAGGTATGATCATTTAAGTAGTAGTGGGTATATAAGAAACACATCTCCTTTTTTAGATTCAATTTCAAGTCTGCAAAATGCCTATAATGTTAAAAACTTTTTTTCTACTAGCTCTAGGTCTTTTATAGGAATAACAAACGTTTTATCTTCAAATTATTCGGTAGCGCATCAAAACTTTTTTATTCATGATTTATTAAAAAAACAAGATTATACAATAAATTTTATATTGAGTGGAGATCATACAAATTTCTTTGGTTTAAAAAAATATTATGGGAAAAGTATTGACTTCTACCAAGACGGTCTAAATGCAACAAAAAATAATCCGCAAGTGTCTATTAATGATGATTTAAATATTATAAATACTTTAAAAAAATATCCTGAAAGCAACAACAAACCTAGCTTCTTTTATTTGCATTATATGTCCTCACATCAACTAGGTGCATTTAATCCTGATTATAAAGTTTATGAACCCAGTAAGCACAAAAACTTTCTTAAAACAACACCAAAACACATATTGATTAACGATTATGATAATAGAATGACTCAATTGGATGATTATTTAAAACAAACATTTTTAGTTTTAGGAAAAAAAGGGTATTTACATAATTCTATTGTCATTATATCTTCAGATCATGGTCAAGCATTAGGGGAAAAAGGGATGGTATCTCATGGAAATTCTACTTATTTAAGCGAAACATTAATTCCTTTAATCGTATTAGATTATTCTAATGGAAAATTAAACACTAAGCATAAATTAAAATCTAATTTTTATAATCAATTAGATATTGCACCAACAATTACTGACTTACTAAATGTTCCAAAACCTAATTCTTGGCGAGGCTATTCTATTTTTACTAAAAGAACCAGCAACTACATTTTTCAACAAGAAAAAAACTATTATTCATGTGTATGGTCTGAAAACGGAAAGGTTTTTCAATATATGTACAATTCAAAATCTCAAAAAGAAGAATTATTCAATATTAACTTAAAAAAGAAAGATACGATAAACCTTATTTCATCTTTAAATGAAAGAAAAATATTAAAAGCTAAAGACACACTATTAGATTTTTATAATTTAAAAAATTAAATTAGTGACAGTTAAAACCTTTAAAAGATGTTTTATTACATATAATTTAAAACCAAAACAATAATGAAACTATTAATCTCATTCTTAATATTCATCATAAGTTTAAACTCCTTTAGCCAAGAATCACATCGTAGATGGAGAAAAATGAACCAAGTGAGAAACGATAAATTCGATTTGGTGCTACCAGAAGCCATGCGTGAAAACAACATTGATATGTGGATTATAACCAATCGTGAAGGGAATTTTGACCCTCTATATGCTGATATGGGAGAAGGCTATGTTGGTTCTACGGGTTATTACATTTTTACTGATAAAGGTGGCGACCGCATTGAAAGAGCTGTACTTGGTATAAGTGGCTATTTACTAGAAGGAAGTGGTGCTTTTGATTATTTTGGTTCGCAAAGTGAACTAAAAGCATTTGTTGAAGCTCGTAATCCAAAACGTATTGGACTCAATATTTCTAAAAACTTTGGAGGCGCTGATGGATTGACACATTCGGCTTATTTAGAATTATCAGAAGTTCTTGGTAATAAATATAAAGACAGATTTGTATCTGCTGAAAAGTTAGTGTCCGACTTTAGGTCTCGACGAGTCGCTAGTGAAATTGCCATTTATGGTGAAGCTGGAGAGCTGTCGTACACCATTGCAGAACGTGCTTTTTCCAATGAGGTGATTACTCCTGGAGTCACCACACTTGAAGATGTAGCGTGGTGGATGAAAGAGCAACAATTCAAAAACAATTTGGGCTCTTCTTTTGGGATGCCTTCGGTATATATTACAGGTCCTGATGGCGTTGAAGCCACATCATCTGATAGAATTATACAACGTGGTGATGTGCTGATGATAGATTGGGGAGTTGGACTTATGAATATGTACACAGATATGAAACGTGTGGCTTATGTGCTTAAAGAAGGTGAAACAAAAGTGCCAAATGGTATACAAAATGCATTTGACCAAGGCGTAAAAGTGAGAGATATTATTAAGAAGAACATTAAAGCAGATGTTACTGCCAAAGAAGCCGAAAAGAATGTGTACGACGCCTTAACAAAAGCTGGTTTTAATAAAATGGAGGCCTTTAATAAATTTACCAATCTTGATAAAACCGATGTCATTATTGGTTGTCACTCGGTTGGAAATTGGGGACATGGTATTGGACCATCCATTGCGTTTTTTAATCCTGTGCGTTTGGGTTACGAGCTTAAACCAACCAACCTTATTTCTATTGAGTTGTTTGCTTATACTAAAATCCCAGAATGGGGAGGTAAAAAATTACGAGTGCCACTAGAGGATGATGCTGTGATAACCGAACGTGGCATTGAATGGCTGTATCCTATAAATCCACGAATTTTAGTTATTAAGTAATATGGTATACGACGAATACCTAGCAGACAGGATACGACAACAATTAAAAGGCAAACGCACGCCTTTTGAAGAACTCAAAATGATGGGAGGTTTATGCTTTAAAGTCGATAATAAAATGTTGTGTGGCATACACATCGATAAAAAATATGGCGACAGTTTGCTTATGGCAAGAATTGGCGAAGATGCTTATAAAGCTGAAATAAAAAACGAGCATTGTTTACCAATGGACTTTACAGGACGACCAATGCGTGGTTATATTTTTGTAACACCTGATGGTTTTGATACCGAAGACGATTTATCACATTATCTGGATTTGTGTTTGGCTTTTAACCCTTTGGCGAAGGCTAGTAAATCGAAACGGAAAAAGTAAAATAGGTTAAATTTTATAACAAATTGTATATTTAGTAATCAAGTAACTAGCCACAATGATAAAATTCTTTCGAAGAATACGACACGACCTTATGGAGAAAAATAAAACTGGAAAATATTTTAAATACGCAATTGGAGAAATTGTACTTGTAGTTATTGGAATTTTAATTGCCTTGAGTATTAATAACTGGAATGAGAATAGAAAAAGCAAAATAAAAGCTGTCACTATTTTGGAAGCAATTCGTTCAGATATGGCTAAAGATTTAGATATAATAGAAGAACTAACACCTTATTGGGGTGATGAGATCATGTACTTTAAAAAAGTATTTCCTTCATTTAATCTTAAATATTATAAAGAGACAGCTTCCTTTACAGACTTTGATACTATTAGTCAAGTATTTTATTCAACATTATTTGAATATGATGCACCTTTTCGATCTCACATAAGCGCCTTCAGTGCAATGATTTCTGAAGGTAATTCTGATCTTATAACAAATGACACCTTATATGCAAATATTCAAAGATTTTATACTTTTAATGCACCTACAAATGAAAATTTATTTGAAATTCTAAGGCAGCGCTCTTCTGATTTAAATTATAAGTACGCTCACATAATGACATATAGACCATATAAAAACATTAACGATTTAATAACAAATGAATATTTATTAGCTGATCTAAATATTTATTTTCAATCAAAGAATTTTTATTATTGGAGAACTTTTATAATAAACAAAGAAAGTCTTAAAGATATTATTGCTCAAATTGACAAAGAACTAGAACTAAATAAAAAATAACTAAAGCTCAATAATATATCTAATTCATTGTTAGCAAAATGGTTACTTAGGAAATCTCGCAAATTGTCTGTGGTTCGTTTTCTTTTCCTAACTTAGTTCTTGACGACGCAACTAATCAAACACGAACACGTTAAGCATTTCAAATTATTTCAAGTAGTTTAAAACACTCTCCTCAATACGCTCTTGAATATTACTTACATCAGCCTTTACAAAAGACTCACCAGTAATATTCTCATAAAGTTCTATATAACGTTCTGAAACCGTTTCAATATATTCGTCACTCATAAAAGGTACTGTTTGTCCTTCTAACCCTTGAAAACCATTACTTATTAACCACTGACGTACAAACTCTTTAGAGAGTTGCTTTTGTACTTCGCCTCTATCCTGACGTTCTTGGTAACCATCGGCATAAAAATAACGTGAGGAATCTGGTGTATGAATTTCATCAATTAAGACTATTTGCCCATCTTTAGTTTTTCCGAATTCGTATTTGGTATCTACCAAAATCAATCCTCTTGAGGCTGCAATTTCTGAACCTCTTTGGAATAGTTTACGTGTGTAGTCTTCGAGAATGATGTAATCCTCTTCTGAAACAATCTCTTTTGCTAAAATATCCTCACGAGAAATATCTTCGTCATGGTCACCTTGTTCTGCTTTGGTAGCAGGTGTTATAATAGGTTCAGGGAACTTATCATTTTCTTTCATACCTTCTGGCATTGGCACACCACACAACATACGTTTTCCAGATTTATACTCGCGTGCTGCATGACCAGACATATAACCACGAATCACCATTTCTACTTTAAAAGGCTCACATAAATGACCAACAGCCACATTTGGATCTGGTGTTGCCACCAACCAATTTGGGACTAAATCTTCAGTAGCTTTCATCATTTTAGTGGCTATCTGATTTAATATTTGACCTTTATATGGAATTCCTTTTGGCATAACCACATCAAAAGCAGAAAGTCTATCTGTGGCAATCATAACCAATTGCTCATCGTTAATATTATATACTTCCCTAACCTTTCCCTTATACACACTTTTTTGGTTTGGAAAATTAAAATTGGTGTCTGTTATCGTGTTGTTCATTCTTTATTATAATGTCATTACGAGTCGCTTTTGCGACGTGGTAATCTTTTTAAATATTAGCAGATTGCTTCACTACGCTCGCAATGACGTTTCTTTTTTTACTGTTAACTGCTACTGAGACTGAATACTAATATCATTCTCTATTCTCAATATTCTTATAAGCTGCAATAACTTTCTTAACTAATTTATGACGAATCACGTCTTTATCATCCAAGAAAATAATACCCACGCCATCCACATCCTTTAAAATAAGTAAGGCCTCTTTTAGTCCAGAAATAGTACGTCTTGGTAAATCAATTTGCCCAGGGTCGCCAGTTAATAAAAACTTAGCGTTTTTTCCCATTCTGGTCAAGAACATTTTCATTTGTGCATGTGTTGTGTTTTGTCCTTCGTCTAAAATCACAAAAGCATTATCAAGAGTTCTACCACGCATAAACGCTAAAGGTGCAATTTGTATAATCCCTTTTTCTATATAGCCTTCCAATTTTTCATGCGGAATCATATCTCGTAACGCATCATACAACGGTTGCATGTAAGGGTCCAATTTTTCTTTTAAATCGCCTGGAAGAAATCCTAAGTTTTCACCAGCTTCAACCGCTGGACGTGTTAATATAATACGCTTAACCTCTTTATTTTTTAAGGCTTTTACAGCTAGTGCAACACCTGTGTAAGTTTTACCTGTTCCAGCTGGACCAATAGCAAACACCATATCGCTTTTACGCATGCTTTCAACCAGTTTACGCTGATTGGCAGTTTGTGCCTTAATCAACTTGCCTCCTACACCATGCACCAATACTTCTCCACTAGCTTTAGATGTTTGATAATCATCACTGCTCTGGCTTGTTAGTACACGTTCAATAACATTTTCGTCAAGCTTATTATATTTTCCGAAATGCGTCATGAGCATTGTTAATCTGCGATCAAATTCTTCTAGTAATTCTTCATCACCAAAAGCTTTTAATTTATTTCCTCGTGCAACAATTTTTAATTTCGGAAAGTACTTTTTTAGAAGTTCTATATTGGCATTTTGTGCGCCAAAAAACTCTTTTGGGCTTATCTCTTCAAGCTCGATAATTAATTCATTCAAATGCTGAAAATTTTATAAGATAAATCACTTTGGATTTATTAGTTTTGTATGTCTCAAAAGTACAAAAATTACTAGCATAACCGTTAAAAAAAATATCAACAAATTTGCCAATGGCAATTATTACATTAACAACAGATTTTGGGGAGAAGGACTACTTTGCTGGCGCAATTAAAGGCGCTATTTATAGTGAGCATCCTGAAGTGAAAATTGTTGATATCTCACATTCTATTTCTCCGTTTAATATTTCGGAAGCTGCTTATATCATACAAAATGCCTACAGTAGTTTTCCAAAAGGGACTATTCATATTATTGGAATCGACTCAGAACTCAACCAAGAAAACAAGCATATTGCGGTAAAATTGGACGACCATTATTTTATTTGTGCTAACAACGGTATTATGAGTATGATTTGTGCCGAAATCGCTCCAGAAAAAATTGTGGAGATTAACATTCACGATAAAATTGAAACGAGTTTTCCTGTGTTGGACGTATTTGTAAAGGTTGCGTCCCATATCGCACGAGGCGGCACATTGGAGGTTATAGGGAAATCTATTAATAGCATAAAACCTATTAAAAATTTGATTCCGTTTGTGAATGCTGAAAAAAATCAGATTATTGGCAGCATTATTTATATTGATAATTATGGTAATGTAGTGACGAATATTAAAAAGGCCTTTTTTGAGGATGTACAAAAAGGAAGGGCTTACGAGATTTTTGCAAGAAACTATAAATTCAAGGCCATACTTTCAAAATATAGTGACATTGTAGATTTTAGTTTAGAAGAAGACAAAAGAAACGATGAAGGTAAAAAACTGGTCGTTTTTAACTCCTCAAAATATCTAGAAATTGCAGTCTATAAAAGTAATAGTACTACGGTTGGCAGTGCCTCAACACTCATGGGATTAACAATTATGGATACTGTAACAGTAAACTTTTTAAATGAGTAATATGTTTGTACGAATAGTTAAAATGAGTTTTGATAATGAATTGATTGATAGTTTTTTAGATGTGTTTAATTCAAACAAAGAATCAATACGTAGTTTTCCAGGTTGTTGCTTTTTAGAATTGTACCAAGACAAAAATAATTCCAATATATTTTTTACTTATAGTTACTGGAATGATGAAGCCGATTTAGAGAACTATAGAACTTCAGACTTATTTAAAAATGTATGGTCTAAAACCAAAATATTGTTTAATGATAAACCAGAAGCTTGGAGCGTGAATAAAGTTGTGTCGCTAAAATAATCAGTCGCAGTTTTTAGTTACAGTATTCAGTAAATAAAATTATATATTCGTGTCTTAATTTTGTACATCAATAAATAAACAGATAACCAGAGAATGTTCGCAATACTAAAAAAAGAAATTCAGTCGTTTTTTACCTCACCTATTGGTTACTTGGTTATCGCTATTTTTTTATTGACCAACGGATTGTTTTTGTGGGTGTTTAAAAGCGAGTTTAATGTGTTGGATTACGGTTTTGCCGATTTATCATCGTTTTTCTTTTTAGCACCTTGGATTTTATTGTTTTTAATTCCTGCGGTATGCATGCGAAGTTTTAGTGACGAGAAAAAACAAGGCACCTTAGAGTTATTGCTTACCAAGCCTATTTCGCATACCAACATCGTTCTCGGTAAATATTTTGGTGCGTTTGTACTTATTCTTTTGGCATTACTACCAACGTTGTTGTACGTTTACACAGTATATCAGCTAGGAAACCCTGTTGGTAATTTAGACGCAGGAAGCACGATGGGTTCGTATTTTGGGTTGTTGTTTCTTATTGCTGCCTACACCTCTATTGGTATATTTTCTTCCATTTTAACCGATAATCAAATTGTAGCGTTTATTACAGCTATTGCAATCTGTTTCTTTTTTTACTACGGATTTGATGCCATTGCCGATTTTTCAGCAAGCACATTCGTTGAGCAATTAGGAATGAATTACCACTTTAAAAGTATTGGTCGAGGTGTTATCGATACAAGGGACGTACTTTACTTTGTGAGTGTCACTATATTTTTTCTAGCACTAACCATTATAAAAATTGGCAATAAAAGTGTCGCTAAAAAAGAGTGGATAACCTTATCTGTACTGTTATTAGGGCTTTTTGTGGTAAATATTTTTTCAAACTCCATGTTTAAGCGTTTCGATTTAACATCCGATAAACGCTATACATTAAGTGAGGCTTCAAAACAATTGGTTTCCGATGTGAACTCGCCTATAATTATTGATGTGTTTTTGGAAGGTGATGGTTTCCCATCAGAATTTAGACGCTTAAAAACCGAGACACAACAGCTATTGGAAGAGTTTTCAAATACCAACCAAAACATCAATTTTGCGTTTATAAATCCTATTGCTGATGAAGCTAGTAGAAACAATAATATACAACAGCTTTCTGAAAGAGGATTAACACCCATGCAATTGAATGTTCAGGAAAGCGGAAGAACCACTCAAGAAGTCATTTTTCCATGGGCTTTGGCAAGTTATAATGAGCAAACGGTGAAAATCCCATTGCTAAAAAACAATATTGGTGCAACCAATGAAGAGAAAGTCGCCAATTCCATTCAACATCTAGAATATGCCTTTGCCGATGGATTTAAAAAACTCATCCATCCAAAAAGTAAAAAAGTAGCAGTTTTAAAAGGCAATGGTCAACTCGACAATCGTTATATAGCCGATTTTGTAAAAACCATTGGTCAATACTATTTAACAGCGCCTTTTACATTGGATAGTGTTGCTACGAATCCGCAAAAAACACTTAACGATTTAAAAAATTACGATTTAATTGTCTCAGCAAAACCAACGGAAGCCTTTACAGAACAAGAAAAATACGTATTGGACCAATACACCATGAGTGGCGGAAAAAGTATTTGGTTAACCGAAAAAGTGGCGATGGATAAAGATAGCCTTTACAACGATTCTGGAGTGAGTTTTGCAACCGTAAGAGACTTAAATTTAACCGATTTCTTTTTTAAATATGGTGTTCGTATCAATCCTGTGTTGGTAAACGATATGTACTCTGCTCCTATTCCGTTAGCAGTTGGTGAAGGTAGCGAAACGCAATTTCAACCTGTGCAATGGCAATATTCGCCTTTAGCTTCTGGAAATAGCAACCATCCTATTGGTAATAATTTAAACTTGGTGAAATTTGATTTTGCCAATCAGATAGACACTTTAAAAAATTCTGTTAAGAAAACCATATTATTAAAAAGTTCACCATTATCAAAATTGGTTGGTGTGCCTAAAGAAATTAGCTTAGCAAGCATTACTCAAGAACCTGATAGAAGCACTTATAATAATGGAAATCAAACGCTTGCAGTATTATTGGAAGGTGAGTTTACATCGGTTTATAACAATCGCGTAAAACCTTTAAAGCTTGCTGATGACAAATCTACAAGCGCACCTACAAAAATGATTGTGATTGCAGATGGTGACGTTATTAAGAATGAAATTAGACGAAGTGGTCCATTAGAATTAGGTTTTGATGCTTGGACAGGACGCATGTATGGCAACAAAGAATTTTTGCTAAATGCCATTAACTACTTATTGGATGACAACGGACTTATAAACATTCGTTCCAAAGAAATAGCTGTTGCATTTATGGATCCTGAAAAAATTAGTGAAGAAAAGAGCAAATGGCAAATTGTAAATATCGCATTACCACTTGTTTTGCTTGCTATTTTTGGCTTCGCATTTAACTTTATAAGAAAGAAAAAATACGCTGCTTAGTTGTTAATAAGTTTGTTTCTTATTTAAGCAGCGATAAGATATATTTGTAATAACTAATTATACGAAATATTTACATGAAATTTATAGTATCAAGTACCTATTTACTTAAACAATTACAAGTTTTAGGAGGCGTTATAAATAACTCTAACACCTTACCTATTTTAGATAATTTTTTATTTGAACTCAACAAAACCGAACTTACAATTTCAGCTAGCGATTTAGAGACAACGATGTCATCTACAATCAATGTTGAAAGTGATAGCGAAGGAAGTGTTGCCATACCAGCAAAATTATTACTAGATACTTTAAAAACCTTTCCTGAGCAGCCATTAACATTTATTGTTGAAGAAAACAATACAGTTGAAATTAGCTCGAACCATGGTAAATACGCTTTGGCGTATGCTAATGGCGAGGAATTCCCAAAAGCAGTAGCGCTTGAAAACCCAAGTTCTACAACACTATCTGGAGATGTATTGGCAACTGCTATTTCTAAAACTATTTTTGCTGCTGGAAATGACGACTTGCGACCAGTAATGAGTGGTGTGTTTTTTCAGTTTTCTACAGATAATTTAACTTTTGTAGCAACAGACGCTCATAAATTGGTGAAATATTCTCGCAGTGATGTGTCTGCCAATGAAACAGCAGAATTCATTATGCCTAAAAAACCTTTAAATCTTTTAAAAGGAATTTTAGCAGGAAGCGATGACGATGTATTAATTGAATACAACGATTCTAACGCAAAATTCACGTTTGATGGTTCTGTATTGATTTGTCGTTTAATTGATGGAAAATACCCTAATTACGAAGCCGTAATACCAAAGGAAAATCCAAATAAATTAACTATAGACAGAACTCAGTTTTTAAACTCGGTAAAACGTGTGTCTATTTTCTCTAATAAAACGACGCACCAAATTAGGTTGAAAATCGCAGGTGCGGAATTAAATATTTCTGCCGAAGATATTGATTACAGCAACAAAGCCGAAGAGCGTTTAACTTGTGATTATCAAGGTGATGATATGCAAATTGGGTTTAACTCTCGCTTTTTAAGTGAAATGCTAGGTAACCTAAATGCAAGCGACGTACAATTAGAAATGAGCTTACCAAACAGAGCGGGAATTTTAACGCCTATTGATGGTTTGGACGAAGGTGAAAACGTAACGATGCTCGTAATGCCTGTGATGCTAAATAATTAATTTTCTGAATACTATAACAACTAAAAGCCCACCAAATGGTGGGCTTTTTTCTTATCTCGTATAAACTAACTAACTAATAAAACTAAGAGATAATGCGTATGTTTTATATATTATTTTATAAACTGTATTGATATTGGGTAACTTGGTAATTCTCCGTTACTAGCTTTAATTGCATTTATAATTGGAAATACAAATGATATGATTGCTAATGCAATAAGGCCTAAAATTCCTAATCCCAAGAAAATAATCATTGGTATACATATAATAGAATATACTAATATGCTTAATTGAAAATTAACAATGTTTTTACCATGATTATTCATTTCATAGACCTTTTCTTTATTGGTTGCCCACAAAATTAGTGGCAATATTAAACTTCCAAAGCCTATAACTAGCGTAATTAACTGACTTAAATGCGTAAGCACTATAAGTTGTCTATCTTCTCTCATTGCTATGTAATGTTCTTTTCTCATGATTTTGGTCTTTAATTGATTACTTGTTTGACGCAAAATATTTTAAAATGTTACAAAAAATCAATACTAACTTTGGTGTTTAATTTTTTCGTACAGTTTTACTAACGATTGCAACAACTCAACAGGTGTGGTTAGAATTTGATAGTGATTTTGGCCAAACATTTGAGGTAAATAGTATTTTGCTTGCGCTTCAATAGCCAATGCATACGAGTTTATTTGTCGCTCGTTTAATTCACGTAGCGCTTGTTTTACATCGTTAATACCATATTTTCCTTCGTACTTATCGTAATCATTAGGTTTTCCGTCTGAAATCAAAATCACCCATTTGTTTTTAGTGTTTCGAGTATCCAATAAAGCTCCCGAATGCCTTAATGCCGAACCAATACGAGTGTAACCACTTGGCTCTACTGCACCAACTTTAAATTTTGCTTTGCTCCAGTTTTCATCAAAACCTTTTAAAGTTATATAATTTGAATAGTTTCTGGTTTTTGAATAAAAACAATTGATTGAAAAATCGATATTAAATTCATCTAATATTTCGCCAAAAAGTATGGATACTTGTTTTTCAATATCTATAACTCTATTCCCAGCTGCATAACCATCGCTAGATAAACTAATGTCTAATAGTAATAAAATAGACAAGTCTTTTTCTTTCTTTCTATTAGATAAATAAATTTTTTCAGAAGGTGTGTGTCCACTTTGCACATCTACAAACAAATCGGTTATAGCATCAATATCAAACTCGTTTCCTTGTGGTTGTCGTCGTTGCTGTTGATATCTATTATTGACATTAGATAATAGTTTTCTTAACCCCAACAGCGTCGAGCTGTTTTTAGAAATAGTTTCTTTGTAATAATCGACATTGGTTTTTAAAATAGATTTAGGGTACACTTTACAGAAATCTGGTTTATAGGTTCGAGTTTTAAAATCCCACTCATCATATTTTAAATGAAACCCTTTAGTATCTGTTTCGGCACTTTCTGAAATGGTTGTGTTCTCAATAAAATCGGCTTGATATACTGAGTGTGCTGTATCATCAACCCTAACCGTATATTTCATATTAAGGTCTTCCAAGGCATTTGAGTGGTCGTCTAACTCATCATCACCATCCATATCTCGCCAATTACCTCCAAACTCTTCGGCTGTTTCAACTTTTTCAAATTGATGTTGCAATACTGCATCTTCTAACTGCTTTTCAGCAACCTCAACCGAAACAATTTCCTCGACAGCATTTGCTTTAATAATGGTTTTAACTTCTTCCTCTTTGGTTTTTACCTTTTCTGAAAAATTTTCTAACGTATTTTGTGAATCTGCTTCAGGATTATTTTTCATCCATTTACCGTAAACAAAAGATAAATCTAGTTTAGATTCATCCTTTACTTGGTTTTTATAATGCTCAACAAGTGCGTTGTGAATTTTTTTAGTGGATGGATATTCTTCAAAAAGCTGTTCTAAAACTTTATTGGAATTCTCCAATGCTTTTTGTCTTGAAAGCTCTAAATTATCTTGATTTTCTTCAGCCCAATTTAAGTTAATCTGCTTTTGTACAGACAGGTACAATACCCTAAAAAGATAAAAGGACACATTTAAATCTACCTCTTTAAATTCTGAAAAGCTACTAGGAAGGAAGAAATTGTTGTTTTTATAACCGCCTTCCCTTTCAGCTTCATAAATTTCTATTGGTTTCCCTGTTATTGCTCGAGCTACCAGCGTTAATCTAGGTTTAATATCATATAAATTTACTGTATGAGAAATCTTTTCTAATTTCTCTTTTTTCTTACGCTTAAAATAGTACGCTAGCTTCGTAAATATATATTCATCTGGCTCAAACTCAAACATACACTATATCATTAAGTCTGATAAATCTTTTAAAGCAGTTATCACTTCTTGATCATCACTTAAAGGTTCAATTATGGCTACATGAACAGATAAGCGTTTAGGTAAATCACTATGTATTAATTTGGCAGCATCAACCAACAAACGCGTTGATACTGTTTCAGTTAATCCAAGTTCTGTTAGGTTTCTAATTTTAGTTGCGATGTTTACTAACTTCTTAGCTATGGAAGCATCTATTCCAGTTTCAGATACTAAAATTTCAGCTTCAGTCTTAGGTTCTGGATAATCAAACGACACAGCAACAAAACGTTGTCTGGTTGATGGTTTTAGCTCTTTAAAACCTCTTTGGTATCCAGGGTTAAACGATGCGACTAGACAAAAATCTTCGTGAGCCTTGATAGTTTCACCTAACTTATCTATAAACAATTCTCGTCTATGGTCAGTTAAGGAGTGTATGGCTACAATTACATCTGGTCGCGCTTCGGCAACCTCATCTAAATACAAAATAGCACCTTTTTTAACTGCTGAAGTTAAAGGACCATCTAGCCAAACGGTTTCAGCTCCTTTAATTATAAAACGTCCAATTAAATCGGTCGACGAAGTTTCTTCATGACAGGAAACCGTAATAAGCTCTTTATCTAATTGATGAGCCATATACTCAATAAATCGAGACTTTCCTGTTCCTGTTGGGCCTTTTAACAAAAATGGTAATTTGTTTAGGTAGGTCTTTTCAAAAACTTCTACTTCCTTCCCTATTGGGAGATAAAATGGTGCTATTGTGTCCAATTGTCTTTATTTTATTATTGCTGTGTTGAAAATAATTTTGGTTTAAATGTAACCATTAACCAAGCCCAAGAATTATTTTCATTGCTATCTCCTCCACCTTTTAATATTTCCATAGAATCGGTTGCAAACATCTTAGAATAACCTGAATTCATTGTAATATCTTTAGATACTTTATAGCCTAATGCAAGGTCGATTTCTGTTCCTAATTTATTATCCATTTTAGTGGAACCATCATAAATATCAGCTGCCGAAGAAAACAAATGCGGCACCAACTTAGCCGAAAATTTATCTTTTTTATAAGAAAACGTAAAACTAATATCGTTTAATCCAACAGAGCCAACATGATTACTAACATAAAAATAATCCATCAAGCCATTAAACTTATGGTTTGTTCCAAATAGTGGCATAAACGAGTTGATATCTTGAGTAACATCGTTTTGGTCTTTTCCTGAAAGGTGTTCATACCCCAATCCTAAAGAAATATCACTAGATACTTTATAAGCTAAATTTCCTGTGAAATACGAAGCGCTAACATTATTATCAATAGCCTTTCCTGTTTGTAGATATGCTGCTCCATCTACATTAAAGTCATCAAACTTATACGTTAACCTAGAACCAATAGTTTGCATATAATCTAGAGTTTGTTCTGTGATATCCAAATACTCAATTCCAGTATTTAACAGCAACACACTTAAACCAAAATTGTTAAAATTACCGTGATACCATGCATACTGAAACGTTTTATAGCCAGCTGCATTACTGTATAAGTTATCTATATTACTTTGCGAGTCTGAGTTTAAAGCTAAACCAATGTCCAATCTATTATTTGCATTGGGCACATACTTAAATAAAAATGCATCATGACTTCGTGCTTGTTGTGCCCAACCTACACTACCAAAAATTCTTTGGTCATCATAGGCGATTTCTTGGCGACCTAATTTTAATGACATTCCATCTCCAAGTAATGCTTCACCCCAAGCTTCATGGAGTGCCGTTGCGTTATCATCTGCAGATAAGGTGCCAACATCTCCCCACACTCTTACGTTTTGCATAGTAAGTTTAAAGATTAAGTTGTCTTGCTTAAAATCGAAATTCAATCTTGTTCTTTGTGATATGAAATTTGAACCATCGGCATCTGTTTCCAGAAGTGTTTTAAAACCATGCTTGTTTTCGTAGCGTGGTCTTAATTCGGCTGAAATATCAAGTTGCTGAGCGTATGTGCTACTGAATATTAAGGCTATAAAGAGTCCTGAAAAAAAGATTTTTTTCATAATTATATCTTTTATGTTATTGCTAATTATTTATCTAATTGGATGGCTTTAGGAAATAAAATATTGTTTTCTAAATGAATATGCTGATGCAAGTCTTGCTCAAACTCTTCAAGTTTAGAATACAATGCCTTAAATGTATTACAGGCTTCTTTTGGAGCTGTATAATTATTACTCAATTTTGCAATTTCCTTAAATATATTACCAGCTGTTTCATGTTCATCCATCATCATATTAATAGGATTATTAACTGAACCAAAATGTGGTTTTTCAGGTTTTACACCTTCCTTTAAAGCTTTTACTTGCTTTTTTATATATGGGAATAAAATTAATTCTTCCTTTTTCATGTGTGCTGCTAATTCTTTAACCACCTCTTCTACGAGGTTGTTTATTTTTACAACTTCGGTATAATGGTGTCCATGGACTTTAGCAACTTTATTGGCATAGGCTAAAAGAATTGGAATACTTTCTTCAACATACGCGTGGTGGATATTAACAATATGGTCTATTAGGAAGTCTAATTCCCATTTATCGTAATTATACGATTTGCTGGTCGTGTTATTTAGGGCTTCAATTTCGGCCTTTAAATTATCGAAATTTGCATTGTTTTTTGCACAAGCTTTTTCTAAGGTAATTCCACCTCCACAGCAAAAATCTATGCCATGTTTTTTAAAAATGTGCGCCGCTTTTATATTGTTAACGACTACTTCTGCAACTGTGTTTTCTTCTTTTACTATCATCATAATTTATTTTGTAAGTTCTAATATTGTTGAAATTGTTTCTTTGTTATCTACTCCTAATCCTTCTTGTTGATGCATTAGCTCGCCTTTATCATTAAATACACTTATAATGTTTGAATGTGAAAAATCCAGCGGAGAAATTTGTTTGTATTTAACAGCAAGTACGTTTGCAAATTCGCGTACAGTACTTTCAGTTCCTTGTAAAAATGTCCAATGTTCGGCATCCATTTTATTTTCTATAGCAAAAGCTTTTAGACGCTCTGGTGTGTCATTTACAGGGTCAATACTTACTAATATGTAACGCAAATCTTTATTGTTTGGGACTTGTTTTTCAATATTTCTCATGTCGGCAACCAATCTTGGGCAAGCCGCTTTGCAGGTAGTGTAAATCATGACCATTACTAACGTTTTTCCTTTTAAATCGGCAAGTTGAATTTCTTCACCTTCTTCGGTATTCCATTTAGAATCTAGATTAAAAATTGAAGTTTCTGATATTTCATCAACCTCAGCCTCATAAATACTATTTATATCTATTGGTTGTAAATCCATATTACAAACACTACAACTACCTGGTTTATCAAATGTTTTATCTCCTTCACATTTCATAGGGCATTGATAAACACTTGCAATTTCATTGTTTGAATTATCCTTGCAAGAACTTAGAAAAACTGGAATTAAAAGGATTACTATATATTTTATTACTTTCATATTATTTTAGTTTTGCATCTTTTACACATCTAAATCCAAGGTTTTTCATGGTGTAGTTGGCGTTTAAACTTCCTCTTATGGCATAGCGCATAAATGCAGCATAATTCATTAAATCTGTGGTGCCTACTGCAGCACTTCCGCAGAACAAATTACTATCATCATCTACATCTTTTCGGGATTCTCCTGAAATTAAAACGGAATTAAAATCGTAAGTCCACTCCCATACTAAACCATGCAAATCATACACATTCCAATAATTTTTGAATGTTGAACCAATATCGTTGTTAGCAGTTTTTGGTTTTTCATACCATGAGAGAATAAACTCGTTGTACTTTTTTAATCGTCTAGCATCTGGAATTTCTTTATTGGCCATTGCGACATATTCCCATTCATTTAGTGTTGGTAACCGTTTTCCTTGGCATTCGCAATAGTCTTTAGCTGCAAACCAAGATATATTTGTTATGGCTGCTTTAGGCGATTGGTTGTCATTTAAAAGTGTGTCTGTTTTCCAATCTCGAAGGTAATTATCGTCTGCAAAAAGTTTCTTTACATTAGATTTTTGCCATTTGGGATATTTTTTTACAAACTCCAAGTATTGTTCATTAGTTACTGGATATACATCCATTTTAAAACTTGAAATAGTAACTACCAATGAATCTCTACCATACAAAGGAATATATGTTCCTCCATCTATTTTAACCATTTTAGATTGACAATTTGAATTGGCCGTCCAAAACAGAAATAAACAAATTGTCAATCTAATGATGATTTTCATGCTATTAATTTATATTAATGAGAACTTTTAACTTCAGAAACCATCATTGTGGTTACGTTTGTTTTATTATTCCCCCAAGAATTATATACATACGTCATAACATCTGCTACTTCCTCGTCTGTTAAAGTTTGCTTCGTCATGATACTATTATACTTTTGGCCATTAACTGTAATTTCTCCCGTTAAACCATTTAGAACAATGCCTATGGCTCTTTTTACATCTGAATTTAAATAATCAGATTTTGCTAAAGGAGGAAATGCATTTGGTATACCTTGCCCTTCAGATTGATGACAAGCAAAACACGTTTTAGTATAAATTTGCTTACCAGAGGCAATTTTTTCGCTTAATGATTTATTAGTGTTTTCTGCAACAGCAGGTGAGCCATCGTTTGGCATAGTTTGAATTGTACCACCTTCTGGGTTATAAATACCTTCTTGCTTTACACCTGAATATATTTGTTTATCTTCTTCTCCAGTCACTTTTAGCATTCCTAAAGCTCCTTTATTAAATGCTCTAAAAATAGCGTGGTCAACCAAAATAAAAGTTCCTGGAACATCTACTTTAAAATCAACTATCGCAGCCCCTCCTGCAGGAATTGATGTTGTTTGTACATCCTTGTTAATCATAGACCCTCCTTCAACATGAACATTATCAAATATTTCACCAATTACGTGAAATGACGATGTTAAGTTTGGACCACCATTACCAACATATAAACGAACCGTTTCGCCCACGTTAGCTGTAATAGCACCATCACCTGTTAATGCGCCCACTTTTCCATTAAACACAACGTAATCTGCATCTTCATCCACAGCTTTTTGCATATCAAATGGTTGTAGTCCAGGAGCACCATTTTCTCCTTTTGTATAGAAATCACCTTGCATGATATAGTATTCTTTATCCACAGGTGGTAAACCTCCAGCAGGTTCAACTAAAATTAACCCGTACATACCGTTGGCAATATGCATTCCAACAGGTGCTGTTGCACAATGGTACACATACAATCCAGGGTTTAATGTTTTAAAAGAAAATACTTTTTCATGACCAGGTGCCACAAAAGATGATGTTGCTCCACCACCTGGACCAGTAACCGCATGTAAATCTATATTATGCGGTAGTTTATTATCTGGGTGATTAGATAATGTAAATTCAACTTCGTCACCTACTCTTGTTCTAATAAAACTTCCTGGTACCGAGCCTCCAAAAGTCCAATATACATATTCAACACCATCAGTCATTGTTCCAACTTCCTCTAAAATTTCCATATTAACTATTAACTTTTTTGCAGGTCTATCTCCAACTGGAGCAGGTACAAAAGGTGGTGCTGTAAGTTCAGCTTCCATAGTTCCTTTTATTACTATTGTAGCAGGATCCTGCATTACTACACTATCTTTAGATGCGTTATCACCGCAACTAACTACTAAAACAAAAGAAGCAATTAACATACTTACTTTTGATAATACTCTATTTAAATTTGTCATAATTTCTTTATTTTAATTGTCTATTTCTAATGCTTCGTCATTTGGTTTTCCATGCTTATAAAAGTCAATTACATACAGTATTATTCCTGTTGTAAAAATTGAGGCACATAAAATTAGTACAACAAAATGCACGCTAATTTCTCCTTGCACTTGCATAAAGTCCATTCCAAATTTTCTTTCTAAATATACCTGTGCTACTCCAGCGACTCCAAAAGCTACTGTCATACCAATCATTCCAATATTTGATAACCAATATGCAGCCCTACCTCTAGTACTTTGATATAACTTTCGTCCTGTTAAGTTTGGTAATGCATAACTTATAATTGCTAAAACAATCATACCGTAAGCTCCCCAGAATGCCAAGTGACCATGCATTGCAGTCACAAGTGTACCGTGAGTATATAAGTTTGTTTGAGGTAATGTATGTGCAAAACCTAATAAGCCTGCACCAACAAATGATACTATTGCTGCTCCTAAGGTCCAATACAATGCTAATTTGTTAGGATGTTTTTTCTCTCCTTTTCTATACATATTAACTGCAAATAATGCCATAGCTAAGAATGCTAAAGGCTCAAGAGCAGAGAATATGCCTCCAACGATTAACCAAATTTTGTTTACACCAATATAGTAGTAGTGGTGACCTGTACCTAATACTCCAGATAAAAATGTTAATCCGACGATTACATACAGCCATTTTTCTATTACTTCTCTATCTACTCCAGTAAGTTTAATTAATAAGAACGATAAAATACCTCCCATAATTAACTCCCAAACACCTTCTACCCATAAATGTACTACCCACCATCTAAAAAATGAATCGGTTACTTGACTATCAAAAGGCAACATTCCCGGTAAGTATAATAAAGCTGCAAAAAGCAGTCCCATAGAAAGCACCAGAGCTGTGGTTGTTTTTCGCTTTCCTTTAAATAGCGTTGTAAGTATGAGCCCTAAAAACAAGAGTACGTTTGCTACCACTAGATAATCTAAAGGTCTTGGTATTTCTAAAAATTTTCTTCCTTCCCAATAATTAAAATGGTAACCCACTATAGCTACAACACCAACTACAGCTAAACTTATTAATTGTACATATGCTAATTTTACGTTTACTAATTCACGTTGCGCTTCTTCGGGAATAATATAATATGCGGCTCCCATAAAACCAGATAATAACCATACAACTAATAAATTAGTATGCACTGCTCTAGCTGTATTAAAAGGGACAAAGTCGTGTAAATTGTCGAAACCTATTCTAGCAAAGCCCATTACAAAGCCATATACTATTTGTAATACTAATAGCAACATTGAAAGGGCAAAAAACCAATAGGCAACTTTTTGTGATTTATATTTCATGATTAGTTAGTTTAGTTATTGATTTTATCTTTAGCCAATGGAGATACAATTCTATCAAAACCATTAAGGTCAATCTCTCCAATCCATTCAAAAAAAGCAATCATATCTTCTGCCTCTTTTTCGGTCATACTATAGGCTACCATTTTTCTTCCATTTGGTTGCCATGGCACCTCGGACATTAAAATACTTTTAATGACCTCTCTTCCTTGACCATCGTACTTTTGGTCAAGCCTATCTATAACTTTAGTTAATTCGGGTGCGTAGTAGGCACCTTCTCCTAATATTGTATGGCAGCCCATACAATTGTTTTCTTCCCAGATGTTTTTTCCTCGTACAACAGATTCAGTAATGTTTTCATGGTTGGATTGGTCCTGTGATTTTGATAAAGAATACACAGTCAACCCAATAAATACTAAAAATGTTACTAAAGTGCCGCCTAGAAAGAAAGCTCTTGCTTGTTTTTTAGATAACATGTTAATTGGTTTTAGTTAGATTTTAAAAAAGACATTTTTATCTTTTTTCAAAAATAACTCACGGAAAATGTAAAAAACATGACAAAAGTCAGTTATGAATAAATTTGAAGAATATATTTGTTTAGTGTTCTTTTGTTTTTAGTAAAGAATAGAATTCAATAGAAAAATGCAAAAAACCATTTTATTACTCAATTCCATGAGCTTTAAGAAGCTCTATAAATTTTGAATCACCTTCAAAATTGGTGAAAAAAGTTGGTCTATCCATGACAATCAAATCTTTCATTTTATTTCTAGTTGGGTCTAAATAATAAAATACACTATCTCTTTTTTGCAATCCAGAATAAATAACAGCTAGCTGATGACTTTTAAACATGTCTGGTGTTCTTTTTTTAACATCGTCTATCATTCTATAGGCTCCAGTAATATCTCCAACTTTAGCATAACAATATCCTAAAAAACGATTGTAAATAGCAAAATCATCAACTATTTTCTCCGAATAAAAAATAGCTTTTTCATAATCTCGCAAATCCATATATAATCTAAAATAAGATCTATAAATAGATATTTGATCATTTTCAATACCATCTTCATCTATCTTTTTTATAAGCTTCTCAGCTTCTTCGTATTTTTTATTTGTAAGCAATGCTGTAAAATATGCATTAGCAGAAGCAAAAGATAGTGGGTCTAAACGATACGCCATTTCAGCTTGTTCTAATTGTTTGTCATATTCTTTTGTATAATAATGGAGTGTGGCAAATTGATGTCTCGCAGTTAAATCATTAGGAGATAGTGTTAATGCTTTAGAAAATGCGGTTTTTGCTAAGTCTCGTTTTCCTTCAATATTAAGAATCAAACCTTTAACAGAGTAAATCCTCGAGATCCTACTATCAATATTCTCTGCTTTAGCTACATACTCATTAGCTACTTTTGCAGCTTCTATATAGTTTCTACCAGAATAATATGTCTGTAAATAAATTGAATTAGCAATTTCTGCATAAGCTTCAGCGTAATTTGGGTCAATTTTTATAGCCTGTTCAAACAAATCTATACTTTTGTCTAAACTTTTAGCATTTCGCTTATCTGCTTCTTGTCGACCTTTTAGAAATAGTTTATAGGCTTCAATATTATGCTTTGGCACTTCAGTAATACTTTCTTTCTCTTCAAATGAAATATTAAGCTCCAAAGCTTCAACAATTTCTTCTGAAACTTCTGTTTGAATGGCAAAAATATCTGTTAAGGTTTTATCATAATTATCTGCCCAAAGATGTTCATCGGAACTAGCTTCAATAAGCTGAGCAGTAACCCTTATTTTATCTCCATATTTTCTAACACTACCTTCTAAAATATACGATACACCCAATTCTTTAGCAATCTCTGGAATGGTTTTTTCGGTATTCTTATATTGCATTACTGAAGTACGAGAAATTACATGTAACTCTTTAAGTTTAGACAAGTTAGTTAAAATATCCTCAGTCATTCCATCTCTAAAAATTTCGGCGTCATCATCTGTACTTAAATTATCAAAAGGTAACACTGCAATTGAATAATTTTTAATATTCGGTTTGTTGTTTTTAGAAAACTGGAGGTAAACAAATATTGAAAGTGCTACAATTATGACTGCAGCAAATAATGCATTAATTTTTTTTGAAGAATTACTTTTCCAACTTTTATTTGTTTCTTCTTTGAATTTTCCCTTTAATTCTTGAGAATCTGGTACTACCAGGCCTTTATTGGCTAGGGCAAAAATAGGAATGGCATTATCAACATTTTTAAACTCGTAAGCGTCTAAAAATTGAGTTTTAATATGAGGATGACTCCGTATTTGGTCGTGAACCTTATCTGAAATCAATACACTACCAGCGTCTGCACAAGATTCTATGCGAGATGCAACATTTACGGCATCTCCAATAATATCATCTTTAGAGAACATTATATCCCCAACATGAATTCCTATTCTAACAGGTATATTATGTTTTAAGAAAGCGAGCTGCATCTCAATAGCACACTCAACAGCTTCTACACTACTTTTAAAAACGCTCAAAGTACCATCTCCAAAATATTGCAAGATTTCACCATTAAAGGCTTCAGTTGTCATTTCAAAAGCTTCACGATGTCTATTGCGCAACTCAAATGCTTTTTGTTCATCTTCTTGCATCAAAGCAGTATAACCTTTGATATCTGTGAACATTATAGCTGCAAGCTTTCTGTCTTGTGACATATTATTTTATTAATAATGGATTAATTATTTGTCTAAGATAAATAAGTAATTGAAAATGAACTATGGTAAAGTTTATTTAACTTTATCTAAAAGCGCAATAAATCTTGGATTATCTTGAAGTGATTCAAACTTAACATCTATTTTTAATAACCAAAAAAACAAACCTAAGCCTCCAGATTCATAATCTTTTTCTAACCATTCCAAAGCTTTTTCTTTATCTCCTAAACCAATATAGATTGAAGCAATCATATACGGAGGAACAAATGTTGTTTCGCTTTTATTTAATTGATAAGAAAGTATTTCATTAGCTTTCTCTATATTACCCATTTTAGCATAAGTATACCCTAGCATCCAATTGGTGTTAGTACCATCTGATCTGGAATTGAATAATTCAACAGCTTCATTATGGTCTCCTTTTAATGAGAGAATATTTGCCTTCATCCATAACAACATATTATCATCTATAGCATACTTAACTATATTCTCATTTAAAACCTTTAATCCTTCATCATATTTACCGAAATATGCATATACAAAACCAATGTTAGCCAAATATTTAACTGATAAGGGGTCCAATTCTAGTGCTTTTTCAAATAAAGAAATAGCACCTTCTAAATCGTTATCAAAAACGCGAATCCAAGCTAATTTATCATAAGCACCTACATAGCTTGGGTTTATTTCTAGAGCTTTTTCTAAAGATAACACAGCAGTTTCACGCTCAAACTTATAAAAGCTTAATGACCCTAAAGCACCATGACTTCCTCCATCATTTGAATTTATTGATAAAGCAGTTACAGTTGGACTGAAAGCTTTTTCTAAAATCTCAGCTGGAGCAGCTCTTCCCCAATATATATACTCTACATAAGTGTCTGCTAAACCAACATAAGCGCTACAAAAATTTGGATCTAATCTAATGGCTTCTTTAAAGAAATCCTCAGCTTGTTCTAGCTCTTCTACTTTTCCACCTCCTCTATTCAAAAACATTTGCCCTTGCTTATAAGCCATATAAGCATCTGAGTTATTTGTTGGCGAATTTTCTAATCTATCTTGCTCATTATCGCTTAAAGTGATTTCCAAAGCATTAGCAATATCTTTAGATACTTCAGTTTGTATTTCAAATATTTTATCTAAAACATTATCATAATTATCCGCCCAAAGGTTTCTGTTATTTGTGGCATCAACCAGCTGCGCATTAATCCTTACTTGATCATTATGCTTTCTAACACTTCCACCAAGAATAAGTTCTACTCCAAGTTCATCTCCAATTTCAGAAACTGTTTTCTCAGTACCTTTATAACGCATTGCTGAGGCTCGAGATGTAATTTGCAAGTTTTGAATCTTGGACAACTGAGTTATAATATCCTCAGTAACGCCATCTGCAAACATTTCAGATTCATTATCATTATTCATATTATCAAAAGGAATAACGGCCAATGTTATTTTATCTCCTGTAAACACTCTTCCAGAAGTCATCGTCATATAGTATGTTAGTGCTAATATAACAACGAGTAAAAAAGATAAAGCATAAATAGTTTTTCTTTTATATTTTTTAAAATTTTCATTATCCTTTGGCTTAGTTTTTCCTTTAATATTTTCTAGTTCAGGAACTATCAATCCATCAGAAGACACGGCAAAAATCGGAATAACTTTATTAACGTTTTTGAATTCAAAAGCATCTAAAAACTTAGTTTCAATATCTTTCTTATTCCTTAATGCATCATTTATTTTGTCTGAAATCAAAACACTCCCAGCCATAGCTAAAGATTCAATTCTAGATGCAATATTTACAGCATCACCAATAATATCCGACTCTGTAATAATTATATCACCAACATGAATACCAATCCTTACAGGAATATTAGGAGCTTCCATAAAAGCCTTCTGCATCTCAATACCACATTTTACAGCAGCTATTGAGCTTTTAAAGGTGCTTAGTGTACCGTCGCCATAATACTGTATTAATTGGCCATCATGCTTTTCTGTAATTTCATCCATAATAGCACGATGCTTATTTCTAACTAGAATAGCTTTTTTCTCGTCAAACTGCATCATTGCAGTATAGCCTTCAATATCAGTAAACATTATAGCAGAGAGCTGCCTCTTTTGCGACATATAGATAAATTATTAAGAGTGATCAATTTAGTCATTTAAAATTTAAGAATCTAATAGGAAATAACAACATAAAGAATCCTTAATAATTATTAATATCTTTAGCAAATCATATCCTTTTAAATGGCAAACATAGCATCAGAAGATTTTTTAGCTTTTTTATCAAATGTATTCTTCTTTTCTGAAGTTAGCGAATCTTCACTTAAAAAGCTTGCTCGTGAATTATCTGAAGAAACCTTTATTAAAAATAAAACAATCTTCGATAAAGATGATTTAGGTGATTCTATGTACATAATTACTAGTGGTTGTGTAAAAATTCATGAAAACAATCACGTTTTTGGCGAACTTAAAACTGGTGATTGTTTTGGAGAATATGCTTTAATCGATAATAAGCCAAGGTCCGCATCAGTCACTACATTAGAACGAACAAAAGTTCTAAAAATTAATCGAGAATCGTTTTTAGAATTAATGAAAATCGATAGTGGATTTGCTCAAGGCATACTTTCGGTAATGATTAAACGTCACCGTGAATTAGATGCTATTCAAGAACATTTGGCAACATCAAAACATGATTTAGAATTAGCTAGTGCAAAAATGAAAGGACTCATTAAAGGCGCAATGGATGCTATTATTATGTTTGATAAAAACTTTAAAATAGTACTTACAAATCCTTCGGCTGACAAGCTTTTAGAAAATAATGATGTACTACAACGTAATGTTCTATTCTTTTTTGATGAGCATAGCGCTAATCATATTGAGTCCCTAGTGACTTCTGGGTTAAAAAGCAGCTCTCAATATATTTCTGAGATTATAAAAGTGATAGGATCTAATGAGACGGCTTCATTAAATGAGGGCACTATAAGTAAATATGGCATAGATGAGGATGTATTTTACACGCTTATTTTAAGAAATATCGAAGACCGCTTAATTGCTGAAGACACAATTAATTTATTAACCACTCAAACTGAGTATTTAGCTGAAGAAATTAATGCCCTTACAAACAATCATGGCATTATTGCCAAAAACGTAAAAATGCTCAATGTTCTAACTCACGTTGATCAAGTAGCAAAAACCGACGCTACAGTTTTGGTTACTGGTGAAACTGGAACTGGAAAAGAACTTATAGCTCGAGCAATTCATAAAGCAAGCCCAAGAAATGAAAAACCACTTATTAGAATTAATTGTGGAGCAATTCCTGCCAACCTTATAGAGAGTGAATTATTTGGTCATAAAAAAGGAGCTTTTACAGGTGCAACTGCTGATAGAAAAGGTCGCTTTTTACTTGCAGACAAAGGCACAATTTTTCTTGATGAAATTGGAGAATTGCCAATTGACTTGCAACCAAAGTTATTACGCGTTATTCAAGAAGGTGAATTTGACCCAGTTGGTAGTTCAGAAACTATTAAAGTAGATGTTCGCATTATAGCAGCCACACATCGTAATTTATTGGAACATGCTAATGAAGGTAAATTTAGAGAAGATTTATATTACAGACTAAATGTATTCCCAATTGAAATTCCTGCCTTAAGAGAACGTGGTGATGATATTTGTTTAATAGCAGATGAAATGATGCAACAGTTCTCTAAAAAATTAGGCAAACCATTAATTGAATTATCAGGAACTGATAAAACATTACTATCAAACTATCCTTGGCCAGGAAACGTACGTGAACTACAAAATTTAATTGAGCGAGCAATTATAGTTTCTAACAATGGCGTAATCAACTGGCAAGACATCATTCCAAACAATGATGAAACTACAATACAAAAAGCTCAGGAAAACACAGATGCTGTATTGACATCTAAACAACTTGTTGATTTAGAACGAACAAATATTTTAAAAGCATTAAGGCAGACTAAATGGAAAATTTCAGGAGCTAATGGTGCTGCAAATTTATTGCAGCTACCTCCTACTACATTGGCATCAAGAATTAAAGCCTTAGGTATAGAACGCCCAATTTAATATTGAAAGAATTTTATTTAACTTTAAGAACATATTTAGCAACCAAACTACCTGCCTTTTAATTTACTTGTTATGGTAAAACAACCTAACAGCTAAACAGGTAATTATGCCAGAACAAGGACAAATTCTCACCAATAAGTACAATGGTGATTCTTTCAAATTTTTAGAAACTGCAAAAAGTACAAATGGAAATCATGTTACAATAGAAGTCACCTTAAAGAGTAAAGGCAGAACTGTTGATGATCACATTCACCTTATACAAGACGAAACATTTAAAGTCACTTCAGGAAGATTAACCTATTTTTTAAATAACGAAAAGCACTATTTAAGCTCAGGAGACGAAATTACACTGCCAAAAAACCTTCCTCACAACCATTATAACACAGATGATGAACCAGTAGTTTACACACAAACTATTTCGCCAGCTCTGGATATTGATTATTTTATTGAAAATCTATTCGGCATGATTAACGATGGTAAAATGCCTAAAGGTAAATTACCTTTTCTTCAAGCTATGGTCACTTTAAAACACCTAGACAGCCCTTCATTATTAGCAAAATTGCCTCGTGGTTTACAAAAAGGATTAGCAACTTTTTTAGCGCCAATAGGTAGGCTTTTAGGCTATCGTGCCATTTATGAAAAATATACTGGAATTGAAAAATAGATTATATGATTAAATTCTTCAGGAAAATACGATACAACTGGAAACAGGTAAAAAAAATCATTCTAACTAACCCTTTATTGTTTTTAAACTAATATTAATTAATTTGAAGTAATGGCAATAGACATCTACAACTACTTTTTAAAACATCCTCGCTATAATAAGTTAGTCGGTAACGATTATTTAATGGTTGAGTATAAATGCCCTATTGAAGTAGAGAATTTCAAATTATGGACAGATACACCTTTTATTACTTATGTAATAAGTGGTAGAAAAGATTGGACTGCTTTTGACAAGAACTATACTATAGAAAAAGGCGAAGCTTTATTTGTTAATAAAGGTGTTTATAATACCAAGCAATATTTTGAAGTAGATTATTGTGTGATGTTGTTTTTTATTACTGACGATTTTATTAGACGGTTTGTAAAAAATCATGAAGATTTAATCGCAACAAAAACAAATAGTCATGATAATAGTCAAATATTTCCCATTAAGGTTGGGGATAATTTAAACTCTTTGTTTCTATCTGTTTTTAATTATTTGAACCAAAGTAGTAACATTCCAAAGGAACTCGTGGAAATTAAGTTTAACGAACTCTTATTCAATATTGCTTTAAACCCTGCAAATAAAGATTTGCTTAGTTTTTTTAATTCTCTCAAACATGTAGAAAAAACGAATCTTAACGATATCATGATGAAAAATTTTCATTGTGATTTAAGCCTCAATGAATTTGCACGAATGTATGGCAAGAGTTTATCTACGTTTAAAAGAGATTTTCAAAATTATTATAACGAGACACCGAGAAAATGGCTAAATAATAAAAGGTTGGAATATGCAAAAACACTACTCGAAAATCCAGAATTAAATATTAATGATATTTGTTTTGAAAGTGGTTTTAAAAACACGTCTCACTTTAATAGTTCATTCAAAGAAAAATATCAACTTCCACCAAATCAATACAGAAAAACATACTTCAATAAGTAATTATTTTCTGTTTTAATCACTTTTTTAGGCTTTGAACCTTATACCAATAAAATTGAACTTTAGAGGTAATTCTATGCGCCTTTAACACAATACTTTTGTCTCATAATAACAATAAACATATAATATTATGAGAAATTTAATTTTAACAATAGCAAGCGTACTTACTATAAACTTTATAAGTGGGCAACAAAATGACTTGGCATTTCAAGATGCAAATCCAACCGAATTTAAATATGCTAAGAAACATATTAATTCTGTTTCTTTAAAAAGAAAGAATTCAATCTATTTAGTAAGAAAAGGAACAAATCAAGAATCCAACACTGTAAACTATTGGATGCGAAAAATTGCAGATTTCGACCTTAATAATACATCGGTTTTTGATAACTCAGAAAAGGCTTCATATCGTATTGTATTCAAGAACAAACAGGCAAGAATCACTACAGTATATGATAATAACGGGGGAATTTTAACCTCGAAAGAAAAGTTTTATAATATCAAAATTCCTCACAAACTAAGGGTCTTAATTTTAAAAGAAAATCCTGGTTGGTCATTCACAAAGAATACCTATTACGTGACTTATAATAAAGAGCACGGTATTGAAAAGCAAGAATACAAAATACAAATCAGTCAAGGTCATATCAAGAAAACGTTGAAATTTGATAAGAACTTTAAGTCAATTTAAAATGTACATTGTTATTCTTAAAACTCACGATATTTCGTAAATATGTAACGATATTTCGTTATAATACGAAATTGAGTTAGCCTAATAATACAATAATACGGTTTATTTATTTGATTATTAGGTATTTACAAGTTTTGGCACGACAATCGCATTATACTTCCCAAACAATAAAAAAAATCAATTTAAATTTTAAAAACTAAAACAATGATTACAACAGCAAACATTAAAAACGGAGTAAACGTAGATCAATTAGTAGAAACTATTGGTGCAGTACAATCAAACCCAGAATTAGCAAAATTCCAATTCAGATCAAAAAACAATTGGATTAATGGAGGACATTGCGTTTCTAGTATTAAGGGTTTTTATGGCGTAGGCGCAGAAGACACATCTCGTGAAGAAACTTTCACAATGGAATGCAGTCATCCCAAAGTATTATTAGGAGAAAATGAAGCTGCTACCCCTCCAGAAGTAGTATTACACGCTTTAGGTTCTTGTTTAACAGGTGCTATGGTTTACCATGCAGCGGCAAACGGAATTGACATTGAAAGCGCTTCTTCTACTTTAGAAGGTGGATGCGATCTTCACGGCTTCTTAGGGTTAGATCCTGAGGTACGCATGGGATTTGATGGTATTAACTTCAAACTAAAAGTAAAATCAGATGCAACTGCAGAGCAATTAGAAAACTTAGCTAAGTTCTCTCCTGTTTTTGATATGATTACCAATCCTACTCCTGTTACTATCGAAATTGTAAAAGGGTAAAACAAATTAAAAATGGCTACTCAAAAAGTAGTAGCCATTTTTATTTAAAACATTAGAAATTATGACAACATTAAAAATAACATCATCAATTCCTTCGAACAATGAAAACCTATATACAGGTAAATCTTATGCATGCATTCGATGTACAAGAAGTCAAAAATGGCAAAGCAGAAGACGATTTAAATAATAATATTAAATATTAATAAGAAAGAGTTATTGGCTTAATAATAACTCTTTCTTTTTTAATAAGTTTCAACACCACTAATGATAACAAAGCACAACATATTAACAGCTAACCAAGCAGTAGCACAAATAGCATACAAGACTAATGAGGTCTTCCCTATTTATCCTATTACACCAGCTTCAGAAATGTCTGAGGTAATTGAAGAATGGAGCGCTAAAAACATACCAAATATTTTTGGTAGTGTTCCAATAGCTATGCAAATGCAAAGTGAAGCAGGTGCAGCTGGTACAATGCATGGTGCTTTACAAACTGGTTCCTTATCAGCAACATTCACGGCATCTCAAGGCCTGCTGCTAATGCTGCCAAATATGTATAAAATTGCTGGCGAATTAACTCCAAATGTCATTCACGTTGCTACAAGAAGTATAGCAACACATGCCTTATCAATTTTTGGTGATCATAGTGATGTAATGGCAGTACGTCAATCTGGTTATGCAATGTTAGCAAGCGCATCAGTACAAGAAGCTCAAGATTTTGCGTTAATTGCACAAGTAGCTTCCCTAAAATCTTTAATTCCTTTTGTGCACTTTTTTGATGGGTTTAGAACCTCTCATGAATCCTCTAGAATAGAAACAATTTCAGATAAGGTGATTAGCAGTATGATAGACTATAAAACTGTAAAAAGACATCGCAATCGTGCGCTGAATCCAAATAATCCAGTTATAAAAGGCACTTCACAAGGGCCAGATGTGTTTTTTCAAAGTCGCGAAGCTATAAACACTTATTACGACAATTGTCCAAATATTGTTCAAAATACTATGGATTATTTTGAAATACTTACTGGAAGATCTTACAAATTATTCGATTATATAGGCCACCCTGAAGCTGAACACATTATTATTTCAATGGCATCATCTACAGAAACCGTTGAAGCTACTATTAATCATTTAAACGAACAAGGTGAAAAATTTGGCTTGATAAAGGTTAGATTATTCAGACCCTTTAGTACCAAACATCTTATTGAAGCTTTGCCAGAATCGGTGAAATCAATCGCTGTTTTAGATAGAACAAAAGAACCTGGATCAACAGGTGAACCTCTATATTTAGACATAATACAATCTATCTCTAAAGCTTTTCAAAATAATACCATTCACACTTTTCCGAAAGTTATTGGAGGCCGTTATGGCTTGTCTTCGAAAGAATTTACACCTAGCATGGTACATGCCATTTTCAACAATCTTAAACAAGAACAGCCAAAACAAAATTTTACCATTGGGATAAACGATGATGTGAAAAATTTAAGCTTACATCTTTTAAAGAACATTCAACTTAATAATTCAATTCATCAAGCACTATTTTATCAAGAAAAAAGCGCAACATCAACTCAAGATTTTTGTGAGCTTCAAAAATTTATTGGTGAAACGAAATATACACAAGGGTATTCTGAGTGTGATTATAAAAAGTCAAATTCAAGACAAGTTGCGCATTTAAGAATTAGCAACAAACCTATAAAAGCTCCTTACTTAATAAATCAAGCTGATTTTATTGCTTGCCAAAATGCATACTTCATCACAAAAGACAATGCATTAGATCAGATAAAACCAAAAGGAATTCTTTTGGTGAATTCTTCACTTTCCACTAAAGCATTTTGGCAAGCTTTACCAGCGAATACTCAATATGAGATTATTGAAAAGGAGATTGACTTAAATATCGTTAACTTAAATATGTTGAAAGATTATTTTGAGTTAGAGCAAAACTCAATCTTAAATTTTTATGCTAGTTTTTTAGGGATTAAAAATGATTTTATTTTATCAGAAGAAATCGTTGGTATTAGCGATTATATATATAAAGTAGATACAAGTGTTGGCTACAAAAAAGAAGAAATAACTATTCCATTTAATTCTGAGTTTTCTAATACTCTACTAGGCAAACTGTTAACAAATAAAGGCAACGAAGTTCCAGTAAGCATGCTACCTGTTGATGGCACGTATCCAAGTAATACATCAATTTATAATACAACTAAAACTGGGCTAGAAATTCCAGAATGGCAATCAGATTTATGTACTCAATGTGGCGCATGTAGTATGGCATGCCCTCAAAGTGTGCTTAGAATTAAAGCGTTTGAAGACATTTATTTAGAAGAAGCTCCAGAAAGCTTTAAGTCAATAAAATCTAATGATTTTGAAGATTTAAATTACAATATCAGTATACACTCAGATCAATGCACATCATGCAATAATTGCGTAGATGCATGTTCTGCAAAAGCTTTAGTCATGTCACAAAAATCAATTACAGAGTCAAAAGAAAAAACAAATTGGGAGTTCTCAAAAACGATTCCTGAATTTGATCGTACAAAGATTGATGCAAGCAAACTAAGTCAACAACAACTACAAGAGCCATTATTTAAGTATTCAATTGGTGTTGAAGGTTGTGGAGAAGCACCTTACCTTAAATTGTTATCGCAATTGTTTGGAAACAGATTGTTAGTTGCTAACGCAACTGGAGCAAGTTCCATTTTTGGAGGTGCTTTACCCACAACGCCTTGGTCAAAAAACAAACAAGGTCAAGGTCCAGCTTGGTCAAACTCATTATTTGAGGATAATGCTGAGTTTGGATTAGGTTTTAGATTGTCGCTAAATAATCAAGCAAAACAAGCATCAGAGTTATTAAAAAAATTAACCCCTTTTTTGAGTTTTGATTTGGTATACGATATTCTTGAAGCTAAACAAGCTAGCGAATACAACATAGAATTACAAAAAGAAAATATTGAAAAACTTAAGGGTGAGCTAGTTAAAATTGATATTCCAGAAGCATACCAATTGCTTCAAACTGTTGATGCTTTAATTAGCAAATCTGTTTGGATTGTAGGTGGCGATGGTTGGGCTTATGACATTGGCTATGGCGGCGTTGATCATGTAATTGCTTCTGGTGAAAACGTCAACATTTTAGTATTGGATAATGAAGTATATGATAATACTGGCGGACAAATGTCAAAAGCGACACCTTTTGGAGCAGCAGCAAAATTTGCATTCAAAGGAAAGCAAAAGCAAAAAAAGGATTTAGGCCGATTGGCTATGATTTATGACAATGTTTATGTAGCTTCAGTAGCCATAGGTGCTAACCAAAAACAAACACTAAAAGCATTTAATGAAGCTGAAAGCTTTGATGGACCATCCATTATTATTGCATACACGCATAGCAGTTCTCATGGCATAGATATGAAAAATCCATCACAATATCATAAAGTAGCAGTAGATTCAGGTCAGTGGATTTTATATAGAAATGATCCAAGAAAAGAAGATCAAGGAGGAAATGCATTTCAGCTGGATTCTGAAAAGCCATCTATAAAAATAAAAGATTACATGATGATGCAGAAACGCTTCGATAAGGTTAGCAAGCAAAATACAAACGATATTTTCCGTAACTTACAAGTTCTAGTTGATAAGCGTTTTAATAAGTATTTAGCCATTGCGTCTGCCAATCTTCCTAACAGAGCAACATTGATAGATAATTAAAAAATTAATAACACATTAAAATACTAACGCTATAAACAATTTATGGAATCACAAAAAAATATAAAAAACAAGTTTGAACGAAACCAAAAAGCTTTAACACTAAAACCTAATTTAGGCATAAGTACTGGTGTATCAACTACCAGAGTAGTTGATGGATTAATATGCGAAATAAAAGAAGGAGAATGGACCCTGAAAACGGATATGCCACAGCAAATTGGAGGGCAAGGAAGTGCGCCAACAGGAGGGGTTTTAGGGCGAGCGGCTTTAGGGAGCTGTTTGGCAACAGGGTATATGCTTTGGGCTTCTAAACTTAATATTGAAATTAAATCTTTAGAGATTAGTATAGAAGCAGACTATGATGACGGTGCTTTATTTGCTACTTCGAGTGCATATCCTGGGTATTCAGAAATAAGATATAATGTTCATATCGAAAGCTCATCAACTCCGAAAGAGATTGAAGCTTTTTTAGATAAAGCAGATAAACACAGTCCTTATTTAGACGTATTTAGTCGTGCAATTTCTTGCAAACGTGAAGTTAAACTAACAACAAGCCAAAGTCATGCATCCTAATCTACAAAGACGTGTACAACGATATGGCTGGGATAAGGCTGCAACTTATTATGAAAATAGTTGGCAAAAACAGTTAAAACCTGCACATGACCTTTTAATTGAAACCGCTAATGTTCAAGAAGGTGAGTCTATTATAGATATAGCAGCTGGAACTGGGTTAGTCTCATTTAGGTTACTAGATAAAACTAGTGAAAAAGGAAAATTATTGGCTACTGATATTTCTGATGAAATGATAAATATTGGAAATAATTTATCACTAGATGCAAAGCTAAAGAACATTAATTTTAAAAGAGAGGATGCTGAAAATCTTGATAGTGACAATGATGCATTTAATCTTGCAACGTGCGCACTAGGATTGATGTATTTTCCTGAGCCAGATAATGCATTATTAGAAATGCATAGAGTTCTAAAACCGGGAGGTCGAGCTGTAGTTGCAGTTTGGGGCTCAAGAAAGAACTGTGGTTGGGCTGAAATTTTTCCAATTGTTGATAAAAGAGTAAATACAGATGTTTGTCCAATGTTTTTTAATTTAGGAGAAAGTGAAGTGTTAAAATATCCTTTTGAAAATGCAGGGTTTAAAGATATTAAGATTCAAAAAATAAAAACTAAATTATTATACTCATCAAGTAAAGAAGCATGTGATGCATCTTTTTTAGGTGGTCCTGTGGCTATGGCATATTCTAGATTTGATGAAGAAACAAAAAAATCAGCCAGAAAAGAATATATTAAATCAATAGAAAAATTTAAAACCACAGACGGTTATGAAATTCCAGGTGAATTTGTAATCTGTAGCGGAATAAAATAATAACAAAAGAATGCTAACTGAATTAACACATAAAAATTACAAAAGCATCATCAGAGTAATTTACGGCTACTTTGGTAGTGTTCTTATTCTTGGCATTTTTACCATGCTATGGTATTTTGGAGTAGTTTCTTTTGAATCTTTTAATAATTCGACAGATGACTTTGATAATTTGTTTTATATGAGTTATGATATTGCTCAACTAGACGATTCTCCAGAAAATGATATTATTAAATATGGCTACGAACTCTTTCAGAATACACCAAAATATTTAGGCCCAGATAATGAAGCTAATGATGAGGTTTTTTCTGGGAATAGATTATCGTGTAATAATTGTCATCTAAATTCTGGCACAAAACCATATGCAGCACCACTTATTGGAATAATAAATAGATTTCCACAATACAGAGGAAGAGAAGATAAAATTGGCACCATTGAAGAACGCATAAACGGCTGTTTTGAACGCAGTATGAATGGAAAAATACTACCTCCAACAAGTAAAGAAATGACCGCATTAGTTAGTTACTTATCTTTTTTAAGTCGTTATGCACCAGAAGATGGAAAAGTAAAAGGTCAAGGATTTACAAGTGTAAAAATCCCAAACAGACCAATAGATTTAGATAATGGAAAACAAATATTTAATAATGTTTGCATTCGATGTCATGGGATTAATGGGCAAGGAGCTATGTCTTCAGATGGTTATACGTATGAATTCCCTCCACTTTGGGGTGATGATTCTTACAATAATGGAGCTGGAATGACTAGAGTGATTACCGCAGCTCAGTTTATTAAAGGAAATATGCCTTTTGATAATTTATATGAGGAACAAAAGTTAACAGATGAAGAGGCCTATGACGTAGCTGGTTATATTAATCAAATGCAACGTCCACAAAAAACAAATCTTGCACAAGATTTTCCGAACATATTAAAAAAACCTGTTTCAACGCCATACCCTCCTTATGAAGATGACTTTTCAATAGAACAGCACCAAAAGGGTCCTTTTCAACCCATTATGGAATATTATAAGAAAAAACATAAAATAACTAAAACTAAATAATCAAATTATGAAAACAACAAATGACAATTCAAGACGCAAATTTTTAGGAGCAATAGCTCTTGGCGCAACAGCAAGTACGATGTCAATACTTACCAACCCAATTTATGCAAACATACCTAGTTTTAATGATGACAATATGAATGACTTAGAAGATTGGTTTAAAGGCATAAAAGGTAAGCATCGTATTGTTTATGATGGATCAACACCTCATGATGGATTTCCAATAATCTGGAATTGGGCTTTTTATCTAACAAACAATGAAACAGGATCTAAAGACGAAGATATAACTGCAATGACTGTTTTACGCCATTCTGCTATGTGCTTTGCTTTAAAAGATGAAATCTGGGCTAAATACAAACTTGGAGAAATGTTTGGAGTGATAGACAAATCTACAGGAAAACCATCGCTTAGAAATCCTTTTTACCAACCTAAAGATGGTGATTTTCCAATGCCAGTCATTCAAGGTATTAAACAATTACAAGAACGTGGAGCTATGTTCTGCGCTTGTGACCTTGCAGCGAAAGTAAACAGTAATGCTGTGGCTCAAAAAATGAATTTAGACCCAGCAAAAGTATATCAAGAATGGAAAGGTGCCATACAACCAGGAATTCAATGGGTGCCTTCTGGAGTTTGGGCTTTAGGGCGTGCACAAGAGCATGGATGTGGTTATATTTTCGCTGGTAATTAAAAAAGTTATGAAAGCTAAAATAATAACAATAATAACATTAATCATGAGTTTCATGATTAATGCTCAAGAGAAACCAGTCAAGATTGTGTTTGATGTATCAAGTAAAGATACCGCAGTACACGAATCGACACTTAGACATATTACTTATGCATCTAATGCGTATAAAGAATCTACATTTCAAATAGTAATATATGGTGGCGCCATAAATATGTTACTAGCAGAGAAGTCTGTAGATGCAAACAAAATAGCAGATTTATCAAAGAAAGATAATGTTACATTTGCGGTTTGTCAAGGTACAATGAATAGATATAAGACAAAAAAATCGGAGCTTATAGAAGGCGTAATTATTGTTCCAGATGCTATATATGAACTTGCATTAAAGCAATCTGAAGGCTGGAGTTATATTAAAGAAAATAATTAGCATAACTACCAAAAAAAGCGTCAGGAATTCTGGCGCTTTTTTTATGTTTTAAAATTACTTACAATAAAGTGGTTGGACAAACATAATCACTCAATGGAGCTTCAGTTTCTTTCAAGGCTTTAAACCCGCCTCTAACATCCGTTACATTTTTAACACCATTTGCTTTGAAAATTGATGATGCAACTAACGAGCGGTAACCACTTGCACAATGCAAGAAATACTCTTTATCTGCATCAATTTCAGCAAAGTTTTCATGTATAAAATCCAATGGGAAGTTTTCTACGCCTTCAACGTGTTCTGATAAATATTCTGATTCTTTACGAACATCAACAGGTTTGTCCATAGTGTTATTAGATAATCGTTTAGCAAATTCTATTGCAGACATTGAACCAATTTCATCTACCTCATATCCATGTGCCAACCAATCTTTAATTCCGCCATTTAAATAACCTAAAGTATTGTCGTAACCAACTCTTGAAAAGCGTGTTACTATTTCATTTACACGAAGCTCATCATCGGCTATAAAAATGATTTTCTGATTTATATCTTTAATCAATGCACCTACCCAAGGCGCAAAACTACCATCTATACCAATATACCAAGCTCCAGGAACAGTTCCTTCTTCGGTATATGCTTGCTTTGAGCGTGTATCTATTACAAGAATATCTTTTTGCTCGCTCATGTCTTTAAATGTTGCAGGGTCTAGTGGTGTAGTTCCTTTATGCAAAATATCATCAATACTAGTGTTGACCGATTTGTTCATACGAACATTATTAGGAAAATATTGTGGTGGTGGCACTAATCCTGTGGTGACTTCTTCGATAAATTCTTCTCTTGTCATATCAGCTCGAAGTGCATAATTTGTTTTCTTTTGATTACCTAGCGTGTCAAAAGTCTCTTTGCTCATATTTTTACCGCAGGCTGAACCAGCTCCATGATTTGGATATATAATAATATCGTCTGGTAATGTCATTATTTTGTTTCTAAGGGAATCAAATAGAAGACTTGCTAAATCTCTTTCGGTAACACTTCCTTGTTTTACAGCTAAATCTGGACGCCCTACATCTCCTATAAACAAACAGTCGCCAGTACATACATAAGGTGTATTTCCTTCTTCATCAGTGATTAAATATGATGATGATTCCATGGTATGACCAGGTGTGTGCAATAAGGTGATTTTACCTCCACCTATGGAGAATTCTTCTCCGTCTTTACCATTATAAATATCATAATCTGCTGTTGCATGAGGTCCAAATACAATTTTTGCGCCAGTTTTTTGAGCTAAATCATATTGCCCTGAAACAAAATCGGCATGGAAATGTGTCAAGAAAATGTATTTTATTTTTGCATCGTCTGCTTCAGCCATTCTTAAATATGGCTCAGTTTCTCTAAGTGGGTCAATAATTGCCGCTTCTCCATTAGACTCAATATAATAAGCCATTTCTGCAAGGCATCCTGTAAATAATTGTTCTACTTTCATATCAAAATTTCATTCATTCATAATATACTGCAAAATTAATTAAAATTACAGCTAGGTTTAGTAACTATGGTTACAAAGTTTAATTATTAACCTGATAAATATATTTATTAAAATTAAGGTCCTTTTTAAAGTTCGTTTCATAATAATCTACAGCACCATGAATGCTCATAAAAAAGAACTCCTCTCCTATTTCTTTTACAAGTCCTGATTTAGCCATTTTGTCCCTTACTGGTCCTTTTATACCTGTAAAGGCTAACTTAATTTGTTTATTCTTAAAAAATGCACAAATCTCGGTTAAAGCAAAAATGGCACTACTATCTAAATTATTTAAGCTACTACCATCTATGATTAAGAATTTAAGCGCATCTCCTTTATCTTTACTAAACTCTTGAAGTTTGTCTCTAAAATAAGACAAATTGGCAAAGTGCAATTGCGCGTCAAACCTCACAATTAGTATGTTTTCGTGTATAGAAACATCTTCAAACCTTTTCTTATTGCGATAGTAATTTGTTCCTGGAATTCTTCCTAAAATTGCAATGTGTGGTTTTGTACTTTTATAAATAAGCATTGCTATTGATATTACAATGCCGCATAAAATACCTTCGGTAATTCCAATCATTGAAGTAGCCAGTAATGTAATAATCAATATTGCTAAATCTATTTTTGCATAACGCCATAATAGCTTTGGTGTTTTAAAATCTAATAACCCAAATACCGAAACAATAATAATAGCGCCCAAAACTGCTTTAGGTAAATAATAAAAAACTGGTGTTAAAAAAAGCAATGTAAACCCAACCACAATAGCAGCAATTAAAGACGCCATTTGAGTTTTTGCATTGGCCTGATTGTTTACAGCAGTTCTAGAAAATCCTCCTGATGCTGGATATGCCTGAAAAAAAGACCCAACTATATTTGACATTCCTAAGGCAATTAATTCTTGGTTAGGAATTACTTTGTGGTCTGTATGTTTTGCTTCCATTGCTTTTGCTATGGATATGGCTTCAAGAAATACTATAAAAGCTAATGTAAGAGCAGCTGGAAGCAAATCGACAACTACATCTTTGCTAAAACTTGGCATTGTAAAACTAGGCAATCCTTTGGGTATTTCGCCTACAATTTTAACGCCAAACTGGTCCAGACTAAATATTCTTACTACTAATAAACCAATGATAACAACAACTAATGCTGCTGGAATTTTTTTATATCTTCTGCTTAAAAAAATCAATACTAAAATAGCAGCTATCCCTATAATAGTAGTCGCTATATTAATTGCGCTAATATTATTAAACGTATCATTTAATAATACGTGTATTTTATTATTTCGTTCAACACCAATACCGAATAAATGTTTAAACTGATTAAAACCAATAATTAATGCTGCTGCAGATGTAAACCCACTAATAACTGGTTTAGAAAGAAAATTAACCAAGAACCCCAATTTAAAAACGCCAAAAATTAATTGCATGGCACCCATTAAAAATGAAAGGAGAATTGCAAACTCTATAAAATGTTGTGTACCTATTTCTGCCAATACCGAAACTCCAGCTGCGACTATTAATGAGTCCATGGCTGCTGGACCAATAGATAATTGTCGTGACGTACCAAAAAGAGCATAAATAACCTGAGGAATTAATGCTGTGTACAACCCATATATTGGCGGCAAACCAGCAATCATTGCATAAGCAATACCTTGCGGAATAAGCACAACACCAACAGTCAATCCAGCGTTAATATCGCCTTTTAACCAGCTTTTATTATAATTTGGCAACCAATCTAGTATTGGTAATATGGTTTTTAAATTCATAGTTTAATTACCAGACAAAGGTAAGCAAGTTATTAATGAGGTAATTTGTTTTTAATTGCGTGATAAAACAACACACCTAAAAGTCCGCCAAAAATCACTATTAAAATAGATAAAACGCCTCTCCCTAGTAGTATGAACATTGGTCCTGGGCAAGCACCAATTAATCCCCAACCCAAACCAAAAATGATGCCTCCAATAATGGTTCTATAGATACCTTTTTTCTTTGCTTCCAGTTCAATTTTTTCTCCTAGATAATTCTTAATTGTTCCTTTCTTGAATAATGAAAACAATATAATACCCAAAACTACTGCAGACCCAATAATACCATACATGTGGAATGATTGGAATTTAAACATTTCGTAGATACGATACCACGAAATAACTTCGGCTTTACTTAATATAATTCCGAAGAGAATACCCAAAATAATAAATCTAATATTTTTCATAATGTGTCGGAATTAAAATAATAATGGTAAAATAAGCCAAGTCATAATCAATCCTCCAATAAAGAATCCTATAACTGCTAATAATGATGGTAATTCAAGGTTACTTAAACCTGTTATGGCATGACCAGACGTACAGCCTCCTGCATATCTTGCTCCAAAGCCAACCAAAAGCCCTCCAATAATTAAAGTGGCACCTCCTTTAATAGATAATAAAGCATCTAATCCAAAAATTTCTTCTGGTAAGTATTGTACTCCAGCATTTTCAAATCCTATTTCAGATAAATCGCTTACAGTTTGTGGGTTTAAAACGATTGCTTGATCTGGTGTCATGAACTTAAAGGCAATAAAACCTCCAATAATAGTCCCTAGAACAAACATTAAGTTCCAACTGCTTTTTTTCCAGTCAAAATTAAAATGTTCATGGATTTTTCCTGCGCCTCCCATAGCACAAATAGATTCTAGGTTTGATGAGATTCCAAATTTCTTACCAAAATAGTAAAGAAAAAACATGACCAAAGTTATAAGTGGTCCGCCAACATACCATGGCCAAGGTTGAGATATTACATCCATATACTGATTATTTTTTTTGCCAAAATTACTAATTAATATTACTAAGTACGTAACAATTGTTACCTGAAAAAGATGAGGCTACAAATCTAATAGTTTAATACTGCTTCTGTGCAATATGATTTTGTTTTCGGTTTCGAGCTTCTTTAATAGTCTTGAAACTACAACTCTTGATGTATGCAAGTCTTGAGCAATCTCCTTATGTGTGGTTTTTATATGGTCGTCTCGATTAGCCATTGCTTTATCTTTAAGGTACTTAAAAAGTCTTTCGTCCATTTTTAAAAAAGCAATGGTATCTATGGCTTCGAGAAGTTCTGTCATACGCTCATGGTAACTTTGGAGAATAAAACTTTGCCAGCTTTTGTAGGTATGCATCCATTCTTGCATTTTTTGAATAGGAATCATTATAATTTGGGTATCAGTTTCAGCAACTGCTCTAATTTCGCTTTTGGTTTCTCCCATACAACAAGTTATGGTCATAGCACATGTATCACCTTGCTCTACAAAATATAACACTAGCTCATCACCATGTTCATCTTCACGCATCACTTTTATAGCACCACTTATTATTAATGGCATATTTTTAATATAATCGCCAATATCCATTATTATGGAGCCTTCGGGAACTTCTTTGTAAATCCCTATTTCATTTATTTCATTTAAAAGAGCATCTTCAAATAAATACGCATAATTACTTTGTAAGCCATCAATCATAAACACTTAATATTTACCGTTAACTATATAAACAAAAATAATATAATCTTATAAAATCTTGCTATGGAATAATTTTTGTTAAGGTTACCATAAATTGTTATAAAGTATCGTTAATCTCTTTATAGATTGAAAAATTACAAATCAAATATTTATCTTTAACCCCAAGCATTACTTATGCTAAATAAGCTATGAAATTTTTTACAACTTTAATATTCTTTTTGTGCTGTGCTAGTTTAACAATGGCTCAAGTAAACGATTTTAGTCGAGGGTTTAAAATTGACCCTGTGGATAGTACTGCACAAATTGATTTTAAAACATCGTTTAAATTTTTTAAGCTTCCTACTGTAAAAGGTTTAACCAATAAGAACGTACGTTATACATTAAATTACAAATCTTTACCAAAAACCAACAAAAAGAAATATACGGTAGATATGACCAAAAAAAGTACTTTGGTCGATAAGGAATGGACAATAAAGCAACGTTTTAGTGAAGATAGAAAAGATTTGGGTCAGTTTGAAAAAGATTACTATTTAGGGGATTTAAGGACCACGTCAAAAACAATTGTTATTAAATGTCGCGATCACGAATATGTAGATGGCGATAGAATTAAACTTACTGTAAACGATGTTGTAATACACGCTAACATAAGGCTTTATGGTGATTTCTACACGATAGATGTCGATTTAAAAGAAGGCTATAACACGATTAATTTTATTGCATTAAATGAAGGAGAGTCTTCTCCAAACACAGCGCAACTCATGGTGCTAGACCCAGACGGTAACACCTTAGCATCAAATAGGTGGCTTATTAGAACTGGCTATAAGGCGACTTTGGTTATTATTAAGGAGTAAGCTTAGTATTTATATTGCTCGTTTGTATCCCAAATTCCCCAAAAAGCACCTACATCACCTTCTGCCCCTACTTTCCATGATTCATCAAATGAGGAGAAATAAAACATTTCAATATCTTCTTCTTTTGACCATTTTTGTGCATTAATAAAGTACTTTAATGCGTTTTTTTCAGACGGGAAAGCACCTTCAAGATTAGTGCCCTCATTAGGCCAACCTGTTTCGGTGATGATTATTCTCTTTCCGTTTCCAGCTCGTTTGGCTCGGTTGTACATATCTTTCATATAAAGCAGTGAATAATCTTGGTCACAACCTTCCCAAAACGGATAGCAATTAGCTAAAATAATATCGCAAACTTCTGTTATTGCTGGACGGTCGGAAAACTCGTAATACGCATCAACATAGCCAACAGGAACATCTTTAATTTCTTTTTTAGCTCTTACAATGAAATCTATTAGTTCTTCTTCGGTTAAATCACCACGATACATCACTTCGTTTCCAACAGCAGCTACGTCAACATAACCTTGATTTGAAAGTTCAATAAGCCCTTTCATTTCATTCTCATTAATGTCTGCATCATCACCTAACCAAGCGCCTACTAAAGTTTTTAGTCCATATTCTTTGGCAATTTTTGGAATAAGCTCATTACCTTCGGTACATGAAAATGACCGAATCCAATTGGTATAAGGCTTAATAATTTCAATACGTCGTCTTATTTGAGCTTCAGAAAGTTCTTCTCCTGGTTCTTGACCATCCATATATGGACTAAAACACAAACCATGAATACCATTGTTTAGTGTTTTTTTAAATGTCTTTTTCAATCCATCAATAGACACATCATCATAATCTACAGCAGTTAATGCTAAAAATTTTTCTTCTCTAAGTGACATATAACTATTTTTTACTTTTATTTTTTTCTAATTTTCGATTATCTAATTCTACCCTAATTTCTTTTGCCTTTTCTTCTGTAAGGTCATAATCCCACATTACATACAAAGCAATTAAAGTTCCTAGAATAGGCAGTCCAGAGAAGAACAACCTCAAGCCAATAATCGCTTCTTCGGTTTGAGTAGGAGCACCAGATTCAAATCCTATAATTGAAAATATGACTCCACTTAAACCACCCGCAATACCAAAACCAAATTTCACCATCCACCAATAAATGGCGCCAAAAATTCCTTCACGTCGCTTTCCTGTATTCAATTCATCTAAATCGATAACATCTGCAGTCATTGACATCATAAGTGTAAATAAACCGCCAATACCAAATGAGAAGAGAGGCAGAGCAAATAAAAACATATATGGTTTACCAGGTATAAATAAAAACCAAAGCAATATATACCCAATGATAGATACTGATTGAGAGACCATAAACGCTTTTTTCTTTCCTAAAATTTTTGACATTTTTGCCACAATTGGAATTACTATAAATGAGGTTACTAATGCGCCTACACTACCAAAAAGAGTTGGCCACCACCATGCACCATCTGGACCAGTAACACCATTAAACAAATAGTAAACGATAATAAAATATGTAAAAGCTGCTACCGTTTGAAATGCATTGAAAACCAAAAAAGTAGCAATACATAATTTTCTAAATGGCTTCATTTTAAATGCTTCACCAAAATTAACTATGAATATAGTATGCAGTTTTTTAAGAATACTTGAAAAAGTTATACTCTCATAATCTTCATTGAGAGTGGACTTACTTTTTATAAATATAGCAGGTATCATTGCAAAAATCATACAGATAATTGCAACCCAAACCGCTAGTTCTCTTACAGCTACCTCACTTGATGGAAACCAATCTTTATCATCCATCAAAATCCAAAACCATGGCGCAATTACCCAAGCCCACTGTCCAATAAATTGTGCAATAGCCATAATATTGGTACGCTCATGAAAGTCATCACTCATTTCGTAACCCATGGCAACATAAGGCACACTAAAAATGGTCAATCCTAAATAAAACACCAATGATGTAAAAAGAAAATAATAAAAATTATAATCTAGACTATTGTCTTTAAATAATTGCCACATTATTATGAAAGAAATACCCATAATTATAGCACCTAACATTACATACTGACGCCTTCTTCCCCATCGTGATTTTGTATTATCAGAAATAAAGCCCATGATTGGGTCGGTAATAGCATCAAAAAGCCTAGGAACTAAAGATACAACTCCCCACATCCAACCAGGAAAACCTAAGCTTTCAACAAGAACCACAATAAAAATACTTATAATAGCTGGAAACATTTGGTTAGCAAGCATCCCAAAGCCAAACGCAATTTTTTGTGTCATTGGAACTTTATTTGACTTAAGAGTTGTCATAGCTTAGTTATTTAATAGAATTGTTTGAACAGCTTGTGGATTGATTGAAATATTTGTGTTTTTCTCTCCTAATGAAAGAGAAAAATTCTTTGATTCTAAACCTTGATTAAGTAGCACAACTGCTATTGTTCCATCAGGGTTTTTTGCAGCAGTTACCATTAACTCATCATCGGTATTTGAAACACCTATAACTTTTGCTTCTGGTCGTATATAGCGACTAAAATGAGCCATGGTATAGTACAATGGCGTAAAATATACCTCATCGTTATCTGGGTCTACAATAACTGGTGCAACACACCAATTTTCAAACCAATTTGGGCCACCTTGCTTGTCTAAAACCATATTCCAATCTACCCAACCATCAACCCAATTATTTAGACAACCTATTATATCTCTAGCATAACGATATACAGGAGCATATTTTGGATGCAAATGTTTTTGCTCTTCAGGAGCCCAATCCCAGCCCCAATCTGTAGCTTCTTTAGACCAATACCATGCATCATCCTGCCATTTAGGCACTTCGGAATCTACACAGCCTTCAGTTTCTATTAAATACTTATTTGGTGCTTTATTGTGGGCATATTGCAAATCTTCCGGGAAATAATCATACGTACTTTCATACCAATGAATGGCTGTTCCTGCAAAATATTTTGATGATGCTTCATCTTTAAACATCACATCAACCCATTCTTTTAATCCTGCTCTATTTTGGTCATACCCAAGAATATTCACATGGCCTTTCCCTTCTGCTTCTAATTTTGGACCCAAGTGATTTTGAACAAAATCGGTTTCTTCCTCTGGTGAAAAGTGCATGCTCTCCCAATTGTTGCCATTTCCATGAGGTTCATTAACTGGTGTAATTCCCCAAATATCAATACCTTCGGCTTTATAAGCCTCTAAATATTTATTGAAATACAAAGCAAAGGCATCATAATATTCTGGTAATAGTTTTCCGCCAACATAAGCCTTGTTATCTTTCATCCATAGTGGTGCTGTCCAAGGTGAAGCGATGATGTTAAATCCATCTTTAGAGATTGCCATAGCATCTTTTATCATAGGAATTAAATCATCTTGGTCTTCATCAATAGAGAAATTTTCCAATGACATATCTCCTTCAACTGGAGCATAAGTATAATTATTTAAAGAAAAATCGCAAGAGGCAATATGTGTTCTCGTAAGTGAATAACGAGCACCTTCTTCTCCAAAATAAGCTTGCAATATTTTATCTCTGTTAGGTTTACTCAATCGATTGAGTAAATAGGCCGAAGACTCCGTGAATGAGCCACCAAAACCAGTGATAGATTGATAGGTTTTATCTGGATTGAGTGTGATCACTGAAGGATTCTCTGAAGAGTTGAATTCAGTAACTTTTGTTAACTTATTTCCCGATGCCGATGTTTCATACACCTCTACTTCCAATTGATTAGAATTACAGCTCATACATAACCCAATTAATACTACGATATAGTGTTTTAGTTTTATCATCCTGTTTAGTTATTTGATGATTTATACCTCTGTTTTACAACATCGAACGTTTTTTTCTTATTTCTATCCATATCCACAATGCCCCAATATTCTTCATTTGGAATTCTATCGTAAGGAACACCACTGCCTTCAGGCGCCCAACCTCCAACATCATGCACATCATTTTTACCTGCTTTCCACCAGCCATCTGTAAATTGAAACAAAGTCACTCCAGAGCAAATTTCCTTGTCATTAAATATTTTTTCTAATATGATTTTATTGGCATCTGCCTGTGCTTTTTGATTTTCTCCCTGAGCATATCCATTAGCAGATTTAGCCATATAACTATCTGCTCCAGTTTCTGACAAATACATTGGTTTAGAACTAATGGCTTTCCATTCAGAAAAAATTGTTTGAGGTTCAACCATGCGATACACATTCATTCCCCAAACATCAATGTTTGGACTTAATGATAATGCTTCGTTATTTGGCAAATCACCATGAGCTGTTGTTACAGGGTGATTCATATCGTTTTCATGAATTATTGCCGCAGCATCATTCATTGCTTTATACCAATTTTTTAAGTCGCCATCAAACCATTCTGGATGATAATTATATTCATTACCCAATTCCCACATTAAAATGGCGTTGTGATTTTTGTATGAGTTAATATAATTAATGAAGTTGCCTGATTGGATATTAAATTTGTCTTTGGGATCACTATACCCAAAACCAATAATAACCTTTAATCCAGCAGTATCAATTTTATCAAGAACACTAACATCGTCAATAGGAGAATACACTCTAATAGTATTTATTCCAGCCTCAACCATTAATGATAAATCTTTATCAATGGTTTCAAAGCTTCTAGCACTACTGCCAATTGGTACAGGATGATAGCAAATACCTTTGATTAAATATGGTTCTTCATTCAACAATAATTGTCTTTCAACAATGGATACTTTATCAACTTGCGACTCGCTTTGACATGACATTAGAGATATGCTTAAAAAAACTAATATGTAAAGTAAATTCTGTTTCACTTTTTTAATTATTAATTGCTTCGGCTTTAGTATTTGGCACCAAAACATCTTTCATTAATTCCTTTTTGTTTCCATTGTAGGTTTTGGTAATTGGATTGCCATTTCTAGTCAAACCTTCAAAAACACCTTCATCAACTACATCCCAAAGTGCATACTTTGCTTTACCGTCAACGGTGAATAATCCGAAATGATTTTCTGAACCTCCAGGATTTTCAGCATCTTTCCAGTTTTCGTCAAAAGCTTCAAAATAGAAACAAGAGATGCCTTCTTCTTTTGTCCAATCACGAATATGATTGTAATAAAGTGCGGCTTTGTATTCATCTGTGGCTTTAGAACCATTACTGCCATACAATCCGTTAGATTGTGTTGCCCAACCAGATTCTCCAATGTGAATTGGTTTGTTAATGCCTAATTTGTTTAAGTAAGACTTAACACCTTGATATTGTGATATGGCATATGTTTTAGCTCTGAGCATTGCGGCTTCAATTTTTTGCAAATCGGTGTCATATTCTGTTGTGTCGTTTATCCAAAATTGTGGTGAATAGTGTGTGTCATGATACGCATAGGTATGCATTGAAACATAGTCTACTGCTTTGATCAGCTTAACTAAATCTTCTTTGTGATACGCCTCATCACCACCTCCCCAAGAAGCGAAATTATCTGAACTTGTTATCCATAAATCCTTAGGCAGTTTACCATTTTCCTTTAAATTTTGAAGATGATTTACCCATTTTAAAATAACTCCTGGCTGAACAAAATAACTTGTAGCCCAATGCACCATAGCTTCATTACCAACGGCAACAATCTTAACAATATTGGGATATTGATTCGCT
>CAKZMU010000006.1 GCA_937129145.1 uncultured Lacinutrix sp. | reverse complement strand
CAGAACTAGACCACCAAACAAACCACAAATGGGATAGGGAAGAATTGAAACGGATTAGAAAATACTATCAAAATAAGCTAAAAGAGTTAACCATATGTCGCTGAATTTTTGTATATTTAATAAGCAAAACGCCCAGAAATTAAGGCTTCCGAGCGTTTTTAATATTCAATTTAAATCTAACTTAAAATGAACACTTCTTCAAAGATAGCCGTTATTCCACATTGGCAAAATTTATCATTAGAAAATTTAGAGGGCGAAGTTTGGAAAGAAATACCAAATTATGAAGGGGTTTATTCAGTTTCTAATTTAGGAAGAATAAAGTCCTTAGAAAGAGATGTCAACTATTTAGACAGGTTTACAAGAAAAAAATACGCTATGATTCTTTCCACCAACCAAGACAATAATGGATACGTTTTGTGTAGGCTTATGAATAGAAATATTGGAAAAACATTTAGGGTTCATAGGGTTGTTGCTCTTGCTTTTATTGGTGAATCAAATCTTTTTATTGACCATATAAACGAAATCAAGTGGGATAATAGATTAGTTAACATTGAGTACGTAAACTACAGGGAGAACTGTCACAGATACCAAAAAAACAGACCGAAAAAAGAACCGATTGGAGTTTCTAAGGTGGATTTAAAATATAGGTCTGCAATTTTTTATAATAGAAAATATAATCTAGGGACTTTTGAAACTATTGAAGATGCTAAAAACGCATATGACAAGGCGTTAGGGGATTTGGATAATTTACACCTATACGAATCAACGGTTAAAAAAGAAAGACCTGACCTACCTAGAGGAATAACATACAGAAATGACACTAAAAGATATTCTATAAGGAAAAGGATTGACGGAAAATACAAGTCTTTAGGATGTTTCAAAACCAAAAACGAGGCTATTAAAAGATTGGAGGAAATCCAAGAGGAAATGAAGCAAAAAATAAAGAAACTAAATGCCATTTAAAAAAGGAAACATACCACACAATAAGAAACCTGAATTTTCAGAGAGAAAAGACAAGGATGGTTATGTGCTGATAAAAGTAAACGGCAATTACATTCCTAAAAGAAGATATGTCTACGAATCCAATTTCGGAAAGATTTCAAAGGAAAATTTCGTAATCCATATCGACGGTAACAATGAGAATTTCGAGCCTGAAAACCTAAAGGAGGTATCTAAAAAACAATTCATGCTATCACAAAGAAACGACAAGAAAGCGGGTGAAGGAGTAAAAAGAAGATGGAGCATAAGTTTTAACCTTAATCAACTAGGAATAAAAAGGGCATGGTACAGAAACGAACATCAAATGAGCGGAGGCAATCTGCAAATCGATAAGTACGAAAAAAGAAAGAACCCTGATTTAATCGCGGACGAAATATACTGATTATGCAAACAGAACTAACATTCCAATCAACAAGCAAACAAGCCTACGATAAATTCATTTTGGAGGGCAAACAGGATGCTCACGAAAAACTGATTATAAACGCTCTTGACGGTTTTGAAAGAACGGCCTACGAGATAGGGAAGGCGACCGGATTATCCTCTACGCAGATTTCAAGAAGAACTATCCGTCTTGAAAGATTGGAAATAATAGAGCGAACGGGAGAGCGTAGAAAAGATGCTGATGGTAGCAGAAGAATGGTTTATAGACTTACGTCTGTTTAAAAATTCTAGTGTAATACTCTTTGATGCAGAAGTTAATCATTCCGTTGTGAGAGTTCATGAAGTGTTTAGCCATTTCGTCAACCATTTTATGAACATCCTCACTTTCGTATCGAAGATTTGTAGTTGTTTTTCCGTTTGCGCTCTTTGCCATAGCCCAAATATAGCAATTGTTAATAATTAGTTGTCAAATAATCGTTATAATGTTTATTATAGTCTATAAGTAGTGCTAAATTAGTCGTATATTTGAATATGAATCACCACAGATTAAATAAAAAATTAGAAACGCCCTCAAGGTGTCCGAAAGTTTGTGGTGAGCTTATTGGAATCTTGGGGGCTTTAATTTTTAAACAAAATGGCGGTAACTTTTAATAGAAGAATAGTTCAGGATTTTGACGAAAAACAAGGTGATGAATATTTAGAGATAAATGTTTTTTATGATGGATTAACAATAACTAACAATGACGGAGTTGAAATAAATGTGGGTGAGGAGGCATTGAGATTGATTATTGAGCACTTACACATTGATTAAAATGAAATTAACAAAAAGAAAAGGATTTAATTTTTTTAGGTCTTACTGGGATGTCTATAATGAATTGGAAGATTCTGATAAATTAGCATTTATAGACGCATTGTTAAATAAGCAGTTTTTAGGTGTTGACCCTAAAGATTTAACTGGCATGGCGAAGTTTGCATATATCAGCCAAACCCACAGTATTGAAAGTCAAGTCAAAGGCTATGAGGCTAAAATGAAGTCGATTTTAAATCCTACGCATACCCCTACCGAACCCCCTACCGAAGGGGGTCAATATACCCCTACACAACAAGTAATAGAGAAAGAGAAAGTAATAGGGAAAGAAGAATACGATATAGAGGTAGACGTTTCAAGTTCGTCCGATTTTAAAGATGGCCTTATAAAAGACATTTATGAGTATGAAGAAACATTGTTTTTAGAAAACTGGGAAACATGCAGAAAGTCATTAGGGCTAAAAACCCATATACCGAAATTGAATTTTAATGAGCGTCAGGATTTTGAAAGAATAAAAAAGGAACACACGAAGGATGAAATCAACGAGGCTATGAAAACCCTTTTTCTCCAAGAACGTATACCTATGGATGTTATGATACTTAGGCCGAAGCACTTTTTAGAAAAATTCGATACTTACGTTTCCGCAATAGGTTGCACAACGATTTATGGTAAAAAAGAAAAAGTTTCTTGAGTACGTTAAAAAAACTTGACATATCGAACCTAGAAAAAGAAGAGGAATATAATTTCGATGAAATCCACAAAATGGCCGTGGTGGATGTGGAGGTTGTGCCGCCTAGACCACCTTTAGCTATTTCGATAGGGAAGGATGATAAAAGTTACGCAGGAGTGCATTATCCTTTGAGGTTTGGAACTTACGGAAACATAAGTATGATAAAGGGGGAGGAAAAGGCAAGGAAATCGTTTTTAAAATCATTGATATTGGCTTGTGCTATTGGAGGCAAATCGAATAATTACGCAGAGGACATCTTAGGGCATGATTTAAGCGACAAATACATTTTGGACATAGACACGGAGCAAGGGGATTACGATGTGTGGTTAAACGCTTCGAGAATACCTAAAATGGTGGGAATAGTTCCTGATAATTATAAGGCATTGAAATTAAGGAATATGAAATCAACGGAAAGACTTGAGTATTTGGATTGGTTGTTTTTAGAAAGTGAGTACAGGAGCAAGATAGGAATTTGCTCTTTGGACGGATATGTAGATTTTGTTAAGAATTTCAATGACCAAGAGGAGTGTAGTTCGTTCGTTCAAAAATTGATGACCCATAGCATGGATTCAAAAGCACACATAACGGGGGTACTTCATTTAAATCCGGGAAGCACAAAAGCCCGTGGTCATTTAGGTACGCTTTTACAGAACAAATGCGAAACTGTGGTTGTCATCAAAGATGCGGGCGAATATTCAGAGGTAATATGCCAAAGGGCGAGAGGAAAGAAATTCACTGATTTTACAATACGGGTAAATGACGAATGGCTTCCTTACGTATCGGATGATATTATCGAGGATGCACAACAAAAAATACTATTAAGATGAAAATAACGAAATCTGTTCAACGGATAGGATGGCGTTTTTCGCAGGGAAAGCCTTTTCAGCCTAACCAAAACGATATTGAGGCCTACAACGACATTGTGGATTATGTGGGAATCAACCAAAAAGAAACTATTGTAGATAATGTTCTTTTTACAAAAATGTACATATACCTCTTGGGAGAATTTTTAAACTATTACGGAACGACCGTTAATGACCCGATACTCCAAAAAGAATTACACAAAATACTGGATTCGGATATGAGTTCTTTGATAGAACAATTTAGGTCAAAAGCAAACCACCAAGAATTGAACACTATAAAAACAGTTGAGGATTTGGAAAATTTTAAGGCAATGACTTTTCAGGAATGTGTGGACAATTTAAAAATAATGACAACGGAGGCTATAAACCAATTCAGCCCAAAACACTTAAATCGTGTATAATAATTACCCTCCTGAAAGCATGGTGTTTAACCTTAAAAACGGCTCAAAATGGTATCACTTCAGAAGGGACATAACAGGTTATCCCACATACACCGCAACGGATTGGGTAAAAAGTATGGAAACGGGAGAAGTGAGAATGATGAGCGAACATGAGCTAATTAAATTCAAGCAAGGATGAAACACGCAAAACCGCAACGAACGGAAGAAATGAGCCAATTACAGAAATGGGAATTCCATTTGGAGGGGCTTAAAAAATTGGAGAGGCAAGGCAAGAACGTAGCGGGTCTGGTGGCGACATGGGAAGACCGAATACAAGCATACAGAAAAAACCAAATGCTAAACTGATATGACCACAATACTAAAGAAAATACTAGAGGTAGACCCTCCTCACATTTACGAGGCAGAACAGTTCGCAAAACAGAATATGTTCAATAAGAGTCCTCTAGAACAGTATGAGATTCTAGAACACCTAAAAGAAATGGTAAGGAATAATTTTAATGAGTTTAAGGAGAAAATTTAGAAAACATGAAAAACTATCAAATCACAATCGGCTACAAGGCTATCATTCAAGTAGAGGTAAAAGCCAAAAACGAAGAATCCGCTAAAGAAAAGGCAATTGTCCAAATGGATAAAATTCAATCTAAAATAAACTCTAGTAAAAACACAGAGCTTGTTGAAGACAACTTTAAAGCTGATGGAGTTTTAGATTTAGATAATACATGGAACATGGTTTGGGAATGAAAAAACACGATTACATAATACTTTTAATAGTGATACTTATATGGACTTTGGTCTTTAATTTGGATAGGGTATGGACATAGCAAAAGCAGCATTTAGGGTGATATTTTTAATCTCTTCACTCTACTGGATAGTTAAATATGTGAGGTATGGAAAAAATAAATATTTGCAAAACGCGGCTTTATTTTTAATCCTATCAAAACTTGAATGATGAGCCTAGAGCCTTATTTCAGAACATAGAAAAATCAGGTTTTTGGCATAAGGAATCACCGTTGCGGTATGCTGTGAAGATACAAAAAACATAGTTAATAATCAAGTTTGAAACGTGCTAAAAAAGTCGTATCTTACTGTATAATAGAAAGTTATGAAAAACCAAGAAATTGAACTATTAATTCAAAAACTAGATGATTTGATGTGTGAATGCCACACAAACTTTGAACATCAATCCATGTTAGGAAACTACACGGGCGCAATAGAAAGACTAGCTAGAACAAGAAAAGGATGTAGAGAAATAATAGACTTTATAGAAACCAAAACCCAATAACAATGAAACACATTTTAGAGAGCGCAGAAGTTATGGAGCAATACGCTATTATAGATATGTGTTACCATGCAATGCAGAAGATAAGTCAAGACATGAGTCAGCGTCCAAAATCGGGTTTGGAATTATTGATTGACCATCAAACTGGATACGGCGAAGCGAAAATAAAAGAGTGGAAAGAAACCAGTATCGACTTGTTAAAGCAAATTATAAAAGCAAAGAAAATCATAGAAGCGGATTTCCGCAATGATGAAAAAATGTTAATCGAAATCCAAAATATTTAACAATGAAACAAGAAACAATCAAACTAGAAGTAAACTGTTCTTACAAAAATTTGTATTTAAGCAGATTTTGCAATTTAGATGCGAGAAAACATTTTACAGAAAGCCCTTTTAATGTAGATAATTGTTGGATTGCAGTAGCGGTTCATGAAATCCTTCCCAAAGCAGGAGTAGATGGGTCTTTGATTTGCAACGGCTACGATGAATCAAGCTATATGATTAAACTACCTGAAATAGCCAAAGATAAGATTTCAGAATTCGACTCATGCCGCACAATCGAAGAACGCCTAAAGCTAAAACCCTTCAAGTTCACTGTTGAAATAGACGAAGAAACCTTGGATAAAATACTAAAGGAAAACAACTTCTCATCTAACCAATGGATGAACATAGTAAACAACAGCGAACATTTAAATCTAGTGTAATGACAGAAATACAATTAAATAAAGGAAACGAACTGACCCAAGAACTAATGAATATCAAACGTTCTTTAAGTAGCTTAAGAAAAGTGTTGAAGGAAATAGAACTTTCAGGCGAAAGGAATTTCGGAAAAACAGTAATCGAGATAAGACTTGACAGAACGGACTGCGTAGTGGATTGCGAAAGGATGTCCGAATTCTTATGGAAAGAAGTAAAAGTTTTGGAATCGGAGATAAAGGAAAAGGAATCTGAATTTGAAAATATCTAAAAACCATGAAATGGATACCAACAAGCGAGAGACTTCCTGATAGGGACGAGGACGTGTTGATTTGTGAAAAAAGACCTAACAATCCAAATTGGAACGATATGTATGTAATGTACCTATGCGAAACCGATAATGTATGGAGATATTCGGATAGCGATATTCAGCACAGTTCATCAATGGAGAATTATTACATATCTCACTGGGCAAAATTACCCGAACCACCTAAAACAGAATAGAAAATGAAACCAGAGGAAAAAGCGAAAGAGTTAATAGGTAAGTTCGGGATGGAACTTTCTCCTGACTGGGATTTACAACTTAGCCCTGATATTCACATGGCTAAAGAGTGCGCAATAATATGCGTAGATGAAATAATAAGTTCAGAGCCAAGAAAATATGAATACTTAGGCGACGATATAGACCCTCTAATTTATACTAAAATAGAATTATCAAATAAAAAATACTGGCAAGAAGTAAAGCAATACCTAAACGAAAAACAATGAAAAAGTACAAAGTTCACGCAAAGCACGAAAAGGGATACGACCTTCAAATGGAAGAATTCTATTTAGCCGAAAAAGTCCTTCAAGAATTCAGGGAGCAATTCGAAGTGGCGTATCCTACAAAGTGGATTGAAAAGGACGAAAACGGAAATTATCGTTTAGAAGACGACATAAAACTAATAATCGAAGAATATAAAGAACCCGAATTCATGAATAGTATTCCCTCTTTTGAAATATCCGTACTTGATGAAGGTCACGAAAACACATTCTTATCAATAGAATTCAATTAAATAAACCAATGACCAATAACAACACAGCGGAGGAATACTTAAAATCAAGAAACATAATCATAGAGGGGTTTTCTGAATTTTGGATTGCTTTTCCTGACAACACAAAAATAGAATTAACAGAGGTTTTGGAATCCTACCACAAAGCAAAGACCAAAGAAATACTTGATAGGTTTACGGATGAGGAAATAAACATTTTTTTTGATATGAGTTACCACCCATCGGCTTTGTTTACAAATCGACATAAGGACTTTCAAAACGGCGCAAAATCAATCCTAGAAGAGTTAAGGAAAGGAATAGAATGACAACCGCTATTTAGATTCAATATAAATAACAAATAAATTTCGTATCTTTGACTATGCAGATATTCTCTGTACTTAAAACAAACCACAAGGGAGAAACAATATCGGAAGAACATTCCAACAGACTTTTAGCCCTTGGATTCAAGGAAAGCGAAGAAGGTTATTTCATAGACCTACAGCAATTGGACACTAAGTACAGATTAAGAAAGCAACACAATAAAATGGTTTACGGAAAAACAGCATGAACGAATATGAACTTGATAGATTGAAAGAAGCCAATAGAGTCGCACAACAATTACGCTATAACCTAACAGAAGCCTTAAGACTAAACAAGGAACTTTGTGAAATGAAAATATTCGAGTAGATGCAAGAAAGAAAACCAGTATCATTTCTTCAACTATTATTTCTATTGTTCCTTACATTGAAGCTGATTAATCAAATAGACTGGTCTTGGTGGTTTGTGTTTTCCCCGTTCTTTCTTCAATGGATAATCAATATTGTTCTTAACCAAAATAAAGACGAAACCGAACCAAAAGAAGAAAATAAGTTTCAGAGAAAAATGCAGGAAATGATGGATGAGGCGGAGAAACAAAAATCTAGTTAATAAATGGCTTACAGTAAAGAGGAAATACAAGCTTTTAAGAATGAGATTGTTGAGCACATATCAAACGGTTCAAGTCTTAAAAACACTTTAGAGTCAAATAGTCATCTTCCTACTAGAACAACTATATATACTTGGTTAAACAATACTCATGATAATTATGATAAAACCTTTTTAAACAACTACACGCGCGCATGTGAAGAAAGAGCGGATTCTATATTTGATGAAGTTATAGATATAGCTGACGATTCTAGTAGTGACACCAAAACTTTGGAAGATGGTAAAGAGGTTTTGAATGGTGAGTTCGTAGCTAGGTCTAGGATTCGTATCGATGCACGTAAATGGGTTTTAGGTAGAATGAAGCCTAAAAAGTACGGTGAAAGAATACAACACGCTAACGACCCCGAAAACCCACTACCAACACCAGCGACCGCAGTAGAGGTGGTCTTCAAGGATTTCTCAGATGAAGAGGAATGAAAATAATCCCATCAAAATATGTTAAGCCCTTATTCACTGAAGATTTCTACGAAGCCGATGTATGGGGAGGCAGGGGTAGAGGCGGCAGTCACGGTATAACACAGCATGCACTTTTTAAAATGGTAACCTCTACTTATTTTAGGGGTTATTTTGTTAGGGCTATTCAAGGAAGTATAAGGGATTCTTTATGGCAAGACTTTAAGGATAGAATAGAAGAAGCGTCCGACCTTAACCACTACAAATACGAGAACGACTTCAAGATGAACGACAGTAACATGTCCGCTATCTATTTACCAAAAGGAAATATAATCAAGTCTAAGGGGTTTAGAGCATCTACAAAAGCGAATACAGCCAATATGAAGTCCATTGCAGGGGCTACACACGTTTATATCGAAGAAACTGAAGAAGTAGGCGAGATAGAGTATAATAAACTAGCGGATAGCCTTAGAACGATTAAAGCCCCCGTTCAGATAATACGCTCATGGAATCCACCACCAAAAGAACATTGGTTAGTAAAGAATTATCACACGACCGTACCAACTCAATACGAAGGGTTTTACGATTTAGAACCAAAAGGAATCAAAGGCCACCTATCGATTAAAGGTGACTACTACATGAATATTAAAAATATCGATGCCAATACTCAGGCTAGATATGAGAGGTACGCCGAAACTTCTCCTAAATACTATTACGGTCAAATAAAAGGTCTTGTAAGCGATGGTGGCGACAATAGAGTTTATAATAATTGGAAGGTCGTTTCGCTACCTGATTTTATTGCAATGGACTTACCTAGTGTTTATGGTTTAGACATAGGGGATATAAGCCCCAACGCCTTGGTGGAGGTTAAATACGATGCGAATACAGGTAGTTTTTATTCCCATGAAATACTTTACGAATCCAGTAGGTCTTTAAAAGTTAAAAATCCAAAGCCGATTAAAGGATTGTTGGCCGATGAATTCGAGTTAAGGGGTATCGATAAGAAAAAACCCATCATGGTAGATGCGGCGGCAAGGGATAGTATAATAGAGCTTCGCAACGCCAAATATAATGCTATGCCATCAATCAAACCCCCTGGCTCTGTAAAGACCGATATTGAATTTATCAATAGGGCTAACAACCACTACACGGAAACCTCCCACAACATCGACGAAGAGTATACTAGCTACTACTTAGAAACAGACCAATATAAAGTACCTATAGAGGGTAAGCCAATCAAGGGTAATGACCACTTGATGGATGCGATAAAATATGCTAAGACTTTTATGCGTGTTAAGCATAAGATTGTACTTTAAATCTTTTTTACTAAAAAACCAAAATCCATAAACATTGACTTGAGTCAACTTGATGCACACGGTGGAGACAAACAAAAAAACCGCCTCCAAAGATGAAGGCGGTCGAACCAAATAACCAAACTAAAATTATGAAAAACTAAAACATTGTAAACTTACAAAATATTTTCTTATTTATAATGATTCTAAATAGATAAATTTACCTATCTTTGAAGCGTCCATAAAGTATTCCCTATCGGGATTGCTATATGGACTTTGTATTTTATGGACAAGATTAAAGCCCTGTTTAGCCCCGTAAGGCTTATATAACAGGGTTTTTTTATGGGTCTATTCGACTGGTTCAGGGGTAAGAATATTAAGGTAGAACGCAACCGTCAAGGTGAATGGTCTTACTGGTTGGGTGGCGACTCCGACTTTTCCTTACCTAACAAACTGAAATTATCCTTAACGAATCCCGCATTATTTACCGCATTTAATATGCGCTCCACTATGCTAAGTAGGGGAATCGTAAAGGTTCAGACTCTTGAAGGGGAGGACTTGGAAAAAGATAAGTTCCTTGATTTAATAGCAAATCCCAATTACTGTGAATCAACGGAGGATTTCATTAAAAAACATTCTTGGTTCAAGGCTTTAGGTACTGGAATTACCAAAGTAGTTCCCAATAGACCTAACGGAAACGTAAGGAACATCGAGAACGTAGCCGCCTTGGAGCATCTGATACCTAGTCAGGTCGATTACGGTGAAACTTCAAAATACACCAACTTCATAACATCCAGAAGCCAAAAGAAAGCGGTCGAGGAAAGAACGCTTCGATATAAGATTTCAGGCGAGGAACATAAGATACCAGTAAGCGAACTAGCGTTTTTCTATGATATAGCTTGTAATATGAGGGACGAAGGTCTGTTCAAAAGCCCTAGTCGTATCGATGCTTTGGCACCTGAAATAAAGAACATTCAAGAAGCGCAAAGTTCCAAGAACAAAAATTTGGTCTTCAGTGCTAAATGGCTTGCAACCAACAAGAAAAAAGGATTGCAAGGTATGGAGGTAAACTTGGAAGAGAATGAACGCACCGAAATAGAAACCTCACTTTTCAATAAATCCATGAACGCCACCAACGCCAATGTGGATGTTGAAAATCTAGCTAACGATTTTAGAAAGTTGATGCTCGATGATAACATTTCAAGTGATGCTATGCGGATTTTCAGCGTGTACGACATCCCTAGAAGTGTTCTTAACTGGTGGGCGAAGGGTCAAGCGGGATTAGGTGATAGTGGAAGTTCGGAAGAAATAGCGGCTGTTAGGTGGATTCAGAATTCAATCCAATTGGATGCTGACGATTTCTGTAATACGTGGTCTAACTTTTTCAATTATAGAGAGCAGGGAAAGAAAATCGTAATGGACTTTTCACATCTTCCTGTCATGCAAGTATTGGAAACCAAGCGAATGGAGGGCATTGAGAGGCAAGCCAAGATATTGGATGCGCTTATAAAGGCTCAAATGCCATTAGCCGATGCATTGAGAATAAGCGGACTTGATGAAACCGAAGCATAATGAAAGACGTAATAAAAAAATACGAGGCGATTCTAAAAGTTACTACAGACCCCGATTTAAGGAAGTCGTTAATCGACAAGTTAGAAACGCTTAAGGAACAAAAAGAAGTTTTGAAATGATACTATGTAAAGAACTTAACGAGAGTTTCGAGGATAAGAAATCCCTTTTCGCAGCCCTGAAAGCGAACAAACAGGAAATTATCAATCTAAAGAAAGCACAGATTCAAAAATCCTACGAAAAGGACACTGGAATCCCTGCAAAATACTTGGATATAACGAAACTACACGAAGCGGCAAAGGATATGGAAATCGATAATGACTTTCACTACTTGGCCGTTAACTCGACACGCGTTCTTGATAGTCATGAGGATTTACACCTTGATGGTATTTGGAACAAAACGGTAAAAGAACAACAAGGTAGAAACTATTTGGTATTAGACCACGAACTAAAAGTATACCAGACCGCTGTTAAGAAGGAAGATATTGAAATGTTCACCGCTGTTATTCCTTTTTCAATGATTGGAAAATCTTACGAAGGTGAAACGGAAGCATTGATTTACAAGTTCCCCAAAACCAAGGTAATCAATCAGCTCGCTAAGGAATGGTTAGAAAGCGGGGATGACATCGAAGCAAGTGTACGAATGCAGTACGTTAAGATTCAATTAGCCATGAACAGTGATGAGAAAGGTGATGAGGAAGAGAAAAAAGCCTATGACAGTTACTTGCCCGTTATAGCGAACAAAGAAGATTTTGATGAAATCAATTATTTCTGGGCTGTTTCCGAAGCGAAGAACGTAAGGGAATCAAGCCTGGTTTTATATGGTAGCAATAACGCTACCGGAAATATCAAAAGTACCGAGCCGTCGAAAGACACTCAAAAAGCCGAAGCCGTCGATTCAGACACTTCATTGAATACATTTTATTCACATTTAAACATCAATTAAGATGGATGAAGCACAAAAAGCGGCAGAGGCGATAAACAACAAGCTAGCCGCATTAGATGAAGCTGTAAAAAATGCAGCCACACCCGAAAGTGTTGAAGAAGCTAAAACAGCTTTGGATACTTTCAAGACAGAAAACGCAGAAGCCTTAAAGGGGTTTGTTGCAACTAAGGATTTCAATGAGGTGAAAACACAAGTTGAAACTTTAAAAACAGAACTGGAAGAGGCCAACAAAGAATTGGTCGCTATTCAGTCTAAAGGAAATTCAGGACAACCCTTTTCCTTTGAACAAGCAGTAAAAGAAGCTCTAACTGATGAGAAGTTCGAGGAAATCAAACAACATATTGCCAGTAAGCAAAAAGGTGGATGGTTAGAGGTTGTTGTTAAGGCTCCAGACACTATCACTACAGGTAACGCAACGGGTGCTGCTGCATCTGCCGTTTACGGAGCGTCAACCGCTACAACTTATTCTCCATATACCTATGGCTCTGAATTTGTTGAGCAGTATTTGACAATCGGTTCAACCGATAAACCTTCCATTCCTTATGTTAATGAAACAGCGGGAGAAGGCGACGCGGCTATCGTAGCTGAAGGCGGTCTTAAGCCTTTAATCGATGCCGACTTTGTAGTTAAATATTCTACTGCTGAGAAAATCGCCGGTAGAATGAAGGCTTCTGAAGAGGCTCTTTACGATTACAAATGGTTGGAATCTGCAATAAACACTAAATTAAAAGTGAAGCATGACAGAGCAAGACAAGCTGATGTACTTACAAAAGTATTGGCTCAAGCATCTGCGTTTAATGCCGCTCTTTTAACTGGGGTTAATCAGTTTGTTAACGGTACATCTACTTTGTACGACCAAATCGCGGCAGTAGTTGCCACGGTCGCTGTAGAAAGTAACGGTGTTTATGTTCCTAATGTAGCTTTTGTTAACACAATCGACGCATTGAATATGAAATTGACCAAGGACGCTAATGGCAACTATGTTATGCCTCCTTTTTCAACTGCCGATGGTAGGCAAATCGATGGTGTTACTATCGTAGCTAAGCCAGAAATTACGGCAGGTTCTTACGTTATCGGAGATATGAAGAACATCAACCTTGATAATGTTTGGGGTTATACTGTTCGTATCGGATGGGAAAACGACGATTTCAGCAAAAACCTTATCACAATGTTAGGGGAAAGCAGATACCACGTTTACATCACCGATAATGATAAGCGAGGAATCGTATCTGGAACGTTCGCTGATGTTGCAACTGCAATCGAAGCGGCTTAATAGTTAGATATGGCAAAGAAGAAAGCAGAGCCTAAAAAGGAAGCGAAGACAGTAACAAGTAAATCAATATCAAAAGCACCAGTGCTAAACGGTAAGGGTTTACGGGAAATCGAACTTTTAAAAGACCACGGGGTCAACAAAAAGGGAGAGAAATTGTTAAAGCATCCTAATACGGCTCAAATGTTAATTGACGCTAAAATAGCAAAATGATAATCAACGGTTCATATTTCGTAGGTGACATATACCTTCCACAAGTCGGTTCGGGTGCTTCGGCAATCGCTAACAACAACGACTTACTGGAAAGGTACATCAAGGAGTATGAGCCGAAGATTCTCAAAAAGGGATTAGGTAGTAGATTATACAATGAACTTGAAGGGAACTTAAATAGTGATGGAAGCCTAAAGGAAAGTGCGGAACAGAAATGGAACGACCTTCTTAACGGCAAGGAATACACCAAAAACGATATAACATATTATTGGAGGGGTATTGTAGACGATCATGGTTCTTATAAGAAATCGTTTATAGCCTATTATGTTTTCTACTGGTACATTAAAAAGAACAACACAGCACTAACGACTTTGGGAGCTGTCAAACCACAGGCCGAGAATGCGGAAGCGGTCTCACCTGTTCAAGTCCTTACCGATGCTTGGCGAGAATTCCATGAATGGTATAGCGGAAGCAACTCTTCAACGAGTGCTAACGCTTATTACCACAAGGGATTCTACGTAGAGGATTGGTTCGGGGGCAATGACAATTCAAAAGAAGTGAGTTTGTACACCTTTTTAAGTGACAATAAAGATGATTATCCGAATTGGAACTTTACCAATGTAGAGAATAAAACAAGTTGGGGGTTATGAAGGTAGTTCGTATAGAGAAGATTCTTGAAAGTACGTTTTTAAATACCGAGTCAATAGAAGGGCAAGACCCTTTGATTTTCGGTTATGGAGACGCTAAAGAATTGGATACAGTATTAGCCACCAAAATAAGAAACAGCAAGAAAGCATATCCTTTATTATGGTATGTGATGCCTAATACGCTAAAGTACAAAGAAGATGGTTTTTCAGGGGTGTGCAGGTTTGTTCTGGCACACAACACGGATTCAAATTGGAGGAATGACCAAAGGTTCAACGAAACTTTTGAAAAGTGCCTTTACCCGTATTTTGAAAAGGTTTTGGATATAATCGATTCCTCTTCTGATTTCGGATTTACGGAGGAGCTTTCATATTCTTTTACTAATGCGCCCAATTACTCTAATGCTTCTTTGAGCAAAAATTTACAGGTAGATGTATGGGATGCGATAAGCATTGACGTCGACCTTACATTTTATAATGAAAACGATTGTTAAAAAATAATATACAATGAAAAAATCAACAGAAGCCTGTTCGGTAGATACTGCAACGTTGAGAGTAGCCCATAACGGGGGAGGCTCAAACGGTCAAGTAGGTATCGTAGAGGAACTTATCTGGACTGCGGAGGATTATCGTATCGATAGTACCACTGCAGCTAAGGATAAAGACACGTTGAACGCTGGAATAGAGGCGGGCAATGTAATAGTTATCGGAAAGGTCAAGCCCGAATCCAAGAATACGGATGCTGCTTTTGCCGAGGACGCAGAATTGAACGAGAAGGAACTTGATACCGAAGCCACTAGAGCAACCGGTTATCAGTCCAAGAACTGTGCGTGTACCCATGCGGAATTGCTTCGTATGAACGGAGTAAACGGTAGGCTTATAGAACGTACCAAGAAAGGATTCCTTAAACTTCGTTACGACGAGGACGGAAAACTTATGGGCATGCTTACAAGTGAGTTTATCGTAGGCTTAAAGACTACTCCAGTAGCAGGAACTCCTATCGCTTATACTCCTTTTGACGCTACTTTTAGCGATGGTGAGGGTGACGACAAAGCACCTGCCGAGGTCAAAGTAGACTACTCCTTCAAGGACTTGGATAAAGTAGAACGTTTAGAAGGTGAAATAGATACAGTTGCAAGTAATGGAACGAATCTGACTTTCAATCTAACACTTACACAAGGTTGTTCTGATGTTGCGGGAGCAGGTGCTGTTAAGGCTGATATGAAAGTTTACGGCGACGATGGAACGGAAATCACAACGTTTACGGCAACCGAATCAGGTTCAACAGGAGTTTATGCAATTGATGTTACAACTGCATTGACTACGGTTTATATCGAAATCAATGGCATTCGTAAGATAGGCGGTGTAAACTTCCTTAGTGATGCCTTTAAAGCCGCTGTATAATGAAAGCGTCCAACTTCAAATTCTCTTCGGATTTCTTAAAGTTATCCAGTGATGAATTTAAGGCCGTTATGAAAAATCGGTATGGATTGAAGGTAAAGGACATCAACGAATTATACAAACAACTTCATGGCTACGATACAGAAGTTTCGCCAGAAGTTGAGGGCGATAAGTGATGAACAATTATTAATATCCCTTGTATTCGAGCAAATAGAACGGTACAAGGGTATATTGATAGATTATGTTCAAATACAGTTAGAGGAAGGTCAGAACCCGAAAGGACAGGTAGTAGGTGTTTACAAACGTGCCACTGAATTAGAGTCTTTGTTCGGAACTCCAAAACCGATACTTCCCAAAAAAGAAGGAGACCCATTCAATTTTCAATGGACTGGCGGTTTTTTTGACGGAATGTTCCTAAAAGTGACCAAGAAAGATGCTCAATTCGGTTCTACCGATAAAGCGGAGTTGCTAGAATCTAAGTACGGTGAGCTATTAGGCTTGCAAATAAAGAATTTCATCGAGGCCAAGGAGGATTATCTAGTCCCTGGACTTATTTCAGATATACGTAAAAGATTGGATTTATGACCTATGACAACTATAGGGAGATTCCCCTAAAAATATTCATCAAAGTGCTTAATGATGAAGATAAGTTGTCTGAATTATTGCCAAGCGTAGACCCTAAAACATGGAAAGGCTTCAAAGAAGATTTCGAAGCTGAGAATCCAACTCCAGAAGTAGAGGTTAAAATCGAAAAGCAACAAGAAGTATTAAGCCCAGATAGTGAACTGAAGATGTATTCGATGTTGGTTCAAATATGTTTGATAGCACCTGAATCTTGGGAAAAGTTCTTCGATGCTTGTGATGTGAAAAAGAAAAAAACGCTTTTGGAGAGTATCGAATATGTAAACGGACTGGTAGCGAAAAAGCAAGTACGATTGAACATTGCTACAGCGGAGTTTAAGAAATTTTTGGCCGATATGCCAGAAAAGGAAGAGCAAGAGGGTAATATTTTCGATGTGATAAGCTCCCTGTCTGCAGTTACCGGAAATAGATTGGAATACAATACATCAACAATAGGTGAACTACTCGCAGAACAACGATTAGCGCAAAAAATGAATAAGAAAAATGGCTGATAAGATTACCGCACAGGACATAATCGAATCGAAAAAGACCGTAGAGGATATTCTAAAGGTAGATGCCGGATTTGAAAAATTGTTATCAACGATGGCCGAAGTGGTTAAGCTTTCAGGTAGTTTCAAAACACAGGGTCAGGGGAATCAGGTTTTACAAACTAGAGTTAAACTAGAGACCGAAGCATCCGCAGCCATTAAGGAGCGTGCCAGATTACAGAATGCACTTTTAAGGCAAGAAGCCAAGAATAGTCAGGTACGTACCGCAACTTCTAAAAATTTAGCTAAGGAAAGACTTGAAACCCAAATACTAAACAGGCAACAAAAAGAATCCGCCATACTTCTTTCCAAATATACAGGGGCGTATCAAAAACTCAACTTACAGCGAACACAGGCATCTAAAACACTTCGCGATCTAGTCGTTAGCGAAAAGGCTTCGAATGCAGAAATTGAAAAAGCACAGGCCAATTTTGATAAATTGGACGCAAAGGTCAAGAAAGCCGATGCAGCGGTAAAAGATTCCACAAAGAATGTGGGTAATTATAAAAGTGCATTTAAAGGCGTTATTGGTGTTGTCCGTGGCCTTGTGGGTGCATTCGGAATAATAGAAGGGCTTAGGTTAGGTATTCAGTTCGGGAAAGATGCGATTGCCTTGGCTAGACAGGCTAAAGGTGTTGAGTTTGCTTTTAAACAGCTAGGAGAAGAGGGAACCAAGGCTTTCGATGATATTAAAAAGGCAACTAGGGGAACGTTATCCGATTTGGATATCAAGACCTCTATAAACGACTTTAAAAACTTAGGAATACAACTCGAAACTTCTGGAACCTCTTTTGAATTTTTAGCAGTTCGAGCAGCCCAAACGGGTAGAAGTGTAGAATCGCTTCGTGAAGATTTGGTTACAGGACTAGGTAGGGGTTCTGTTCGAATACTCGACAATTTAGGTTTGTCAATGGCTGAATTGAACAGATTAACCAAAGAACAGGGATTAAGCATTCAAGAAGCCTTCGGAGTAGTTGCGCAAAAAGAAATTGCTAAAGCTGGAA
>CAKZMU010000005.1 GCA_937129145.1 uncultured Lacinutrix sp. | reverse complement strand
TGGTCTAAGGCATCAGAAACACCATCACCATCTGAGTCTATTAATAGATCACAACCATCTGGAATGCCATCGTTATCGATATCAACATTGTCATCAAAGCCTGGACAAACATCACATCCATCAGGGTTTCCATCACCATCTGAATCGATAGTATCATCAAACCCTGGACATTGATCTAAAGCATCTGAAACACCATCACCATCTGAATCTATTAATGGATCACAACCATCTGGAATACCATCGTTATCTACATCCACAGTATCGTCAAATCCTGGACATTGATCTAAAGCATCTGATACACCATCACCATCTGAATCTATTAGTGGATCGCAACCATCTGGAAGGCCATCATTATCAACATCTATATTATCATCAAACCCTGGGCATTGGTCTAAGGCATCTGACACACCATCACCATCTGAATCTATTAATGGATCGCAACCATCTGGAATGCCATCATTATCAACATCTACATTGTCATCAAACCCTGGACATTGGTCTAAAGTGTCAGAAACACCATCACCATCTGAATCGATTAATGGATCGCAACCATCTGGAATACCATCGTTATCAACATCTAAGTTATCATCAAAGCCTGGACATTGGTCTAAGACATCTGACACACCATCGCCATCTGAATCAATCAGTGGATCGCAACCATCAGGAATACCATCGTTATCGATATCAACATTGTCATCAAAGCCTGGACATTGGTCTAAGGCATCTGACACACCATCTCCATCGGAATCTATTAATGAGTCACAGCCATCTGGAATACCATCGTTATCTACATCTACATTATCATCAAACCCTGGACATTGGTCTAAGGCATCTGAAACGCCATCTCCATCTGAATCTATTAATGGATCACAACCATCTGGAATACCATCGTTATCTACATCCACAGTATCATCAAACCCTGGACACTGGTCCAAAGCATCTGATACACCATCACCATCTGAATCTATTAGTGGATCGCAACCATCTGGAATGCCATCATTATCAACATCTATATTATCATCGAATCCTGGACATTGGTCTAAAGCATCTGAAACACCATCACCATCTGAATCTATTAATGGATCACATCCATCAGGAATACTATCATTATCGACATCTACATTATCATCGAAACCTGGACATTGATCATCTGCGTCACATACTCCATCACCATCAGTATCAGTAGTACATCCTTTTTCTATAGTAAAATAATCGTCAATAACTCCAGTTTCTCTAATAAATTTAATGCTTAAACTGTTCCCATCTACTTCCAAAATACATGACCCTAGCTCTAAAAAAGTTTCTTTCATAGCTTCATGCGGACCATCCGATTGTAAATAAGTGGCCTTACCAGCTGAACCTGTAGTAATGTAAACAGCACCATCTCCAGCTTCTGGTCCAGATGTTTCCTTAACATATGCTCCATCGCCGTCAGACTTTCCATCACCACTTCCAGTTGCACCTACTGTATGAGTGCCACTATTAAAACTATCAGAATTGCCATAATGGCCATTTAATAGATAAGATCTTTCATAAGAATGGGAATGTCCACTAAGTACTAAATCAACTCCATTTCCTTCTAGCATTGGAAGAAAATTTTGTCTCATATCTATAAGTTCAGATTCATCATCTGAATCGTGTGAGCCTTTAGTATATGGTGGGTGATGCCAAAATGCAACAATCCATTCTTGTGTTGTATTTTGAATATCACTTTGAGCCCAATTATACATTGTTCCTCCAACAGAGCGATCTGTCTCATAAGAATCTAAAACAATAAAGTGAATATTACCATAATCAAATGAGTAATAAGCTTCAGTTCCAGATGCCATCCCTCCTGATTCACCAGCAGTTGGGAAGGTGAAAATATCATAATATGGACCTGACTGTGAGTTAGAATCTGCTGAGTAACCATCATGATTTCCTAAAGTTGACCATGCAATTGTATTTTTTAATTTATCTTCATACATGTTCTCGAACATGGCATTTTGATATTCAGAATCCGTTCCGCTGTTATAAGCATTATCTCCTAGAAATAATATTCCATCAGTATGATTAGAACCTATATAGTTATAGTAAGCATCACGCACATTTCTTTGGTCATTATTGGCAGTTCCTGCATCTCCTAATATCCAAAATTTGTAAGGTTGAGAAGTTCCTACAGATGGGTGTGTTTCAAAATATAAATCACTAGATTCAGAAACAATAACACCTGTATTATTAGCTACATTATAGTAATATTTAGTCTCAGGAGCTAGCCCAATTATTTCTAATTCATGCTCTGTTTTTGGCAATAAATCACTTGCACTTTGACTTAATGAACCTAAGCCTGTTCCATAATTAACAACAGATTCAGTAGGGACATCAGTTCTCCATCTTACTACCACACTTGTAGGGCTTCCTTTTTGAAGATATGGTCCTCTTTCAACATTTGCAGTTCCTCCTCCTCCTGTTGTGCTACCAGATAATCTAAAATTGAAACTGATATCTGAACTAGTAGCATTTGTTTGATGAATTTCTACAGCAATTACATTAGTTCCAACTACTAAGTTATTAGCAACAATCTGTGAGATCCAAGTTGTTTCATCAGCTCCACCAACAACTGCTGTTGAATAAGTTAAATAATCCCATGAACCAGGCATATTATCAGTCCAAATTAAAGAACCATTTAGGTAAACAGCCATACCATCATCTCGAATGGCTTCTAATGATAAGAAGTCGTAAGCATTAGGATCGGTTACATTAAAGGACTTTCTAAAATATGTTGTTGGGTATTTATTGGTTGAAGAAGGACCATAACCAACAGTTGTTACTTGAGTATCTCCATATCCTAGTTCTGCAGCTCCAGAAGCCCAAGAAGAATCATCATATCCAGTTCCTGTCCATCCTGTTCCTTGATTTGAACCATCATCTAAGTACTTCCAAGTATCAGAATCTGTGATAAACTCATCGTTAGTTGGTGGTGTACCACCAGAATCTGTCATCTTAAAATCAAAACTTAAATCAGAACTCGTAGCATTAACTTGATGAATCTCAACAGCTATAACATTTGTACCTGTTACCAAACTATTCGCTATTGTATTAGTTATCCAAGCAGATTCATCAGATCCTCCAATAGCTGGAGAGCTGGCAAAAGTTAAATAATCAATACTTCCTGTTGGCATATGGTCGCGCCAAATCTCTGTACCATTTAAATATACTACCATACCATCATCTCTAACGGCTTCTAAATTTAAATTACCAATTGTAGAGGCATCAGCTACATTAATACTTTTTCTAAAATAGGTTGTTCTATATTTATTATTAGAATCTGGACCATAACCAATTGTTGTTGCAACAGATCCACCAGTTATTGTTCCATAGCCAAGCATGGCATTACCAGTTGACCAAGATGAGTCATTAAAACCAGCTCCTCTCCAAGTCGTTCCTTGATTACTTCCATCATCTAAATATTTCCACTCACTTCCAGCTTCAATTAAATCTCCTGATGAGGGGTTACCGCTATCGTCAGCAACTAGTTCAAAATCAAAAGAAATATCTGAACTACCTGAACTACGCTGATGAATTTCAACTGCAATAACATTTGTACCAGAAATTAAAGAATTAGATATGGTGTTAGAGATTTGCGCATTATCACTACCTTGGGTTGGCGTAAATGTATTGTAAGTTACCACTCCTGAAGGCATGTTGACTCTCCATACTTCTACTCCGTTCAGATAAATTATTGCTCCATCATCATAAATTAAATCAAGATTTAAATCAGCAAAAAGATTTGGATCAGTGACATTAAAATCATGCCTAAAGTAAGTAGTATACGCATTGCTATTTGTTACAGTTACTTCATCTCCGTCTCCATAACCTAATTGAGCATTACCAGATGACCAGGTTGCATCATTATAAGAGACGTCATTCCAATCAAGAGACGCTTGATTAGGAGGTTCATTTTGATTGTCATAATAAGACCATGACGATCCAAAATTTACTAGTGTAGTTTGTGCTAATAATTCTGAATTACTAACAACAAGTAACAATAACACTATTGCTACTTTGAGGGATTGGTTAATTTTCATAAGAATTAATTACTTTAAAGCATTGCTTCTGTTTTTAATATTCTCCATTAATTACGTAATATAGGAGGTGTTTTGGTTACTTTGGGGTGAATTTTGATTACGAATTTTGATTGAAAGACATTCTTTATGTATGCTTTTTGCTGGTAACGAAAACTCGATTCTATAGAATAAAGATTATCACCATAACATTTATCCTTAATGTTTTTGAGAACTTTAAGAATTATTTCATGGCAACTACCATGCAAAACATTTGCTGTTGCCAATGAAGTAAAGAGCAACAAGCATAAAACATATGCATTCATAAATATATATTGTTAGGGAACAACAATGTTAAATTTAATCATTTTTATTTAAGGTTTTTATAAAAATTGTTCAATACTAAAAATAGTTATTAACATAAATAGACTACAACTACTTTCATTTAACTTAATAAATGTCAATGAACTATGAAACGAACAAGTGTTTAATCTGATTTTTTTGCGCTTCGTCGTATTTTTAATAATCTTTTGTGTATCTTGCAAAAAAATATTTGAATCAACTAATTATTAATTCATGATTACCAAAAAGTACCTACTCCTTTTTGTTATTATTTCTTTCACAAGTACATTCTTAGTAAATGCACATGGTAATCTAACAATTCGCATCAATAAAAAGACTAGTGAAATAAAATTAAACCCAAATAATTCAAAGCTTTATTATGAAAGAGGTTTTCTATATCATCAACATGAAGAGTATGACAAAGCAATAAAAGATTATAAAAAAGCTAAAAAACTTGGTTTTACTGATAAGCTTTTATATTACAGAACGGCTGAAAGTTATTATGTATGGACTAAATATAAACTTGCATTAAAAGCATCTTCAAAATATCTAGAAATAGACAATATTGATGTGAAAATAAATAAACTACATGCCCAAATACTCTTTGAATTAAATCGCCTTGATGAAGCTGTGCAGTATTACACCTTATTTCTTGACAATGTTGTAGACCCAAGACCTGGAGACTTTGTTGAATTAAGTTCATTTATTATTGCTTCGCAAAAAGATTACCCAAAAGCTATTCAAATTATAGATAAAGGTCTAGAAAAACTTGGCGAGAATGTATTATCGTTAAGGTTAAAAAAGATGGAATATTTAAAATCATCTAAACAAGTTGATAAAGTCATTGAAGAGTATAATTATTTTATTCTTCTATATAACAGAAAAGAGTTTTGGTACTACAAAAAAGCTAAATACTTAACAGAAGAAAATCGCTTACCCCAGGCAAAGATAAGCTTACAATTTGCAAAAATTGCTGTGGACCAATTAAGTCCTAAGTTTAAAAATATGCAATCAATAAAAAAACTAAAAGAAAATATTATTAACCTCGAACAAAAGATTAACCACTTATGAAAAAACTAATTACTATCAAGAAATTATTACTTGCGTTTACATTTATATTTATTTGTAATAGTATGTTTTCACAAACAGTTATTGATAATGAAAACTTTGAAGGAGGAGTTTTTGCTGGAACCATCTGGAATGATGGCGGAAGTGATTGTAGAATAATAAATGGCGTTCCTCCAAATAGCAACTATGCTTTAGAGTTAACAGACAACTCAGGTAGCGGAAGTTCAGCCTACACAAGTGCATTAGATTTAAGTACATACACATCTGTAAGTGTGACATTTGACTTCCAAACTAGCGGATTTGTTGGAACTGATGATTTTTATTTAGAATACTCCATTAATGGAGGGACCACTTATATTAAAATTGGCGATTATAATATTGATGCTAGTGGAACACAATTTACTGATGGCACTCAGTATTTAGCCGAAAATATAACTCTATCTACTAATGCTGGGTTTTCATCTACAATTTTTAGATTTAGAAGTTCAGCTACAAGTGGACCAAATGAGTTAGATATATTATATGTTGATAATGTTATAATAACAGGTTACACCAGTACCGATACCATTATAGATATCTCTGTAAATACATCAAGTGATGATGCTGAAGAAGATGTGATTGGAGGAGCCATGGATTTAACAAGTAGTGATTTAGAAATATGTGATGACGGTGGTACAAACCAATATGTTGGCGTTCGCTTTGATAACATATCTATACCTCCTGGTTCAACAATTAATACATCTTATATTCAGTTTTCATCTGATGATAATGATACTACTGCGCTAACTGTTACCATTACTGGTATTGATGCAGATGACACACCAACTTTTACAACTACAAACAATAATATTTCTGATAGGATTGATGGTGACATTACTTCAGGAACCACTGCAACAGTAACTTGGAATCCTTCATCATGGAATAACAATGATATATTGGCAGCTCAACAAACCCCAAGTTTAAACGCTATTGTACAAGAAATTGTAGATAGAGGTGGTTGGTCATTAGGCAATGCAATGGGGTTTGTTTTAACATCACCTAGTACAAATGAAAGAAGAACTGATACTTGGGATCACGACCCTAACTTAGCTCCAACACTACATGTTGAATTTACATTACCAACTCCAACACCTACTGCAGAGGAAATTCCTGCAGGTGCAAACTGGAGATATTTAGATGATGGTAGTGACCAAGGAACTGCTTGGACAGCTAGCGCTTTTGATGATAGCTCTTGGAGTTATGGAATTGCAGAATTAGGATATGGAGATACGCAAGTTACATCTGTTGGCTTTGGACCTGACCCTAATAATAAATACCCTACAACATATTTTAGAAAAGAATTTACAATTACTGACCATACAGCTTGGAATAGTCTTGACGTAGAAGCCATTCGTGATGATGGTATGGTAGTATATCTAAATGGTAGTGAAATTTGGAGAGATAATATGCCTGTTGGAGCAATAAACTATAATACTTATGCAAGTAGTCCTGAAATATCAGGTACTGATGAAACAACATGGATAACAAATAATGTTACAGCTTCTGGGTTAATTACTGGAACCAATGTTATTGCGGTAGAAATACATCAACAAAGAGCTGCTAGCTCAGATATTAGTTTTAATTTCAAACTAACACCTAGTGTTTTGCCTGTTGGGGCTGCAACCGTAACAAGAGGGCCTTACTTGCAAACAGGGACTTCATCTAGTGTTATTGTAAAATGGAGCACAAACAATCCAACCGAGTCCATTGTTAATTATGGAACAAGTTTAGGGGCTTTAAGTTCAACTGAATCAGATTTAACACCAAAAACGAAACATGAAATTACATTATCTGGACTAACTCCAAATACTAAGTATTATTACGATCTCGAAAACTCAAGCGGAGTATACTTACCTGAAAGTAGCGATATGTTTATAATTACTGCTCCAACCATTGGAACCGATACTTTTGTTCGTGCTTGGATTCTTGGTGATCCTGGAACTGAAGGGAATGGTACTTATCCTGGTGATCAAAAATCAGTTAGAGATGCTTATTATGCTTATGTTGATGAAACTGGACCAACAGGTAGTATTACTAATCCAAATCAAACAGATATGGTATTATTTTTAGGTGATAATGCTTACAATAGTGGTACACAATCTGAATATCAAGCAGGTTTCTTTGATGTATATGATGAAATTCTTAAAAATACAGTAGCATGGTCTACCTTAGGAAATCACGATGGTTATTCGGTTGATTTTAATACTCAATCTGGTCCATATTACGATATATTCTCATTCCCAACAGCTGCCGAAGCTGGAGGAACAGCATCAGGTACCGAAGAGTATTACTCTTTTGATTATGCAAATATTCATTTTATAGTATTACAATCTAATAATGTTGATGGTGGCGGTAACGAACCTGCTTTTAACACAGCACAAAAAGCTTGGTTAACAACCGATATTAATGCAACAACACAAGATTGGATTGTCGCATTTTTCCATCATCCTCCATATACAAAAGGATCTCACGATTCTGATAATGCTGGTGAAAATGGGATATTTACAATGAGAGAACAATACCTACCAATACTTGAAGCTGGTGGTGTAGATTTAGTTTTAAGCGGTCATTCACACTCTTATGAGCGTTCCAAGTTTGTTAAAGGACATACTGGACTTTCTGGTACTTTTAATCCAGCCCAAACAACTTCTGGTGGACATACTGTAGGAGCTAATGGTAATTTATCTGGACGAACAGATTATGATGATTTATTTGATGGTGATATACTTAACGATGGTGCTTATTTAAAAACTGATACAGATTTGGATGGTGCAGTATATATTACAGCCGGTTCATCAGGTAAAGCTACTGGAGCTGATTTTGATGGAGAAAATCCTTACAATGGCCCTAGCACTTTACCAGTTATGTACTATTCAGCCGAAGAATTGGGATCAACTATCCTTGAAATTGAAGATGATGGAAGCGGAGGGCAAAATATGAATATCAAGTTTTTAAGAGAAACAGGGACGATTGATGATTATTTTACAATCAATAAATCTGGCATAACACTTTCAACTGGTTCAAATGATTTAGATAATGGCAATATTAAAGTGTTCCCTGTGCCTGCAAATAGCTTATTAAATATTGATATAAATCAAGGTGAAAACCTTAAAAATATTAAAATTTATGATGCTCTGGGAAAAGTAGTTAAAGAAACACAAAACAAACAAATCAATGTTAGTTCATTAAACGCTGGCTTGTATATTGTTCAAATTTCAACAGATAAAAATGAATATTTCAAAAATATAATTATAGAATAATAGATTATGTAAATCATTAATATTCAAACAAGTATATTTTAAAAAAGGGAAGAAATAATTTATTTCTTCCCTTTTTAATTATTTGAAAATCAAGTAATTAATAAGCAATATTACATTTAATCGATTTTTTTTGCATTTTATAGAGTATCCACCTACATTTGCATATAAATATTTAACATAAATTAATTAGTCCCAAATTAAAAATTTAATCGCTTATGAAAAATTCTACATTTCTAATAAGGTTAACTATGCTGTTCTTTGGCCTTATATTTACATCTAGTATCTATTCTCAAACAGTTATTGATAACGAAAATTTCGAAGGAGGTGTGTTTGCTGGAACTATCTGGAATGATGGAGGAAGTGATTGTAGAATAATTAATAGTGTCCCTCCAAATAGCAACTATGCTTTAGAGCTAACAGACAATTCTGGAACTGGAAGTTCATCATACACAAACGCATTAGATTTAAGTGCATACACATCTGTAGATATAACTTTTGATTTTCAAACTAGTGGTTTTACTGGAACTGACGATTTCTATGTAGAATATTCTATAGATGGAGGCACTAACTATATTAAAATTGGTGATTATAATATTGATGCAATTGGAACACAATTTACAAATACAACACAATATTTAGCCGAAAATGTTACACTTTATACTGATGCTACATTTACATCTACAATAATTAGATTTAGAAGTTCTGCAACAAGTGGTCCAAATGAATTGGATATTCTTTATTTAGATAATATTATTATTACAGGTTATACACATACTTTTTTAGATGTTTCTGTAAATGCATCAAGCGATGATGCTGAAGAAGATACAAGTACAGGAGTAATGGATCTTACAAGTAGTGATTTAGAAATATGTGATGATACTGGCAACCAATATGTAGGCGTACGTTTTGATAACATTACTATTCCGCCTGGATCAACAATTAATAGATCATATATACAGTTTTCTTCTGATGCTGACGATAATACTGCCTTAACTGTTACCATTACTGGTATTGATGCTGATGATACGACAACCTTTACAACCGCAAATGATAATATTTCTGACAGAATTGACGGTGATATTACTTCAGGTACTACGGCTACTGCAACTTGGAATCCTGTAAGGTGGTATAATGATGATATTCTTCCAGCTCAACAAACTCCAAGTTTAAATGCTATTGTACAAGAAATAATAGATAGAGGTGGCTGGTCATCAAGCAATGCCATAGGATTTGTACTAACATCTCCAAGCACTAATGAAAGACGAAGCGATACTTGGGATCAAGATACTACTTTAGCTCCAAAATTACATATAGAGTATACACCTCCAGCTGGACCAGAAATTAACCTAGTTGGCAACAGTACAACAATAAATAGTGGAGATACAACACCGACTAATTTAGATGATACTAGATTTACAAGTACGGCCATAGCAACTCCAATTACTCATACATTTACTATTCAAAACACAGGAACAACACTATTATCATTAACTGGAGGAGTTCCTTTAGTAGATATTAGTGGTGACCCAGAATTTACTATTACCGCTCAGCCTGCAGGGGCAACTATAGCAGCAGCTGGAAGTAGAACATTTACAGTACAATTTAATCCAACTGACTATAACACAAAAACTGCTACTATATCAATAGATAATGATGATAGTGATGAAAATCCTTACACATTTACTATTGAAGGCCTTATACCCACAGTTGACAATTTTGGTCCAGGTGGAGAATGGAAATATTTAGATACTGGTGTAGATCAAGGTACAGCTTGGAGAGCAACAGCTTTTGATGATTCTTCTTGGGCATCAGGTGATGCGGAATTAGGATTTGGAGACGGAGATGAAACAACTGTTGTTACCGATGTGGGGCAAACAACAACTTATTTTAGAAAGTCATTCTACGCAAATGCTACTGAAGCAGCATTTACTGATATGATTTTAGATTTAACCTATGATGATGGAGCAGTTATATACTTAAATGGTACTGAAATATCAAGAGTTAACATGCCAGCTGGCGTAATTGCTTATGGCACATTCGCTTCCTCAGACCCTGGGGACAATGCAACTACTTCAGTAACAGTAGCAAATGCATTGGTAACAGGAAACAATGTTATTGCTGTAGAAATACACCAAAGAAATGGAACAAGTACTGATATAAGTTTTAATTTAGACATCTCACTAGCTAACTTTATAGTTAGTCCAGGTGGATCTTGGAAATATCTTGATGATGGCTCAGATCAAGGAACAGCATGGACAGGTACTGGTTTTAATGATACATCATGGGCTTCAGGTAATGCCGAACTAGGCTTTGGAGATGGAGATGAAACTACCACAGTCGCTGATGTAAATCAAGTTACAACATATTTTAGAAAGACATTTACAGTAAGTGCTGGAGATGCAGCGAAAAGTAAACTTCATTTACGAGCAGTAATTGATGATGGTGCTGTTGTTTATATTAACGGCACTAAAGTTTGGATGTTTAATATGCCTGTGACTTACGACTATTTAACAGTTGCAGAGGGAGATCTTGGTACTAGTCTAGAAACTAGGTGGTGGACATATGAACTCGAAAATATATTAGTAACTGGATCTAATACCATAGCAGTTGAAATACACCAAGAAAATGCAACAAGCTCAGATATTAGTTTTGATTTTGCAATGTCTGCAAGTGATGATTATGTTTACACAGCTATTTCTCCTGATAATGATTCTGATACAGCAGAAGATTGGAATGATGGTGACGATGATAACGATGGTGTTCCAGATATAATTGAAGGATGTGTAACTGCCGATATGGAAGACCTAAACACAACAGGAAGTGAAGATGTACTATCAAGCTTTCCTTATACAACTACTTTAAGTGATGGAAATGTTATAACATATTCCGTAAATGATATTAATGATTTTAATGCTGGAACAGGTATAACAAGCTATGAAGCAGGCAATCATGGTTGGGGATTAAGAGTTTCTGGTGCAGATACAGATGGGCTTTTGACAATTTCCTTTTCAACAGCTGTAGATAATCTATTTATGAGATTGGTCGATTTTGATGAAAATGAACAATGGACCATTAATGCTTATGATGATACTAATACACTTATAGATTTAACCACTACTGGTGTAGCTCACTTAGGCTATCACGTTGAACAAACCGGAAACGGATTTCATGATAGGTTAACTGGAGATGGCGATAATGTCGATGGCGATGACTATTTGTATGATATATATGGTGCAATGTACTTATATTTTCCTGACGATAGAATAAGTAGAATAGAGTTTAGTACCGTACAAAATCAAGGGTCCACAATTCGTATAGTTGGCATACAATACTGCAACCAAGATACAGATGGCGATGGTATTGAAGATTATTTTGATTCAGATAGTGATAATGATAGTATTCCAGATATTGTTGAAGCAGGTGGTGTAGATACAGTTGGTGATGGTCTTGTTGATTCTTCAATAGATACAGACAACGATGGTTTATTAGACACTTATGACACTAATCCATCAGCATTTTTAGTAGAAGATCCTTCCACAATATCTGATTCAGATTTTGATGGGGATGGAATTCCTAATAGAATTGACTTAGATTCAGATAACGATGGAATTCTAGATATTATTGAAGTAAGCGAACCAGACATAGACGGTAATGGGCAAATTGATGGCTTCACAGATACAAATGATGATGGTTATCATGATAGTTATGATGGCGCTTCTAGTAGGTTAATTACTGGTGCTGACGGAGGTTCGGGAGTACCTAGTTCTTATCCAAATAAAAATGCAGATTCAAATGGTTTACCAAATTACTCTGATGTCGATTCTGATGATGATGGTATAACTGATAATACAGAAGCTCAGGCAACTGGATCTCATATTTCTTATACAGCTACACAAACTGATAGTGATGGAGTTCCAGACGTATATGATAATACTACTGGAACATGGGGAGCCAACGGATTAGTTCCTATTGATACTGATTTTGATTGTATTCCTGACTATTTAGATACTAACTCTGATGATGACTCAGAAAATGATAGTATTGAAGGTCATGACACTAATGGTGATGGTGTAGTAAATGGAAGTGATTCACCAAATGCTGACACTGGTTTATTTATTGGTACAGATACAGATGGTGATGGCTTAGATGATGGTTTCGATAATAATGATGCAACTTTTAGCTCAACAAACGCAAGTTTACAGGCTACATCTCATCCAATTTTTGATGGACTATATGATAGAGATTGGAGAGCATCAAATTCTCCTATAGATTTTGATGGAGTTAACGATTTTGTCGATTTTGGAGACAATCATGATTTTACAGGTTCATTCTCTCTAGAGGCTTGGGTATTACAACAAGCAACTCCTGCTTCCGAATCTACCATAATGTCAAAAGCCGATGCTAAATCAGGTAATAGACGTGGTTACCAACTAATTATAAATTCATCAAATCAGCCAAATTTAACTTGGTATGATGCATCAGGAACAGCTGTGATAAACATCACATCACCTCATGCAATTTCTAATAATAAATGGTATCATATCGCAGCAACATACGATGGGTCTGATGCTAGATTATACATAGATGGTCTTGAGGTTGCTACAGCTTCTACTGTAACAGCTCCTTTAGATGGTTCAGAAAAGTTTATGGTTGGTGCTATGTATGATAGTGATGTTGCATGTGTTGGTGCAGCTAAATATTTTGATGGCTATATTGACGAAGTTCGTGTTTGGGATGTAGCTTTGTCTCAAACTCAATTGAGACAAATGATGAATCAAGAAATTTCAAATCCATCAGGCACTACTGTAAGAGGAACAACAATCCCTTTAGATATTGCCTCTTTAAGTTGGAATAACCTTGAAGGATATTATCCAATGAACACTGGTGTAGCCGAAGATTTATCTAGTAACTCAAGACATGGTTTTCCAAAATATATAAGTACAACTCAGTCACAAACAGCTCCTTTACCATATACTACAAAAGCTAATGGCAGCTGGAATGATGTTTCTGGCACAACACCATGGACTAACGGAGATACAGTTTGGAATGCGCCTAACGCTATTGGTGTTGATAGCGCTACATCTATAGATTGGAATATTGTAGAAACTAGCCATAATGTTACTATTGACACTTACTCTGGCCTTAGCCGTGAACGAGAAGTTCTTGGTCTTATAGTAGCCAGTAATGAACTACAAGTAAATGGTAATACGGCTTCTGGTACTGGAAATGGATTAACTGTGAGCCAATATTTAAAAATTGATGGAACACTAGATCTTGAAGGAGAATCTCAATTAATCCAATCAGATGGAAGTGTACTTGATGCAACCTCAAGTGGAACACTAGAACGTGATCAACAAGGTACTGCCGATTTATACACCTATAACTATTGGGCAGCTCCAGTTGGAGAAAGCAATGCTATAACAAATAATAATAGCTATACGTTACCAGATGTACTAAATGATGGAACAACTCCTATTTTAACACCTAACACTCCCCCTATTGGTATTAATTGGTTAACAACTGGTTATGATGGAGCTTCTGGTCCACCAATAGAAATTGCTGATTATTGGATATGGAAATATGCCAACCTTTTAAGCGACAATTATCCTTCTTGGCAGCATGTACAAAGTACTGGTACTTTGCTTCCAGGAGAAGGCTATACCATGAAAGGTGTAACAGATACTGGTGGTGCTATTTCAACTGAACAAAACTATGTGTTTAACGGAAAACCTTATAACGGAGATATTACACTACCGCTATCTTCTGGAAATGATTATTTAATTGGAAATCCTTATGCATCTGCTATTGATGCTGATGAGTTTATTTTGGACAATATAAGTGATGGTGCAGGAAGAGCTGCTTCAAACATTATAGATGGTTCACTATATTTCTGGGAACATTTTGCTAGCAACTCGCACATCTTAAGTGAGTATCAAGGAGGTTACGGCGTCTATAACTTAATGGGATCTACTGCAGCTATTTTGAGCGATACAAGAATAAATCACACTGGAGGTCTTGTAAGCAGTAAAGGTGCTCCGCAACAATTTATTCCTGTAGCACAAGGGTTTTTTGTGACTGCTGAAGATGGTGGAACAATTACTTTTAAAAACAGTCAACGTATATTTAAGACTGAAGCCTCAGACCCATCAACTTTTATGAGAGCTGCTGGAAGTAAAAAAGGAAACGTAAGTGACTCAGCTTCCAAAAACGGTACTACAGATACAGATACACGAGAAAAAATACGATTAATGTTCGATTCTCCTAAAGGGTATCATAGAGAACTTTTAGTGGGTGTAGATAATCACGCAACTGATGCTCTAGATATAGGCTATGATGCACCATTAATTGAGGATAACGTCGAAGATATGTATTGGATATTTGATAGTGAAAAATTTGTAATTCAAGGTGTTGGCGATTTTAATGACAGCAAAGCACTGCCTTTAGGTTTAAAAATTGACGAGGAAGGAAACGCCATCATTAGAATTGACGAACTATTAAATATTCCTTCAAATAGAATTGTTTATTTGCATGATAAAGATTTAGAGGTGTATAACAATTTAATAGAAAGTGATTATGAAATTTTCTTACCTGCTGGCGAATATCTAGACAGATTTGAGATTGTTTTTAGTAGCAAAGAAGAAATTATTACTGAAGAAAATACGTTTACAAATTTTGATGTGCATTATGCTAATAGCATCAACAGTATTATTATAAAAAATCCAAATACCGAAGAAATAAAAGGTATTGAAATGCAAAATATTTTAGGGCAAACTATTTATAGAAATACTAATATTCCAACAGAAAATTACACTGAAATAAAAACAAACGATTTAAATATTGGTGCTTATATAATTAGTATTAAAACAAACAACGAAACAATTATTAAAAAAGTAGTTGTACAATAAATTTGTTAATAAACCTTAAACATAACTTTATTTGCTAAATAAGAATTGATTTAAAAAGGCTCCAAAAATGGAGTCTTTTTAGTCAAAAAAAACAAAAAAAAATGAAAACAAAACTACTTATATTATTAGTGTTTATAGGTCAATACTCAATTTCACAAACTCCTATAACTTCTGGTCCAGATTGGACAGTAACTAACCTAACGAGTAATCAAGAATTAAACTACCCTAATACAATAGTATATATGCCAGATAACACCTTTTGGATTACAGAGCGTGTTGGTAAAAAAGTTGTAAAAGTAAGCACATCTGGTGGGTCAAAAACAGAAATGCTAGATTTAACAAGTTTAGTACATCAATCTGTATCGCAAGATGGGTTAATGGGAATGGCTATACATCCAGATTTATATGCAGACATGAACACTACAACAAATAATTATGTGTTCTTGGTTTACACTTATGATGATGATCCAGGAGCTGGAGTATCTAAGAAATTTAGAGTAGCACGTTATACTTATAACTCTGGCACAGGAACACTTAATAGTGGAAGCGCATATACAGTAATAGACAACATTGAAGCTGGTAACGACCATAATTCTGGAAAAATTGTTATTGGCCCAGATTTAAAATTGTACTGGACTATTGGAGAATTTGGACATAATAGAACATCAAGAGCTTGTCTTGAAATAAGGTCGCAATACTTACCTACAAGCAGTTCAGATTACTCAGATTATAAAGGAAAAATTTTAAGACTAAATTTAGATGGAACAATCCCATCAGATAATCCTACACTTAATGGCATAAAAAGCCATGTATATACTTATGGTCATAGAAATGCGCAAGGTATTGTGTTTGGGTCTAATGGCATGTTGTACTCTTCAGAACATGGAGACAAAACTGATGATGAAATAAATATTATTGCCTCAGGAAAAAATTATGGCTGGCCTCTAATTGCTGGATATAATGATGATTCTGCCTATGCATATTGCAATTGGTCAAGCTATCCTGCCAATTGTGGCTCTTATGACGCAAATAGCTGCCCTGGTGCATATATTGACGAGTCAACATCTGCAGCCACAATGCCAAATTTTCAACCTCCAATAGGAACCTACAACAGTACTGTAGCTAGTGAACCATCAGGTGGTTGGCTTACATGGCCCACTGTGGCTCCATCAAGTATTAATATTTACGAAGGTGGATTAATTCCAACTTGGGGAAAATCATTATTTATACCAACACTAAAAGCTGGCATGATTTTAAGAACAAAATTAAACGCAGCAGGAACTGGGCTAGAAGATGGTACTTACGAAGAGTTCCATTCAGGAGATGAGAGATTTAGAGATGTTATTATGGACCCTGATGGAGTAACTTTATATGCAATAACCGATAATAATAAAGGAACAAGTCGAGGAGTAATTATGAAATTTGCTTACTCTGGTGTGCTTTTAAGTAACAATAAAACTGACGTCACTAAGTTCTCATTATCGCCAAACCCAGCGACTGACAATGTAAAGTTGACTTTTCAATCATCTGCTTTTAACCCTTCGGTAAATATTCAAGTGATAGATTTACAAGGAAAAATTCTGATAAAAGAAAACGATTTGACAAATAATAGCGATATTAATATAACGAACCTTTCTAATGGATTGTACTTTATAAAAATATTTGATAAAGACCTTAAAGAACTAAAAACTAAAAAATTAATAGTACGATAACAAAGCTAAGGCAAGAACTGTTGTTTGTCGATTATTTTTGCGTTTTATGGATTATTCACTTACCATTGTTAGGAAAATAGTCCTTTAAGCTGTTATAAAACAAATAGATAGCCCCAAACTATCAAAAAAAAGTAATATGAAAAAAACTACTTATGGTCTAATGCATGGGATATGTATCCTATTGCTTTTAGTATCTGGAAATATATTTTCTCAAACTGTCATAGATTCTGAAAATTTTGAGACTGGAGGATTTCCATTTACTTATTGGAATGATGGTGGTACAGATTGCCTTTTAAATACTGGATCTATTTTATCTGGAACAAACAGTGCCAACCTACAAGCAAATAATGGTGCGGCATCTTCAACGTACACAAGTAATATCAACTTAACCACATATGGTACAGTAACCATAGATTTTGATTTTAGAACCAATAATTTTGGTTGGAATCATAAGTTTTATATAGAATTTTCAAATGATGGTGGTACTACTTGGAATCCAACTACAATAGCAACATACACAAGAAATGGTTCTGGTTTTAGCAATGGTACAACTTACACTGGCGAAACAGTAACGGCAGTAAACGCAACTTATGGAGGTGCTTTTAATTTCACCGCAACTTCAAGGTTTAGATTTAGAGCAGATGCTCCAAATCAGACTTGGCGTGATTTATACATTGATAATGTTGTAATAACTGGATACCCACCTGCACCAGAAATAGATGTGCAAGGTAATAGTACATCAATTGCAGATGGCGATGTCACACCATCTCCTATTGACCATACAGACTTTACAATTGCTAATGCAGGTATACAAATTAGTAGGACATTCACAATTCAAAATACGGGAACAGCCAATTTAACCATTAGTTCCATCGTATTATCAAACACTACCGATTTTACAATTATAGCACCTTTTTACGCCTCTCCAGTAGCTTTTGGTGGTAGTACAACGTTTACTATTCGTTACAATGCACTCACGTTAGGCACCAAAACATCTACGGTAACCATAAATAATAATGATGGTGACGAAGCCATTTATAATTTTGATATCCAAGCACGATCGGAACAGAACTTTTTTGACAGTGATGGGGATGGCGTATATGACAACATAGATATTGATGACGATAATGATGGCATCGTGGACTCAGGGGAGGAATTGGCATGTCAAGCATCCAGCTTTTCAACAACTGTAAATTATAAATTTTTAAATGAAACTTTTGGTGAAGGTCCTAGTAGAGCCACTATTAATACCACTTATGATGCCTATACAACCTATTGTTATGAAGATGGTGTTTCATCTGGTTGTTTTGGAGGTATTGATGTAAATGATGGTGAGTACACTGTGTATCATAGAGCCGCTAATGGCGATGGTACTAATGACACACCAATTGATGAAGTAGCTTCGTGGGCAGACCAATACTGGTACACAGGCGAAGACCACACACCTGGTGATACCAATGGTAGAATGGCAATGTTTAATGCCTCGTATGACCCTGGTGTATTCTACACTGCTAAAATAACAGGCTCTTTGCCCAATGTACCTATTACTTATAGTTTTTGGGTATTAAACTTAGATACAACATTAGCACCTGGAATTGCAACAAGACTTCGTCCAGATATATTGGTAGAGTTTCGTGATGTAAACGATTTAGTATTAGCATCGTTAACTACTGGAGACATTCCTCCTTCAATTAATGGAGATGCTGCGGGTAGTTGGCATGAGTTTACACAAAGTTTAACACTAAATGTTACTGAATTTTATGTGTTTTTTATAAACAATGAAACTGGTGGTGCTGGTAATGATTTAGCTATTGATGATATTGTGATTTCTCAAACCTTATGCGATACCGATGCTGATGGTGTTGCTGATTTATTTGACTTAGATGCCGATAACGATGGTATTCCAGATGTGGTTGAAGCTGGTTTAGGTAACCATAGTGAAGGTGAAGCAACCCTAACCTCTATTGCTGCTTGGGTAGATGCCAATGGTAATGGTATGCACGACCTTATTGAAGGACACACCGTATTGGATACCGATGGTGATAATGTACCCAACTATTTAGATTTAGATAGTGATAACGACGCCATTTTTGACGTAGACGAATCTGGCGCAGGAAATACTGCCGACCCATTGTACCAAAACGGTGACGGAGATATCAATGGTGACGGTGTTGGTGATGGAACAGATACCGATAATTTTAGAGAAACCGACGTCGATTCTGATGGCACTCTAGAATATTATACCGATGGTATATTGGATATTTACGATTACTTTAATGGAGGCAGTTATGCCACAGGCTATGGAAACGTCAATCAAGGTTTAGGAAACACGTATTTCGTTCTGGATAGTGATGCTGATGGTGCTCCAGATTATATGGACACCACGTCAGATGGTTCTACTTACGACATTTCCCATACACTCTATGCAAGTTTAGATGCCAATAACAATGGTGTTATTGACGATACCAACGATGCTGAAGGCGATGGAATCGTCGATTTATTTGATACTGACGATGTAGCCTTTGGGTCTCCAAGGGATTTAAACAGAAAACTGGAACTATACTTCGATGGCCGCAACGATTATATAGAAGACGCAACCGTTATGGGAACATGGGGAAAAGTCACTCAAATGGGTTGGATAAAAATTGACCCAGCAACTAGTGGTTCTAAAATCATCATGGGGCAAGATAATTTCTACATTACATTAAATGCCGATTTAAGCATATCTGCAACCGCTAACGGTGTAACTGTCACTAATGGTTCTGCACTTGCAACCAATAGATGGATTCATGTAGGAGCCACCTATAGCAATAGCAATTCGCTTTTTAAACTCTATGTAAATGGTTTAGAGGTTGATAGTGATGCCATTTCAGGGAATTTAGCAAGTGATTCATCATCCTTTACCATTGGTCGTCAACCTGATACTGATTCTAACTACTTTATGGGCTATATAGATGAAGCAAAAATATTTGCCGAAGCCTTGACAGATGATGAGTACCAAAAAAATGTCTATCAAGAAATTGAAGACAACACACAAGTTAGAGGTACAGTTATCCCAAGAGATATAACAACCTTACCATGGAGCGATGTATCAAGATATTTTAGATTTGATATTTATAAAGATGACATTACCGATGACTTAACTACCGCGCCAATAGACACAGGAACTGGTGCAAAAATGTACAATTTTAAAGTCATAGATTATCAAACAGCGCCATTACCATTTATAACACAATCAAGCGGTGTATTAAGTACTGCTGTAGATATATCTGCCGATGGTATAAGAGGTTTAGATGCAACAATCTATGATTGGTCTATTGTACGAGTAGAACACGACGATGTCACCTACAATGCCAATCAAAAACACCTTGGGTTGATTATTAACGAGTTGGACGCAGGCACAAACCCTATAGAATATCATGTGCAAAACGATTCAGAATTAAACGTAAGTTGGTACTTAAAACTTGATGGCTTTATTGACCTTGAAGGCGAATCGCAATTGGTTCAAGGCGACGATAGTATACTGGACGTGACAAGTATGGGCTATATTGAACGTGACCAACAAGGTAGTGCCGATTTATATACATATAATTATTGGGCAGCTCCAGTTGGTCCAACTAGTATTGTAAGTAACAATAATGACTATGCACTTGAAGATGTTTTAGAAGACGGTACAACTGCCACTGCTCCTGCTACAATTAATTGGATAACTGGTTATGATGGATCTGCTGGACCACCAATTCAAATTGCAGACTATTGGATATGGAAATTTGCCGACCAATTAAGCGACAACTACCCTTCTTGGCAACATGTAAGGAGTGATGGTGACTTGCAACCTGGTGAAGGCTATACCATGAAAGGAACAACAGATACTGGCGGCTCTATTTCAACCGAACAAAATTATGTCTTTAATGGAAAGCCACATAACGGAGATATTACCTTATCACTATCTTCAGGAAATGATTATCTAATTGGAAATCCTTATGCATCTGCAATTGATGCCGATGAGTTTATTTTGGACAATGTAAATGATGGTGCAGGAAGAGCTGTTTCAAATATCATTGATGGTTCACTATATTTCTGGGAACATTTTGCTAGTAACACACATATCTTAAGAGAATATCAAGGAGGTTATGGGGTCTATAATTTAATGGGGGCGACTGCTGCTATTTTAAGCGACACACGAATAAATCATACAGGAATTCTTGTAAGTAGCAAAGGTGCTCCTCAACAATTCATTCCTGTAGGACAAGGATTTTTTGTAACTGCTGAAGATGGCGGAACAATTACCTTTAAAAACAGTCAACGTATATTTAAAACCGAAGCCTCAGACCCATCAACTTTTATGAGAGCAGCTGGAAGTAAAAAAGGAAACGCAAATGACTCAGCTTCCAAAAGCAGTACTACAGATACAGATACACGAGAAAAAATACGATTAATGTTCGACTCTCCTAAAGGCTATCATAGAGAACTCTTAGTTGGTGTAGATAACAATGCAACAGATGCTCAAGACATGGGTTACGATGCGCCACTAATTGAGGATAATGCTGAAGATATGTATTGGACATTTGATAGCAAAAAATTCGTGATTCAAGGTGTTGGTGATTTTAATGACAATAGGACTCTGCCTTTAGGCGTGAAAATTGATGAAGAAGGAGATGCTATTATTAGCATTGAAGAGCTAATGAATATTCCTTCAAATAGAATTATTTACTTGCATGACAAAGATTTAGAGATGTATCACAATTTAACCGAAAGTGATTATGAAATCTTTTTACCTGTTGGAGAACATCTTGATAGGTTTGAAATTGTTTTTGGTAGCAAAGAAGAAATTATTATTGAAGAAAACACACCTACTATTTTCAATGTGCATTATTCAAATAATATTAACAGTATTATTATCATCAATCCAGATACCGAGGAAATAAAAAGTATAGAAATGCTAAACATTTTGGGGCAAACTATTTACAAAAACACAAAAACCCTAAATGACAGTTATGCACAGTTTAAAATAGATAATTTACAAACTGGTACGTATATAATCAATATTGAAACCAGTAAAGAAACCTTTATTAAAAAGGTAATTGTAGAATAATTAATTGTTATGAATGTGAAACTTAAATTTATTAGTTAGTTCACTAAACTTAAATGGCTCCAATTTCTTGGAGCCATTTATTATTTAATAGTGTTTATAAGTTCATCTAGCGAACATTTTTGCTGCTCTCCTGAACTCATGTTTTTTAGAGTAAACTCATTATTTTTAAGCTCCTCCTCGCCTACTAAAACGACATAGGGAACACTTCTTTTGTTAGCATACGTCATTTGCTTTTTCATCTTAGCTTTATCTGGGTATAATTCGGCATTAAAACCTTTTTCTCTTAAAGACTTAATGGCTTTTAAAGCAAATAATGCTTCGGCTTCTCCAAAATTGATAAATAATACATCCACTTGGTTAGAAACTGTCACAGGAAATAAATTCAATTCTTCAAGGACTAGATAAATTCTATCTAATCCAAAGCTAATGCCAACACCACTTACGTCTTTAAGTCCGAAAATACCTGTGAGGTCATCATAACGACCTCCACCACCTATAGAACCCATTTTAATGCCTTGAGGTGCAGAGACTTCAAATATAGCTCCTGTGTAGTAATTTAAACCTCTCGCTAAAGTTACATCAAGCTGTAATGTCGCAGATTGTAATTGTAATTCTGAAATGGCATTATCTATAAACTCCAATTCTTCAATTCCTTTCAACCCTACTTCTGATGTGCTTAAAATAGTTTTTAAACTCTCAACTTGATTACCAAAATCACCTTTTAATGTAAATAAAGGTTGAAGTTTAGAAATACCTTCCTCAGAAATACCTTTACCGCGCATTTCTTCTTTTACCTTCTCCTCGCCTATTTTGTCAAGTTTATCAAGAGCAACAGTAAAATCTATTAATTTATCTTGTGCGCCAATAACCTCAGCAATTCCAGATAAGATTTTACGGTTATTGATTTTTATGGTCGTGCCTTTTAAGCCTAAGTTGGTAAATACCTCGTCATACAACTGTACAAACTCTACTTCTTGCCATAAAGACTTTGACCCAACCACGTCGGCGTCACATTGATAAAACTCTCTAAAACGTCCTTTTTGCGGTCTGTCGGCTCTCCAAACTGGTTGGATTTGGTAGCGTTTAAATGGCAACTCTATCTCATTGCGATGTTGTACGACGTAGCGTGCGAATGGTACTGTGAGGTCGTAGCGTAAGGCTTTTCCTGAAATTCTATTTACAAACTTATTTAAATCAATTTTTTCTGAAACTCCAAGATTATCTAATGGTGTAGTTTTTAATACATCAATGGATTGTGGCAATTCAATTGGATTTTTCTCAAAAAGAAAATTCCCAGAATTTAAGACCTTAAAAATTAAGCGATCACCCTCATCTCCATACTTACCCATTAAAGTTTCAGTTTTTTCAAAACTTGGTGTTTCAATGGGTTGAAATCCGAAGCGTTCAAAACTAGACTTAATAGTATCAAAAATATAGTTGCGTTTTGCAACTTGTTCTGGATTAAAATCTCTTGTCCCTTTTGGTATGCTTGGTTTTTGTGCCATATTCATTTCCCACGAAAGTGGGAATCTCTTTTAAAGATCTATAAATTTATTAAAAGTGGATTCCGCATCAAGTGCGGAATGACAAAAATAAATAATGAAATCGTTATTGAATGCTTTTTGGTTAGAAAACTTCTTGATGTTATTTACAGATTACCCGTCGCTCCTATCTTCGCTTCTCGCAATAACAATCAGTTTTTTAACTAACTAACTTATCAAAATACTTGAATAAATCACCTTTAGTAATTGCAGCTCCTTGCTGTATTAAAGCAAATTTATCTAATTGCTTGTCATCAGAATAGTCTTTTTTTGCTTGAAATAGCTCGACTGAATCGTCCATTAAATTCTCTCGTAACCACGAAAACCCTCCTCTAGTTGTTAAGTCTATTGAGTCTTTAGTGATTTTTAAGCCAACTAATTCAATTTGTTCTTCAGTTAAATGAAATAAATACATGTGTTGCGGTGAAATATTCTCTAAATACTCTGCTTTAGTTAATACACCTTCCCAAACTAAATCACTAAACACATCCAGTTCTTGTTCGGCTAGCTCAGGTTTATTTGCTTTTATATTACTCCATTCTTCAGCTGTGACTGACTGTGTTGCTAAAAAATTAATAAACTCTTGGTGTAGTTCTTCAAATTGTTCTTTAGATAATCTTGTGTATTTCATCGAAAATATAATTTTCGTTTCCTCGAATGAGGAAATCTTTTTTACTTATTATTTTAAAATGTTAAGTGCTGCTGCAGCTTGAAATGGTCTATCGGTTGCAAAAACGTCTATTCCTAAATTTCGCCACGTCATATATAAATTCTCTCCTCTAGCTTCTGCTTGTTTATCAAGGTTACCAAGTGTTCCAAGCATTGTTGTGATTCCTAAAGTGTGTAGTTTGTCATACAATTTAACATCAGACAATCGTGTACCCGTAAAAGCTATCATATTTTGTTTTGGGATTTCTGTTTCCAACAACCAATCCAATTCTTCTAGGTTTCTTGCTGACACCGATAATAATAAATCGGGAGCTAAATCATAAGCTTTAAGAGCTTGTTTTACATCATAAGTAATAATAACAGACACATCTTCGGCTTTTTGTTCTCTAATCGCTTCAATAACTTCTGCAACGTCCACACTTCTCTTGATATCTACGGTAAGAATAGCGTTATTGGCTTTTGCCCAAGTTAAGACATCAGCAAATTTTGGGATTTTAAAAGATGTTTCATTACCAAAATCATCCACCAAATTAAACTCTTGCAACTCTTGGTATGTGTATTTGTCTAGTCTGTCTGCTCCTGTAGTCGTGCGTTCTAGTGTATTATCATGCATTAATACCAAAACATCATCTTTGGTTTTAGCAACATCTATTTCAAATACTGCTGAAATGCTGTCGTTTACATATTCAATAGTTTCTAGGCAATTCTCAGGATAATTAGCAAGTCCAACACCTCCACGATGAACACTTATCATTGGTTCAGTGCCTTCGGTATACTTAAAAGTTTCTATTAAGTCTGATGCTTTTACTTCATTGGTAACAGCTTCTTTAGTTTCATTGGGTTTTCCTTTACAAGAAAAAATGATTAATAAGGCTAATAAAATAGTAATACGTGACATAGTGTAATTATTAAAAATTAAAAAACCGTCTAGAAAGCATCTAAACGGTTAGTTTTATATTGTGAAAAGCTAAATTAAGCTTGTGGTACAACTTCGAAATTTAAATCAACAGATACTTCTCTGTGTAATCTAATAGCAGCAGTATACTTTCCTAAACGCTTAATGCTACCACCTGCAACGGTGATATACTTTTTATCAATTTCTTGTCCTTCTTTCTCTAAAGCTTCAGAAATGTTGATATTATTTACAGATCCAAATAATTTATCTCCAGATCCTACTTTAGCAGCAATCTTAATTTCTAATGCTTTTATTGCTTCAGCTACTTTATTAGCATCATCAACAATTTTTTGTTCTTTAAAAGCACGTTGCTTTAAGTTCTCAGCTAATACTTTCTTTGCAGAAGCTGTTGCCAAAATTGCTTGTCCTTGAGGGATTAAAAAATTTCTACCATAACCGTTCTTAACTGTTACAACATCGTCTTTAAATCCTAAATTTTCAACGTCTTGTTTTAATATAAGTTCCATTGTTATCGGTATTTTATTTTAATAAATCGGCTACGTAAGGCATTAACGCTAAATGACGCGCTCTTTTTACTGCAACGGCTACTTTACGTTGGTATTTTAATGATGTACCTGTAAGACGTCTTGGCAAAATTTTACCTTGTTCGTTTATAAATCTCATTAAAAAATCTGGGTCTTTGTAATCAACATACTTGATTCCAGATTTTTGAAACATGCAATACTTTTTCTTCTTGCTAGTATCTATATTAAGAGGAGTTAAATATCTAATTTCTCCTTCTTTTTTTCCTTTAGATTGTTGTTCTATAGATGACATACTTACGCTTTTTCTTTAAGTTTAACTCTTCTTCTTTCTGCCCAAGACACTGCATGCTTGTCTAACGTTACAGTTAAATAACGCATGAAACGCTCATCTCTTCTAAATTCTACCTCAAGAGGGTTAATAACTTCACCATCTACTTGGTATTCGAATAAGTGATAAAATCCACTCTTTTTGTTTTGAATTGGGTAGGCTAATTTTTTTAGTCCCCAATCTTCCTTAGCTATCATCTTTGCACCTTTAGAAACAAGAAAATCTTCGTATTTCTTTACTGTTTCCTTTATCTGGTCTTCAGATAAAACGGGATTCAAGATGAAAACAGTTTCGTAATGATTCATATTAATTATGTATTTATGTTTAAAAATGGCTGCAAAAATAGGTATTTATTATTGTTTTGCCAACAATTTTAATGCTATTTTTTCACTCTTAATAAAATGTTAAAGTTTTGTTAACCAAAACACTTTATCGGCGTTTTTTGGTTTTTAACCGAATTTTTTGTACTATTGTCGATATCTTAACCTAAAACAAGAAATGTTATGACTTTAAACTGTGTTGTTGTAGATGACTCCGCAATCCAACGCTTATCTATTGTCAAGCTTATAGAGAATCACCCTTCTCTTAACTTGATAGCAGAATATAGTAGCGCACTGGAAACCAAAAACGGACTCAATACTCACAAAGTAGACTTAATCTTTCTGGATATCGAAATGCCTGTTTTAAATGGCTTTGAATTACTAGATGTACTAAATAATAAACCTCAAATTATTTTTGTTACAGGTAAAACAGAGTATGCATTTAAAGCTTTTAACTACGATGCCACAGATTACCTACAAAAACCAATTACAAGAGAACGCTTTAATACTGCCGTAGATAAGGCTTTAGAGCAGCATAAATTAACGCTGGACTTTAAAGAAACCGATGGAGAGCACATTTTTGTAAAAAGTAATTTAAAAAAGAGAAAGGTTTATATTAAGGATATAAAATGGATTGAAGCCCTTGGAGACTATGTAAAGCTAGTAACTGAAGAAAATAGCTTAGTAGTATTATCTACTATGAAAGCTTTTGAAGCAGAATTACCAGAAGGCAAGTTTTTAAGAATTCATAAATCTTATATCGTTAATTTAGATAAAATTGACCGCTTTAATAGTAAAAATGTTGAAGTTGGAGCTTACGAAATTCCTTTAAGTAGAAATAAGAAGACCCAATTAGTGGACGCTTTAAATAACATCTAGTAATTATCGATATTTAGAATTACTTTAATCGGACGAAAATCTTTTATACTCAAGAAGCTGTTCTTTATTTTAAGAATAGCTTCTTTTGTTTTTGATAACGACTGATTTTGGGGGATTTTAATTAAAATGTTTTTATGGTACTGATTTCTAATTCTAGAAACTGGTGGAAATTCTGGCCCTAATACGTATTGTTTAAACACATTTCTTAATGATTTTGCTAACCAATCTGCACCATCATTTACTTTGCTATAGTCTCTATGCTTTAATGTTACTTTGATTAACCTGTAAATTGGAGGGTATTTATAATTATAACGCTCATCCAATTGCTCATAAAACATCGATAAGTAATCATTGGTTGATACTTGCTGCAAAATTTTATGATACGGATTATAGGTTTGAATCAACACTTTACCTCTTATATCGGTTCTTCCAGCTCTTCCTGCTACTTGTTGCATGAGTTGAAAACTGCGCTCGTGCGCTCTAAAATCTGGTAAATTTAATAAACTATCAGCATTCATAATACCTACTAGTTTTACATTTCTAAAATCCAAACCTTTTGTGACCATTTGTGTACCAACCAGCACATCTACTTCGTGTTGCTCAAACGATGTTATGATACGCTCGTAACTGTGCTTTCCTCTTGTGGTATCTAAATCCATTCTGGCAACCTTCGCTTCGGGGAATAATATTTTCACCTCCTCCTCTATTTGCTCCGTGCCAAAACCTTTATCATCCAATTCATTACTACCACAAGCTGAACAGTTTTTAGGCATAGCAATGGCATAACCACAATAGTGACAACGTAATTGATTTTTATATTGATGATAGGTTAAACTCACATCACAATTAGAACATTGTGGTGAGTGCCCACAAGTATTGCATTCTATAATTGGTGAAAATCCTCTACGATTTTGAAACAGTATTATTTGCTGGTCATTTTCTAGTGCTTCGGTCATTTCTTCAATAAGCCTATCGCTAAAATGACCTTGCATACGCTTGCGCTTCTGCTTATCTTTAATATCCACAAGTTCAATTTCGGGCATTAACACATTATTGTAGCGGGTTTTTAACTCTGTGAAGCCATACTTATTTTCTTTTACTGCATTGTAGTAACTCTCAATACTTGGAGTTGCAGAACCCAAAAGGGTTTTTGCTTTAAATAGATTAGCAAGTACAATGGCTGTGTCACGAGCATGATAACGTGGTGCTGGGTCGAATTGCTTGTACGATTGCTCATGCTCTTCGTCAACAATAACTAAGCCTAAATTATTGAATGGTAAAAATATAGTCGAGCGTGCGCCAAGAACCACTTTTGCTTTCTCAGAATTGTTCAATACATGATGCCAAACCTCAACACGTTCGTTTAACGAATAACGTGAATGAAACACCGAAATTTGGTTGCCAAAATATGCACTTAATCTGTTTACCAATTGAGATGTTAACGCTATTTCTGGCACCAAATACAATACTTGTTTTCCTTGTTTTAAAACATCTTCAATAAGCTTTACATAGATTTCTGTTTTTCCAGAAGATGTAACACCATGTAATAATGTAACATTTTGTTTTTCAAACAATTTAGTTATCTCACTTAAAGTATTTTCTTGGTCTTTATTTAAGCTTTTAGAAGTTGATATTTTATCTTTTTCAAAAGAAACCCTATCGGTTTTTAAATAATACTCTTCTAAAATTTCTTTATCAATTAACGTTTTTATTTGTGCTGAAGATGCGTCGCTCTTTTTTAATAAATCGGATACTTTAATAGGTTTCTTTGAAGTTGATTTTAGCATAAAAAACGATAATACAATTTGTCGTTGTTTTGGTGCGCGACTTAATGTTTCCAATAACTCATTTAGAGCCCCATCTTCATCATAATTATCATTTAGCTTAACATATCTAATTAGTTTTGGCTTGTACTTTTCATACAATTCTTCTTCAACAGTTATAACCTTTTTTTCAATGAGTCTTTTTATAACTGGTAATACATTTTTCTTGTTGAGAATATTACTAATGTCATCAATTTTTAAACTGGATTGATGTTGTAGTGCTTCGTAAATCAAAAATTCGTCATCTTTTAGCTCTAAATCGTATATTTCTTCTTCTTTATTTGAAATAATATTGGTTTCACTTTCCAATAAAAATGCACTAGGCAATGCAGCTCTTAGTATGTCGCCAAGCGTACACATATAGTAATTGGACATCCATTGCCAAAGCTGTATTTGAAATTCGTTCACCAAAGGTTGCTCATCTAGAATTTGATGGATGTCTTTTGCTTCATAGGCTTGAGGTGCATTTTGATGAATGCTTAAAACAAGAGCTGTATATATTTTACGTTTCCCAAAAGGTACAGCAACTCGCATTCCCACTTTTAAAAAGTCAGATTCAGCTTTAGTAATGGCATAGGTAAATTGCTTATCTAAAGGTATTGGCAGTATAACGTCTATAAAAAAATGCATAAACACCAAAGGTAAGATGTTTACATAAAAAAACCGCCTTGGATGCAAGCGGTTTTATGCTAAAATTGAAAATTTCTTATACAGTATAAATTCCTACTGTTTAATTACTTTTTTTGTGACTCTTTCATTTCCATTTTCTAAATTCAGAAAATATATTCCTGAGTGAAAACTCGAGATATCTATGGTGTTACTTGCGTTATTTATGACTCCCTTATTAATTAATTGCCCACGAATATTTACAAGGTTATAAGTTATTTCATCTTCAACGTTGATAGATATTTTATCGCTTGACGGGTTAGGATATACAGAAATATTGTCCATAACAACATCATTTACAGATAAAAAAGCACAGCTAGGATAAGTATATCTCTGTCTTGAAGTATTCGTCCAACTACCTATAATATAACTTTCTGAAACTATTGTTAAAGGATAACCTTGAGCATTATTTGTGTACGCTTGACGGCTGTCATCATCATACATCATAGTAGCGTCATTCCATTCTGTTTCTAAAACTTGAGTTAAATGGTCATTGCCATCGTACATAAATGTTTTCAAATCATCATTTACCCATTGAGCACCATCCCAATCTTGGGATTGAAACGTATCTAAAAGATCATTAATATAGGTACTTGTATTTAAGGTGTTTTCTTCCCAAGCGTTGCTTACCCAATTATATCCTGTTTCTGTTTCTACCAAGTTGCTTGCTGTATAGGTATATCTTGTTTCAGAACTATTTATCCAAACCATATTTCCAGAGTCCCAAGTTTGTGTAGTAAACTTAGAAACTCTATCTGAACCATCATAGGTGTATAAGTGCTGACTGGTCAATTCCCAATCATCAATAACCCAACTAAAAATTTGAGTTTTTAAAACAAGGTCATAATTACCATTGTTATAAGTGTGTTCGTTTTTTTGAAAATTATCCCATTCATCAGTAGTTGAGTTCCAAACTTGAGCCACTTCAACAATACTTAATGCGTTATATGTGAAATTAGATAATGTTGCATTTTCCAACATACTTGTCATTGGGTTAATTGCTTGAGATAAAATTACTGTTGGCAAGCATGATTCATTAAATGTATAAGTAGTTTGAGCAAAATTGTCCCAACTTGTTCCATTCCATGTATCTACTTCCCAGGTTTCTGGAACTATAAATTCATATTGTGACTGTGCAAAGTTTTTAAAAGTAAAAAGCAGCAGAAATACTAGAAGTAATTTTCTTTTCATTTTATAAAATATTGATTAATAGCACAATAAATATACTACTTTTAAAATCAATAAAGAAAATACTACAAAGAAACTCAGTGTTCTTTACAGAACAAAAAAAACTAATCGATAGCCTTACGTCTTAATTGCTGCAATGACGCATTGAGTTCATAACCTAGTAAAATAATATTTGAGTTTAACCACAGATAAAACAACAAAATCAACAAGGCACCAATAGAGCCATACAGTTCATTATACTTAGAAAAGTTTTCAATATACACACCAAAAAGATATGATGTCAATAATATTAAAAGAGTTGTGAATAGTGCTCCTATGGAAAAGAATTTGGAATGTCTTCCTTCTTTAGTACCAAAATAATATAAGGTGGCAGTTGCTATATAAATCATAATAACAAAGAATGTGTACTTAGCAAATTGCATCCAAAATAAGCCAGAGCTTGTGCTATCTATTTCTTGGCCGCTTATACTTTCGTATAAAGGTGTGATGATATAAATTTGAAAATACCCAAACACACCAATTGTAAAAATTAACAAAAAGGCTAAAATCAACGCAACTCCAAGAGCATAAAGGTATTGCTTAAACACATTTCTAGTTAATTGCTGATGGTAGGAGTGCTCAAACCCAGAAAATATTGCATTAACACCATTTGCCATTAAAATAATGGATAATATAAAAATTGGTGACACTAAACTACCTTGGTTGGTTGTGCTAATGTTTTCAAATATGTTTTCGTTAAAAAAATCTGATGTTTGAGGTGGTAAAAACGAATCTAAAAACAGTAGAAATTCACTTTGAAAATTTTCAAAAGGCAATTCTGGAATAATAATAATTATGAATAATAAAAAAGGAAAAATAGCTGTAAAAAAACTAAATGCAATGGCACTAGCCCTAGTGGTTAAAGCGCCTTGAACAATCCCTATGGTGTACATTTCAATAAGGTCGTATAAGGACAAGCCTTCAAAACCAGGTAGCTTAATGTTTTTTAAAAACCTAACAATCCAGTTTATTACAGGAATTTTATCTAACCGTTCTTCAACGTGCTTTGTCATTACACAGCTTTTAAACTTAAATCCATATTATACACCGAATGTGTTAATGCTCCACTAGAAATATAATCTACACCACATTCTGCATATTTACGCACAGTTTTTTCGTTAATACCTCCCGAGGATTCTGTTAAACACTTGTCACCTATCAATTTGACCGCTTTACGAGTATTTTCGTAATTAAAATTATCAATTAAAATGCGATAAATACCATCGCTTTTTAAAATTTCTTTAATCTCCTCAAGGCTTCTAGCTTCCACTATAATCTTTAAATCCCTATTAGTGTCTTTAAGATATGCCTTGGTTTTATCAATAGCTTTTGTAATGCCTCCAGCAAAATCTATATGATTATCCTTTAGCATAATCATATCGTACAAAGCGAATCTATGGTTCTCTCCTCCCCCAATTTTTACAGCCCATTTTTCTAAGGCTCTAATTCCTGGAGTCGTTTTACGTGTGTCCAATATTTTTGTTCCGGTACCTTCCAATAAATCAACAAACGTTTTAGTTTTGGTAGCTATAGCACTCATACGTTGCATTGCGTTTAACACCAAGCGTTCGGCTTTTAAAATAGATTGCGAAGCACCTTCAACGTAAAACACAATATCGCCATGGTTTACGTTGCTTCCATCTTCAATTAATGTTTCAACAGTCATGTTTTTATCAACATAGTCAAAAATTTGCTTCGCAAATTCCACTCCAGCTATAACACCATTGTCTTTTACCAATAATTTTGCTTTTCCTTTGGCAGAAATTGGAATACACGATAATGAGCTATGGTCACCATCGCCAACATCTTCTCTAATGGCATTGGCTATTATTAAATCTATTTCTTTTTGAAATTGGGCTTGTGATATCATTTTCTAAAACTTTAGTGCTAAAATAGGAATAGATTTTCATAATTTACTCTCAAAAAGTAACAACAATCTATATTATTCGTCTTAAAATAAACCATTATAATGACTAGTGTAGAAAAACTTCATAACCAAATATATAACAAACGCCTTTTTGTACTCTTTACTTGGGGAATGCGAATACTTTTGTTCTTAGCCTTTTTACCTTCAGGTTTAAAAAAATTATTAGGAGAACGTTTTACTCTATTAGGAATAGAAACACCTGTTGGTTTCTTTTTTGAAGGCTTATACCGTACTGGATTTTATTGGAATTTCTTAGGGTTTATGCAACTATTAGTTGGTGTTTTATTACTTATTCCAAGAACCAGTTTTTTTGGTGCCATGCTCTACTTACCGATAATTATTAATATTTTTATTATTGTCGTGTCCATTAATTTTACAGGTACACCAATAATTGCAGGGTTAATGCTATTGGCAAATATCTATCTACTTTTTTGGGATTATAAAAAGCTGAAACAAATTGTTTCTATTATATTTGGGAAATAACCTCAATATATGCAAATTAAACTCCTAGCTATAGGCAAAACTGACAATAAGCAATTACTACAACTCATTCAAGAGTACACTAAACGTTTAGGACATTATATAAAGTTTAATTTAGACATTATTCCAGATATAAAGAATTCAAAAAACCTAAGTGAAGCACAGCAAAAACAAAAGGAAGGTGAGTTAATACTAAAAAAAATCAATACTTCAGACGTATTAATCTTGTTAGATGAAAATGGGAAACAACTTGATTCAGTAGGATTTTCAAACTACTTGCAAAAACACATGAATTCAGGCATTAAACAACTTGTTTTTGTAATTGGTGGTCCTTATGGTTTTTCTGAAGAGGTTTACCAAAAAGCACAAGGAAAATTATCATTATCAAAAATGACTTTTTCACACCAAATGGTACGCTTATTTTTTATTGAGCAATTATATCGCGGATATACTATTTTAAGAAATGAACCATATCATCATAAATAAAAAAAGGAGCTTAATAGCTCCCTTTTTTTATTAATGTGTTTTATAAATTTCTTTTCGTTTTTTAAGTTGTCGTTCTAGGTCACTTATGGTGTTTTTTACTGCATCTTCATAATTAGCTTCATTGGATGATGCAAAAATTCGTGGTCCTGGTAAACTTAATTCCATTTTACAAATTTTTCCTTTGTCTTTGTCATTATGCTCCACCTCAAAATGAACTTGAGCACTTATAATCCAATCATATTTTTTTCCTAATTTATTTAATCTTTCTATTACATATTCGTTCATAGTTTCACTTGTCGCCATACGTACATATTGAATATTTACTGTCATAGTGTTTAATATTAAGTTTAACAATAGTATAAAAATACTATACTTATTTTAAAACTAGAATGACATTTATCATATGATTAACAATTTATTTTGCACTTTTTAATTTAAGTGTTTTAATGGCTTTTAAATAACGGTTCATTTCACTCCTTACTTTAGGAAACAAAAGTAATAGTCCAATCATATTAGGAAATACGAGTGCAAGAATCATAGCATCAGAGAATTTAATAACTGCATCTAGTGTTATTGCAGCTCCTAAAATTGTAAACAATAAGAAAATAATTTTATAGGTTAAATCTGTCCACTTTCCTCTTCCAAACAAATACTTCCATGATTGTAGTCCGTAATACGACCATGACAAAATAGTTGAAAATGCAAATAGCGTTACAGCGACAACCAAAACATAAGACGAACCTGGAATGGCATTGTCAAATGCCATAGAGGTTAGATTAACACCTCCAACTCGAGAACCATCAACCATTAAAGCTTGTCCATTAAGCACATCTCCATAAACAAAAGCACCATCCATATTGAACATAACTATAATAATAGCTGTCATGGAACAAACTACAACGGTATCAATAAAAGGTTCTAATAAGCCTACAAGACCCTCGGAAGCTGCATATTTTGTATTTACTGCAGAATGTGCTATAGCTGCTGAACCTGCTCCTGCTTCATTTGAAAATGCAGCACGACGAAATCCTTGAATCATTACGCCAATAAAACCACCAGTAATCGTAGCTTTTGGTGTAAATGCCTCAGTAATTATTAAACTTATGGCATCATCAACAAAACTAAAATTTGAAAAAATAATAAATAAAGCAGAAGCAACATACAACACAGCCATTAACGGAACTACTTTCTCAGTCACTTTTGCAATTCGTTTAATACCTCCAATAATTACAATACCAACAACTATGGCGAAAATAACACCTATAATACTACCTGATGCAGACCCTTCTATACCAAACCTTTCAATAATTTGAGCTGCTGCTTGATTGGTTTGAAACGCATTTCCACCACCAAAGGACGCTCCAATACACAATATAGAAAATACCACTGCTAGAAGTTTGCCTAATTTTACAAGTCCTCTTTCTTTTAAACCTCGAGATAGATAATACATTGGACCTCCATATACATTGCCTTCACTATCTATATCTCTATATTTTACACCTAAAGTACATTCAACAAATTTTGATGACATACCAAGCAATCCAGCAATAATCATCCAAAAAGTAGCGCCTGGACCTCCAATAGATATGGCAACTGCAACCATAGCAATATTTCCCAATCCAACAGTTCCAGAAACAGCAGTTGCCAAAGCTTGAAAGTGGTTTACTTCTCCATGATGACTTTCGTCTTTAATAGTATCTACTATATCTCCTTCAATTTCATAGACATGCGACGTTGTTTCAATATCCATAGATTCCAAATCGTCATACTTCCCTCTTACGACTTGAATAGCCGTTGGAAAGTGTTTAATATTTACAAATCCAAAATATATTGTGAAGAATAAGGCTCCAAGAAGCAACAAAATTAACACTATAGGAATTCCAAACCCAAATATGTTAACGGTTGAGAGTATAAAACCTTCCCACCAAGTTGCAAAAGGCATAAAAGCATCATTAATCTGTTCGTCAAATCCTCTAGATTGTGCTTGATTGATATATGGAAACACTAAAAATACAATTGCTAATATGCGCTGTCTCGAAGCCATAATTTATAGTTTTTATGATTTTGAGCGCAATGTTTAAAATTGATTTTTCTATTAATGGTTTTATCAGAAAGAATATGAAAATGTCAGTAAAAGAACTACTGACAAAAATTAATAAACCATTGATTTACAGAGAAATATTATCTTGAGGAATTTTTAAACGAATTTTTCTATCTCGCTTTTCCGACATTTCAAAAAGAGTGTTTTTTAACGGATTTAAGTGATTATCTACAGTCCAACTGTCTTTTCCAAAAACACCATCTAGTAATGCCACCAACAATCTTTTAACTTCATTGTAATCGTTAATGTCGAATGTTTTTTTGGACATAGAAAAGTTTTTTGGCTTAATTTCTAACCAATTATTATCAGATTTTCTGCGTTGTGCAAATTTTGAAAACAACTCGAACAACGCTGGTGTTAATTTTACTTTACGCTTTTCCGTTCCGGGAAACCCCTTTAAAAACACAAAGTGCTCCATTTTACCAGATGACAATTTGTTCTTCAAAAATTTAATGTGAAAATCATCAGAATCAGGTATTACGTTTTCGGCTAATTCTTTTACCCAACTTAATGCCAAGGCAAAGAAAATCATAATCAACGATGTTTTAAATATTGCTGAAAACAACGTTAAATTAATGTCGTTTCCTGATAGCTTATAGATTTGAGCAACTAAGACGACTAGAATGCATACCAAAGATAAAAATGCCAATGCTTTTAATCGTCGTTTTAAAAATGATTCCCATAAAACATACCCTAAAAATCCAAGTGTAAATATGGCATAATAAACGTCCAGTTCATTAATCATAGCTATCACTGTTCCAGAAATCATACGGCTTAACGTTGGCAAAATTGAGAACAGAAATGGTACGCCTACAATATAAATCCAATACTTAGATTTTATAATATGTCCAATAGATTCTGGCAAGTATCTAAACCAAGGCAATGCCAACAAGATAAATAAACTATTTAGTAATGACCATACACTGCGCCAACCATCTACAACAATTTCGGATGTTGTATTCGTTTCAATAAAATAAATTTCGAATGCTCCAGAAATACTCCAACACAACACAGAAAGTGCTAACCAAACTTGGCCAAAATCGTTTTGTTTTTTGCCTATATGCCACCAAATAGCAATTAAAGCAACAAACGCAAAAAGACATACTGAAAATTGCCACCAACCATAAAAAGAAAGAATCTCATTACTAATTTGTTGAACATTTAAAAAGTTAAGCGACATGAAAAGTGTACAATTTTTATGCTAATATAACCGAAAATATTGGTTGACTATTCAAAAATAACTTTGTCTCCCATATCAAACCATTCTTTATAAAACTGCTGATGGATTTTCTCAATACTGTTACGTTTGACTTTTAGAGTTGGTGTGGTTAAGCCATTATCAACATTCCAATCTTCTTTCATTATCACTACTTTTTCAATTTTTTCGTGCTTTTCAAGAGTTGGATTCATAGCATTGACGCTTTCAATTAGACTTGCAGACACATCTTCTTTGCTCTTCAATCTACCCAATTCACTCAATGTTACCAATGCTATAGGCTGCGGAATACCTGTACCTACCACACAAATTTGCTCAATGTCAGTATTTTTAGATAAAATTAACTCTAAATGTGATGGTGAGATATACTTTCCTTTGTCTGTCTTAAATTGGTCTTTTACTCGTCCAGTAATAGTTAAAAATCCATCATGGTCAAATTCACCAATATCGCCAGTTTTTAAGTAGCCTTCATCATCAAAAACTGAAGCAGTTATGTCAGGTTCTTTAAAATAACCTTTCATTAAACAGTCATTTTTAATACAAATTTCTCCTTCTTCAGATAATTTTGCATTAACATTAAAAAGTGTTTTTCCCACCGTTCCAATTTTATCATCATGTATGGTATTAAAATGCGACACACAACAATCCTCAGTCATACCATAACCTTGAAAAATAGTGATATCCAATTTTCTGTACCACTTAACCAAACTTGAAGCTATTGGTGCAGCTGCCGAACAAATAAAAACAGCTACCTTCAAACCTAATTTCTGCTTTAATTTATTTTTGATAATCCCGTTAAGAATTGGAATTTTCAATAATATATTAAGTTTCTTTTGAGGTAAAGATTCTAATATTTTCTCCCTGAATTTTGTCCAAATTCTAGGTACAGCAAAGAAAATTTGAGGTTGTGTTTTTTCTAAATCAGAAGCAAATGTTTCTAACGATTCTGCGAAAGCAATGGTGCCTCCCAAATTTACGCCAGCGTTTATCAACACACGCTCGGCAACATGCGCTAAAGGTAAATAAGAGAATAATCTAATATTATTTGGTAGTTTAAATATTTCGGTAAGTGTATGCGCACTTACCATTAAATTACCCGATGTATGCATCACTCCTTTTGGAACTCCTGTAGTTCCAGAGGTGTAAATAATGGTATGTAAATCATCTGGTTGTTGTGTGTGAATTGATTGCGAAGGTTCATGTTTTTCAACCAAATCCTCCCAAAGTTCGCCATCAGACTGTCCGTATAATGCAACGCTAATCTTAGGGATTTCTGGGATGCCAGATTTTTGTGATTCATAATCATCAAGCTTTCCAACAATGATAGCTTTAGATTCGCTATGCACCAAAATTTGGTTAATTGACGATGCATTTAACGTTGGGTAAATAGGAATTGACACAAAGCCTGCCATCATTATAGCAATATCTGCCATGACCCAATGCGCACAGTTCTTTGATAATAGCGCGACATGACTCCTTTCAGGTAAATTGTAGCTTTTTAAAGCAGATACAATTTTTCGTATCTCAATTCCAGCTTCCTCATAAGTATATATTACGTACTTACCTTCTATAGGTTGCTTAAAAAAAATGACATTTGGCGTATTTGCTTCCCAATACAAAAAAGCTTCTAAGGGTGTTTTAAATTTTGACATTATTATAAATTTGTTAGTCAGTTAAGCTTTTGTCTGGGATATTAAGTAATTAGCTTTTATTATGTTTTTCCCAAGCAGCAATAACCTCTGCTTCTCGGTTAATAACATTTTTCGCATCACCTTCAAATTTTTGACGCATCTCTTCTGAAACACTATCAGAATGCCACCAATCATAAGTTTCCTTGATAGAGGTTTTTAAATCTCTATACGTTAATCCAGCAGCTACGGCTTTATCAAAATTTGCCCTTGCAGAGCCATAGTTATTACCTTCAGGCATAATAAATGGCACTAAATAAGGTGCTTTGTTTGCCTTTAAAAACTCATAATCGTCAATTTTGACAAAGGTATGGTTTACATCAAAAGCTTTACTTGCCTCTTCTACAAAGTCATACATATTTTGAGTGGTTTTAGGGCCAACTGCATTAAATGCGCCTGTATGTTTTTCTTCAATTAATCGAATCATAAATTCGGCGACATCACGAACATCAATGTATTGCACAGGGTCGTTTGGCTTTCCAGGAACCAATACCTCACCTCCTTTAGATAGCCTTAATGGCCAATGAATAAAACGATTAGTTTTATCGGCAGGCCCAAACATATACGTTGGTCTCACAACAATGGTTCTGTCATCACCATAAGCGTTTCTAGCAGCAATTTCTGAATTGGCTTTCATAACACCATACCAATATTCAATACGCATTTCTTCATCTTCAAGTGTTTCAGGTTCTTCCAAAAGCAGCTTAGTATCTTCCTTAATATTATCAGTTAAATAAGGATAGTAAACGCCAGTTGAGGATGTATATAGATATAAATCTGTCCTGTCTTTTAACAATTCTGCAGTATTTTTAGTCCACTCTACATTTTGACCTGAATTATCAATAACCACATCCCAAGTTCCAGTTTTTAAAGCCGATAAATCGCTATTTCTATCGCCAACTAATTGTGTGACATTTTTAAATAACTCTTGATGTGCGGTAGGTTTTGTTTTTCCTCTGGTAAATGTTGAGACCGAGTGTCCACGACCCAAAGCATAGGCTATTTGATGTGGCCCTAAAAAACTAGTCCCTCCTAATATTAAAATGTTTAGTTTTTTTGAAGAAGCGTCTTTACTGGATGCTTCTTCTTTTTTTTCATTAAAATTACAAGCTAATAAACTTGACCCTACTAGTGGTAAAGCTATTCCAAATTTTACACCTTTTTCAATGAATTGTCTTCTTGTGGTTGGTTTTTTTGTCATTTTAAATAATGTTATGGGTTTTTTATCTGTATCAAGATACTACAAATTTTAGTTTTAGATAAATATTTATTTTTACACTCTAAAATTTAGTTATGCAACTCGTTTTCGCAACCAATAACCTTAACAAACTTAAAGAAGTACAAGCCTTGTTACCACCAACAATTACATTATTGAGCTTAAAAGATATTGGTTGTACTGAAGATATTCCAGAAACGCAACCAACCATAGAGGGTAATGCCATACAAAAAACCCGTTATGTAAAAGGAAAATATGGTTACGATTGTTTTGCCGATGATACTGGATTAGAAGTCAATGCTTTAAATGGCGCTCCTGGAGTATATTCGGCACGTTATGCTGGAGAACAAAGGGATTCTAATGACAATATGAGTAAATTATTAAATGAATTACAAACCCAAAACGACCGAACTGCCCAATTTAAAACGGTTGTCGCTCTACACCTTCAGGATGAATTAAAGACCTTTACAGGTATTTGTGAAGGTACTATCACTAAAGAAAAAAAAGGCAATAAAGGTTTTGGTTACGACCCCATTTTTCAACCTAAAGGTTATACTGAAACGTTTGCTGAAATGGATTTGGAATTGAAAAATACCATTGGGCATCGAGGGAAAGCTGTAAAGCGGTTGGTTGATTTTTTAATTTTTAATAGTTAGATTCGTCTAATGATAATAACCCAATCTAATTCCTATATCATGCAAATAAATAAACCAATACTTCTTCTACTCTTAGTTTTCACCTATTCTTGTTCAAATAGCTTGAAATATTTAAATTCTTTTGACGGATTAAATGGAAAACCAAAAAGAGCTGAATTAGCTGGCTTTAAAATAGAATATAAAGACAGTTTGCCCTTTGAAAAAGCAACTTCCAAATATATTCTATCTTATGATTTGAAAGGAAGAAAATTAAACACAACAACATATAGCTTTAAAGATAACTCCTATTCAAAAAGTATAAGTTTTAACTATTTTTATAATAAACATGGTAATGAAACAAAAGTTATAATGTATGATAGGGATGGTACAATTAATATTGAAAAAAAAACTAAATATGACAGGCATGGTAGAATCATTAAGAGTGTATCTATTAGAAACAATAAACGATCATCCGTAACTAAACGAACTTATAATAGAAAACACAAAACAGGAAAACTTATTCAAGAAAGAGACAATAGTAATCTTAAAGAAATTACAGTTCAAAAATATGATGAGAATTGGCAAGCAATTGAACTTAAAAGTCTTGATGGTCTAGGCAGACAAAAAGGTAGAGTTGAATTTAGATATGATAAAAAAAACAATAAAATCTCTCAAAAATGGTATAACTCCAAAAACGAATTATACAATTTTTCTAAAACTTCATTTAACGAAAATAATGACCCCATTCTTAGTTTTAGTTATAGTGTAAAAGGAAAAGATACTATGTTAAAAAAAACAATGAAGTTTAAATATTTATATGACAAGCAAAACAATGTTATTGAAGAAAAATTATTTAGCAATGATAAACTAACTTCAATAACAAGGTACAAGTATACTTATTGAATTTTTCGCTTAAACAAACAATTAGTTACTAAAAATACCAATAACCACAACCAAAAGCCACATTCCAAAAAATAACCCTATATTTGCACGCTGAAACTCAGAATACTGAGTTCATTTAAATTCCTCAGCGTGAGGAGTGTGTTACCAGAAGTTTAGGTTTAAGTATGTCGATTCGCTTCTATATGTAACACTTACATAACATAATCGAATACTTATTACAAACATGAACACATTCCAACAATTGGGACTAGAGGATTCTATTCTACAAGCCATTAACGACCTAGGTTTTGAAACACCAAGTGAAGTACAGGACAAAGCAATTCCTATTTTATTAGAACAAGAAAGCGACCTCGTTGCCTTGGCACAAACAGGAACTGGCAAAACAGCAGCTTTTGGATTTCCTATGCTTCAAAAAATTGATGTTAACAGTCGTACAACACAAGGATTAATCTTATCGCCTACGCGTGAGCTTTGTTTGCAAATTACTAATGAAATGAAGCACTACGGTAAATACTATAACGGTTTAAACGTTACGGCTATTTATGGAGGCGCTAGTATTACCGACCAAGCGAAACAGGTTAAACGAGGTGCACAAATTATTGTAGCTACACCTGGTCGTATGAAAGATATGATTAGCAGACGTTTGGTAGATATTTCTAAAATTGAATATGCCGTTTTAGATGAAGCCGATGAAATGCTAAACATGGGTTTCTATGAAGATATTACAGATATTTTATCACACACACCACAAGATAAAAGTACTTGGTTGTTCTCTGCAACCATGCCAAAAGAGGTCTCGACTATTGCAAAAAAATTCATGCATAATCCAATTGAGATTACTGTAGGGAACAGAAACGAAAGTACCAACCAAGTATCTCACGAATATTATTTAGTAAACGCTAGAGACCGTTATGCAGCCTTAAAACGATTAGCTGATGCTAATCCAGATATTTTTTCAGTAATTTTTTGTCGTACCAAAAGAGATACGCAAAAAGTAGCCGAAAAATTAATTGATGATGGTTATAGTGCAGGTGCACTTCATGGTGATTTGAGTCAGAATCAGCGTGATTTGGTCATGAAATCCTTTAGAAACAAACAAATACAAATGTTGGTGGCTACAGATGTTGCTGCTCGTGGTATTGATGTTGACGATATTACTCACGTTATCAATTACCAATTGCCAGATGAAACCGAGACATACACACACCGTTCAGGTAGAACTGGTCGTGCAGGAAAAACTGGTGTATCGATGGTGATTGTCTCTAAAAGTGAAATGCGTAAAATAAAAAGTATTGAGCGTATTATTAAAAAACAGTTTGAGAAGAAAGAAATCCCTGATGGTATGGAAATTTGTCAGGTGCAATTAATGTCGCTTGCCAATAAAGTTCATGATACCGAAATAAACCACGATATCGACCCATATTTGAATGATATCAACACGCTTTTTGAAGATTCTTCAAAAGATGAACTCATTAAAAAATTCTTTTCGGTGGAGTTTACACGTTTCCACAATTACTACCAAAAAGCCAAAGATTTAAACGCTGAAGCTAAAAATAGTAGTTCTAGGGATACAAGTGATGAAAAATCGACGCGCTATTTTATCAACATTGGTAAAAAAGATGGTTACGACTGGATGAGTCTAAAAGACTTTTTAAAGGAGGTTCTAAATCTTGGAAAAGACGATGTGTTTAAAGTGGATGTAAAAGACAGCTTTTCATTTTTTAATACTGAAACTAAAGAACAAGAAAAAGTACTTGCCTTTTTTACAGATTTTAAACAAAACGGACGCTTTGTGAATGTTGAAATTAGCGAAGACAAAGGTAGAAGTCGCAATAGAGGTCGTGGCGGAAGACGACGTGATGATAGACGTAGCGGAGGAAAACGCGATGGTGGAAGACGTAGCGAAAGGCGTTCGGAATCTAGAAGTGGTAGTAGTAACAGAAACGACAGACGTCGTTCTAGCAATAACACTAGCTCTAGAAGACGCTCAGATAATGATTCTAGTTCAAGACGTTCAAATTCTGGAAATACATCTGGAGACTTTGCAGCTTCAAGACCAAGACGTAGCCGAAGAAAGTAAGATTTTTTTGCAAGTGCATGACAAAATTTTTAAACATAGTTTATAGATTAACACCCCTAAAGTCCCCTCAAGGGGACAATCCTAAAAATAGTCTTGCGAGTAATTGTCCCCTTGAGGGGACTTTAGGGGTGTTTTCAAGATTACTATTTGTATGAATTTTCAAAACTTATTTTTTCATGTACTAACTAAGGCTTTCTTGTTAATTTTAAGTCAAAATCATAAGCAATTCCTATTATCTACGTTTTGTTTAGTACTTTTATACTTTAAAGCGACTATATACTAGTCTTTAAAAAGAATAAAAATTAATTGATGAAGAAGTTTTTCCTACTCTGTGGTCTTGTATTATTATCAGCAATTGGTTTTGCCCAAGAAACCTATGTTAAGGGTAAAATTATACGTGCTGCCGATGGCTCTCCTCTTGAGAGCGTTAACATTGTAAACCTTAATCAAGTTATTGGCACAACTACCGATGGCATTGGAGATTTTGAAATTAGAGCCAATGTAAACGACACACTGCATTTATCGTATTTAGGTTATAAATCCATAAAAGTACGTGTTACTAATGATTGGATTGTATTTGGTGCAGCAACGTCTATTGAAATGACCGAACTTGCGCTAGCACTAGAAAAAGTAGTAGTAAATCAATTACGATTAACAGGCTATTTAGAAATAGATATACAGCAAGTGCCTATTCGTCGTGATACACGATACAGTATTTCTGGACTTCCAAATTCTGGGTATGAAGGACGAACGAATTCGCCAAGTATGGTGAGTAAAGTATTGGGCGCTATTTTTAATCCTGCGGATTTCTTGCATAAAATGTTTGGCAAAAAACCTCGTGAAATGCGGAAACTCCGACAAATGAAAGCTGATGATGAAATACGAAATCTCTTAGCTTCGCGTTTTGACCGTGAAATGCTCACAGCACTTTTAAAAGTAGATAAAGTAGATTTAGATTTACTGATAAGCGAATGTAACTACTCCAAAGACTTTATTCGTACAGCCAATGACCTCCAAATATTGGATGCCATTAGCGAATGTTACGAAGAGTACAAAGTACTTAGCAAAAGTAGTCGTTCAAGACTCTAGTTTTGTGAGTGTAGTGCCACTCTATTGCCTTCGGTATCTATAAAAACTCCCATATACCCATGCTCTTCCGAGATTTGAGTTTTTGGTTGGAATATTTTTCCGCCAGCAGCTTCAATTCTGTCTAGTTCAATCTGTACGTCTTCGCTCATAAAATACACCATCGTTCCTTCCTGACTGGGAATGTATGATTCTTGCTTTATAAGTGACCCAGATGCGCCATGCGAATCTATATCGCTTTCAGGAAACCATCCCATTAAAATACCTCCAAAGTCCATGATATTAATTTCAATGTTAAATACTACATCGTAAAATGCTTTAGCGCGTTCCATGTCCGATACTGGAATTTCAAACCAGCCTACCATATTTTTTTTCATAATTGTTTATTTATTTTCTAATATCTTTTTTAAACTTTCCAATCCTTCCTCAAAATCCTTTCCTACTGCTTTCTCAAAACTGAAAAACAGCATGAAAATATTAAATGGAAATGGGTTTTTACCTGAAAATCCCCAAGTAACCATCGTTTGGTTCTCATCTACTTTATCCACCAATAATTGTCCTATAGACTGTGATTTCCAAGGTTTAAAAAAACGTAATTCTGAGTCGATGGATTCGTTTTCAATCATCGCAATTATTTCTTGCTCGCCTTCGCCTACATCTTTATTGCCTTTCCATTTTGAGATAAATCCAATTTCACCGTCAGTACCTTCAAACGTTTGGGTCATGTTTGGGTCTTTCTTTTTCCATGGCGACCAATCGTTCTGGTTTTTAATGGATTTTAAATACTGGAATGTTTCGGGAAGCGGATGATTAACAATAATACTTCTCTTTACTTGGTAATTATTAGGTGCAATTAATCCTAACACCACAATTAATAATACAATTGCAGCAATTACATATAAAAATATTGTCATGGTTGGTTGAATTAGTGTTGTTTGACGTTTTAAAATTACAAAATTAAGTTTGATTTTTATAACGTTCTAAAATTTGGTCAATGCTTTTTATGGTTTTTGCACACCAGTCGAAACGTTTTTCAAGTATTTCACTTTCAGAAAGTTGCCAAGAAACGTCGCTTTGTTTTAATCTAGCAGTAACAAATTGCAAAATAATAGCAGCCGAGACCGAAATATTTAAACTTTCGGTAAAACCAACCATAGGTATTTTTAAAAACGCATCAGCTTCGTTTATTACAGTATCAGACAATCCTTCGGTTTCCCTACCAAAAAAGAAACAGGATTTTTTAGTGACATCAAAGTCTTGTAGCAAACAATCATTAGTATGTGGTGTGGTAGCGACTATTTGATAGCCTTTTGCTTTTAAAGAATCAATACAGTTTTTGGCGGAATGATAACGATGTAAATCCACCCACTTTTGTGCGCCCATGGCAATTTCTCTATCAATGCGCTTTACGTTTTGCTCTTCAATAACATGAAGTTCTTGAATTCCAAACACATCGCAACTACGCATGACTGCACTTGTGTTGTGTAGTTGATAGACATCTTCGGTAGCTACTGTAAAATGTTTGGTGCGTTGTGACAACACCTTTTGAAAACGTGCTTTGCGATGTTCCGTTAAATAGGATTCCAAGTATGTAACCAATGCGTCATTTATCATGGATTAAAAATACTGAATATGATTGTAACTATTAAAATCCAAAGTGCGAATGTTTGGGTGCGGAGTAATATGTATAATCAGAGTTAACAATAAACAGATTCCTTCTACTGACGGTAAATGTCTGTATCGCAATGACGAAAAAAAGAATAACCTATACCCTATTTACTACTCTGCCCAGAAAATTGCTGAGTTTTTTGTTTAAACAATACATTAAATGTGGTTAAGCTACCATAGCACCTAGTAATGTATTGTTGCAAGTCTATTTTTTCTTGCTCATCAAGGTTTTTACTAGAGTTTATTTTTTGTTCCATCACTCGTAGTCTGTCACGAACCATAACTATTTTATGAAAAAAGGTATCGATAGGTATTTCTTTGCTCTGCAAAGAAGTATCACCTGGTTCTAAAATTAGGTTACCACCTTTCCATTTATCGGCTATTGGTACGACCTCACTCACATCGCTCCATTTTTTTAGTATGTCCACCAAGCTACTTTCAACATCAAACAAACTAACGGTATCAACATCATCTGCGTTTGCACGTTCTATCACTTCAAACTCGCTATCGAGTTCTATGGTTTCTAATCCGTTTTCTATAAAAGTCACCCAATAATGTCTTGATGTTACATTGGTTACAACGCCTTTTCCGTAGTCTGAGTGGTTAATTCTGGAGCCTATACCTAATAATCTCATTTTAAAAGTATTTAAAGTTGCCACGAAAGTGGAAATCTGTTTTAATTACTATTACAAGTATATTAATTTTTTTGAAAACTTCGAGAGTTAAAAAATGTGATTTTGCTTCAACATTGTCTCATTCTTTTTTTTTACTGAATTTTCTCTTTTAATTCTGAATCACTAAAGCCTTTAATTATTAACCAAATTGGAAGTACTAATTGTATTAATCCCATTGGAAGCATCATATTCATGCTTATATTTTGTCCGAAAATTGAAAATAACACTTGCACAAACATTAGTAATACTGCAAATATTCTAAAAATTAAATTTTATTTGAATATATAGTTGATTGTTTTGATTGATTATGTATATGTCGCTATACTGCACATAATGTTACATATAACTTTTTACTTTGCTACACATACTATTAGTATATTGGTTCTATTTAATTGGAAGCTCATAAGTATAAGTGCCTCCCTTTTTTAGTTCTATTGGCACTGTATTTTCCTTATAAATCAAATTGAATTTGTTATCAATATTTGAAATTATGGTTACTTTTTCTAGCTGATTATTACTCCAATAAATATCTAAAGTTAAATCACCTCTTGCTTTCAATCCTTTAACATGTCCATCTTTCCAGCCTTTTGGGAGGGCTGGCAATATTCTAATTGTGTTTTCTTCATGCGACTGCAAAAGCATTTCCGAAATACCAGCCGTATAACCAAAATTGCCGTCAATTTGGAATGGTGGATGCAAATCAAAGAGATTATTGCTGATAGATTTTTTTAATAACAACTGAATATGCTCATAGGCCATTTCGCCATCTAATAATCTGGCACTACAATTAATCAACCAAGCTCTACTCCAACCTGTTCCTGCTCCTCCATTAGCTAATCGATAATCCAAGGTTTGTTTAACTGCATTAAATATTTCAGGGTCTTTATCCTTGCCAATCTGAGTTCCAGGGTGAAAACCATATAAGTGAGACATGTGTCTGTGACCTGGTTCCGGTTCTGGATACAATCTATCCCATTCAAGAATTCTACCTTCTTCACCTATCACAAATCCTGGTCGCAATTGTACTTGCTGTTGCTTTATTTTTTCAACAAAAGCATTGTTTATTTTTAGAATGCTGCAAGCTTTAATATAGTTATCAAATACCTCATATATTATTTGCTGATCCATTGCAGAACCCAAACACGAAGCAACCATATTTCCATCTTTATTTAAAAATCGATTTTCAGGAGACGTTGAAGGTGCCGAAATCAATGCACCATCTCTAGGGTCTTCTATAATCCAATCACTATAAAACCGAACGACTTCTTGTATCGCAGGAAAAGCTCTTTCTTTTAAGAAGTTTTCATCCTTGGTGTATTCATAATGTTGCCAATAATGCTGCATTAACCAACCACCTCCACCAACTGAACAGCCCCAATAAGCTGTAGGAGCTCTTAACCATGTTGCTGCCCACAAATCTGTTGCATGCGGAATAAATGTACCGCTACACCCAAAATTTGTACGTGCTGTCACTTTTCCATTTTCAACTAATTTATCAATATAGTCAAATAAAGCAGTATTAAGCTCACTAAGGTTTGTCATGTTGGCAAGCCAATAATTCATCTGTAAATTAATATTGAGGTGGTAATCTGCATTCCAGGGTGCTGCAATATGCTCATTCCACAAGCCTTGAAGATTTGCGGGATTAGTGCCTTCTCTAGAAGATGCAATTAAAAGATAACGACCATATTGAAACAGTAAAGCTTCTAAACCCAAATCAACGGCGCCATCTTTTATGCGAGTTAGTCTTTGATCGGTAGGAATAGAATCTAAATCATTTGAGCCAAGTTCGATATCTACTCTTGAGTACAGGTTCTGATAATCTTTAACATGTTCACTTCTCAAATCATCAAAACTCTTTGAGGCTATGGCTTTCATATCGAGACTATTTTGTTTTTTATAATCATCAAAGTAAAAAGATGAATTTGAGACCACATACAGCGTTGCCTTTTTAACATTTTTTAATTCAAGAAAATCTTCGCCTTTTATTATTTTACCACCCTCATTAACTATCTTTAAACAGGTCTCAAATTTAACACCATTCAAAATAGGTGCTGCTTCAGAATCAAAACGTCCTTTTCGTTGAGTGACTTCACCTTGCATAAAAAGAAGATTCTCATTATTGGTAAAAGATGATGCCGTAGGAAATCCTTCGTCTTCGGGTCTGCTCATTCTAATCTTTCCATTTAACCCTTCAGTTGCAGCAGAAGTGAGTTCTATAACTATGGCGTTTTTTGGATTGGAAACAAATACCTTTTCTGTTACAAGTTGACCATTGGTTTTATAAGAAATCTTTGACGTGGCAGAACTAATGTTTAATTCTCTTTTATATTCGGTAACATTTCGATGATCAAAATCAATGAATAAATCACCTAAAGTTTGATGAGATCTAACAACTTCCTTTCTAGAAAACTTATCTACAAATAGTTTGTCTGCTTCATCATTTTTGCCCTCAAATAGTAATTTACGAATCTCTTCAAGGTCATTTTTATTACCCTCAGGTTCGTTCCAATCTTCAATATTTGCTGGCCACATGGAATCATCATTTAATTGAATACGCTCATTAGCCGTGTTACCAAAAACCATAACTCCCAACTTACCATTCCCAAGTGGCAAAGCCTCATTCCAATTTTTGGCAGGCTGCTTGTACCATAGCGCATCTTTCCTAGCGCGTTTTTGGATTTCTTGACTACAAGCCAAAAACAAGAAAGCCATTGAAGTAAACGCATATTTAATACCTCTAGTAATATGGTTATACATGTTTAATTTTTTTTACGTAATTTTTGTTGAGTACTAAAAGTATATTATTTTTTTTAGAAAAACGAGTTAAGCTCTTATACATAGCTTTTCCATAAAATTTTTAATACCTTTAATTCCTAAATATTCAATAACTATGATGATAACTTATGTATTAATTGGTTTAGTAATTCTTTTCGCATTTTACGGTGTCGGGATTTACAACAGATTGGTAAAACTAAGCACACTCGTGGACGAAGCTTGGAGTGGCATAGACGTACAGTTAAAAAAACGTTATGATTTAATTCCAAACTTGGTCGAAACCGTTAAAGGTTACGCAAGTCACGAGAAAGAAACTTTTGAGAATGTCACAAAAGCGAGAAGTCAGGCACAAAATGCAACAACGGTTGAAGGGCAGCAAACTGCCGAAAACCAGTTAAACAGAGCTTTAATAAACTTATATGCGGTCGCTGAACAATATCCTGAGCTAAAAGCAAACGAGAATTTTTTAAGCTTGCAAAACGAGTTGTCCGACATTGAGTCTGGCATTGAAAAATCGAGACGCTATTATAACGGAACCACTCGCGATTATAACATTTTAATCGACCAGTTTCCTTCAAACATCATTGCTGGAATGACGAAATTCACTAAAGCTGCATTTTTTGAAATTGACACAGAAGCAGAAAGACAAAACCCACAAGTAAAGTTTTAAATTGTTGAAGAAGCTCTTTTTTATTGTATCATTTTTTGTTGGCTCGCTTTTCATATTTGGGCAAAGTGAACGAATTATTTCTTTTCATTCAGATATTGAAGTGGACACCTCAAGCATCATTACTGTAAAAGAATCCATAAAAGTTTATGCCAATGGTAATGTTTTTAAAAGAGGTATTACACGTACTATACCAACGGTAAGCAGTGATAGTTCTGGTAGAAGTGTAAAATTAGATTATAAAATACTATCTGTTGAAAGGGATGGAAGCAGGTCTAAATACCACACCGAAAAAAGCAGCAATGCCATCACCATTTATGTCGGCGAAAGCGATGTGTTTTTAAACGAAGGCGAATACAACTACATCATTACGTACAGTATGAGCGGACAAATTCGCTTTTTTGACACTTATGATGAAATTTACTGGAATGTTAATGGTTTTGATTGGGCTTTACCTTTTGGTCAAGTCTCCAGCGAAATTATACTTCCGTCTGATGGAAACATTATCCAGAATGCTTGTTATACTGGAAGCTATGGAAGTAATAGTAGCAATTGTAGTTCAACAGTATTATCTAAAAATAGTATTCGTTTTACTGCTGATAATTTAAGAGCTGGAGAAAACTTAACTGTGGCAGTAGGTTTTAATAAAGGTATTGTCAACCAACCGCCTCCACCGCCTCCACCAACATTTCTTCAAAAGTATGGCGCGCTTATTTTAAGCGGATTAATAAGTTTAGCGCTATTGTTTTATTACGGATTTACGTGGCTAAAGTTTGGTATCGACCCAAAAAAACCAACGGTAATTCCACAATATGAAGTGCCTGAGCAAATGACGCCAGCTTCTGTGGGCATGCTTGACAAACAACGCTATCACAACGATTTAATAACAGGTGCTATTTTAAATTTAGCTGTAAAAGGATATCTAAAAATTGAAGAAGATGCCCAAGAGTATGTATTTGGTTTGTTTAAAAGCAAACAGTATACCATTCGCAAAGAAAAGGAAGATTCAGGAGGACTTAACGATGAAGAACGTGTGCTTTTAAAAAAACTATTTTCGGGCAGTTCCACCGTTTCATTAAATGGAAAATACGATTCCAAAATACAAAGTGCTGTATCTGCCTTTAAATCATCATTAAGGAAACAGCATCATGGTTTAATTTATCAGGGTATGAATTTGAAATTTTGGATAGTCCCAATATTGACCATCATCGCTTATGTGTTCTTATTCGTATTCCTTGTTTCCAATTATTTTCAAGGAGAAAACGACGGAATAATATTTGTTTTATTTTTGGTGTTGAATATTACTTTCTTTTTGATTTACCAATACCTAATTAGAAAACCTGCAGTAGAAAAACTAAGGCTTAAGTCTTTAATTGAAGGCTTTAAAATGTACATGAATGCAGCTGAAGAAAAACAAATTGCACACTTTAATCCACCAGATTTAACGCCAGACATTTTCGAAAAACTATTGCCTTATGCTGTGGTCTTAGAAGCTGAAGATGTTTGGGGAGACAAATTCCAAAATTTAATTGATAAATCGCTCATAGACCAAAGCTATCAACCAACATGGTACTCTGGAGGACGTATTGGCAATTTCTCAACCTTTAACCATACGCTTAATTCATCATTATCCAATTCTATTAGTAAGTCTGCAACACCCCCTTCAAGTAGTGGTAGTGGCTCTGGTGGTGGCGGATTCTCTGGTGGCGGCGGTGGCGGCGGTGGCGGTGGTGGCTGGTAAGTAACACAACCTCTAAACATTGTTGTAATTTATAACGCAACAATCCTTACAAAATCCTAAATAGCGACTATTTTTCGTATCTTAACAGTATGAATATACCAGATGAAGCATTCGATATACTTATTATAATTGCGATAATTGGTGCTGTATGGGCTTTTGTGGCTTACTTTACAAGAAACGGCAGAAATTTTAGAAGCAGTAGAAATAAAAAGGCAAGGAAGCAGTTTTAATCACTACATAATTATATTGATTTTGAAAGTATTATAAATCTTTATTAATTAATCTAAATGATTTCATAAAAGCACCTGTATTATTATCATTATGTCCTAGATAAGTTATTGTATAAACTCTATTACCGTTTCTAAATAATTTACCTTCAATATAACCTTTAGCTCCTTTATCTATAGCACTTTGTTTAAGAGTTAAAACAAAGTATTGTCCTTTTAATCCATGCTGTTCAATAGATTCTAGAGATTCAAGCTGAAAAGATTCTGAAACTTTATTAGCATAGTTTGTGACTCCTTGACTGTAAATTTGTTCATCAGTCATAGATGTAATCATATGCTCTGGATAATCAACATACTCTATTGAAAAATTTTTATTTGGCCCTAAAGTAGAACGAAATAGATGCATTTGAAATTTATCCAATCCTATTTGGTTGTCTATAGCAGAGTGCTTTGGTCCTATTGGAAAGTCTGCAATAAAATTTCCAGGTTTTGAGGCATACTCACCTGATTTAGTTTTATATACAAAATGGTTTGGATCATTACCACAAGAAGAAAATATTATGAGTGCAAATATGAACAGTAGGTTGTTTTTCATTTATTTAGAGATATGTAATTTTATTTAACTAACAAGTATATTAATTTTTTTCGAGCTTCTTTAATTGTTTTTATATTCCATTTCGAGCAGGGACATAATTATTAAGTTTTGGTATTTGCCATTCTTAAATATGCAATCTCTTAACACACCTTCTTCTTTAAATCCTTCAGATTGATATAAATAACGTGCTCTGTCGTTGGCATCCAACACATCTAACCAAAGACGATGGCAATGCAATTCATTAAAGCAATAATTCATTATTTTGTTTAAGGCTTTTCTACCATAACCTTTTCCTTTTTTAGAAATAACAATTCGTCTAAGTTCAATACTTTTATTGGTGTTTGTTAATCCTGCTAGAATCACATAACCAATAATGCTCCCATCATCTTCTGTTAGAATGAAGTGATTGATATCTTCATTACTAATTAAATTTAAATGCTCTTCTTTGGTATTTGGGAATACAAAGATTGAGTTATCCTTATGTGATTCAATGGAGACAATTTGATCTAAGTCTTCTTTTTCTGTTTTAGATAAAAGCATTTATATTTGTTTAAAGCTCTTCTATTTCAATATTTCTCCAAAGTACTTTTACATCTCCTCCACTGTGAATTTGTAAAACAATTCCGCCTTCACCATTTCCTATTTTCTCATCCTTAATGTTTATCATTTTAATTCCGTTTAGCCATGATGTTAACTCCTCTCCTTTCACTTTTATTTTCATCTTATTCCACTCTCCTTCTTGTAAAACTTTTTCCTTTTCTGTATCTGGTTTAATCAACCATCCACGACCATACGATTCATATACACCTCCTGTATGTTTTCCCAATGGCGCAACTTCTACTTGCCAACCACTAACCTTAACACCATCAACAGTTGACCTAATAAACACACCACTATTGCCATTTTGTTCTTGCTTGAATTCTAGAGTGAGTATAAAATCTTTATAATTTTTTTCAGTACCCAGATAGCCATATTCTTTATCATCACCACTTTCGCATATTAAAAGTCCGTCTTCCACGTACCATTTTTCGGTACCGTAAATTATCCATCCATCTAAGTTTTTTCCATTAAACAATGACGTGTTCTGCGCAAAAGAAAATCCTGTTGACAGAAAACCAACAAATAATGTTATAAAAATATGCTTCATGTTGCCTATAATTTTGCTTGTGGGATTATATTTAAGCTTTAGTATGAAAATTTCACATCTATATCTAAGCGCAAACAAGTTACCCATAAATATCCTAAAATACTATACCTGGCTCTACTCAATTAAAGTTCACTTATCAACAATGTACTGTTAGTAGTTTACTTCTTATTTACTCATAAAATCTGTACCTTTGCAAACTTTGTCACCCAAAGTAAATAAACCAAATTATTTACTTAGGATGATTTGCCAATTTATGACCAATTTCGAAGAACATATAGACGTACAAGGTGCAAGGGTTCACAACCTTAAAAACATAGATGTTACCATACCAAGAGAAAAACTAGTCGTTATTACAGGCTTGTCAGGAAGTGGTAAATCTTCCTTAGCGTTCGATACGATTTATGCCGAAGGACAAAGACGTTATATAGAAACGTTTTCTGCGTATGCTAGACAGTTTTTAGGTGGCTTAGAACGTCCTGATGTCGATAAAATCGATGGACTTTCTCCTGTGATTGCCATAGAGCAAAAAACAACAAGTAAGTCACCACGCTCAACCGTTGGGACTATTACTGAGATTTACGATTTTTTACGTTTGTTATATGCTCGTGCTAGTGATGCTTATAGTTACAATACTGGCGAAAAAATGGTAAGCTATAGCGATGAGCAAATTCAAGCCTTGATTATTAAGAGTTTTGCAGGTAAACGCATTAATATTTTAGCACCAGTAATTCGTTCTAGAAAAGGACATTATCGTGAATTGTTTGAACAAATTGCCAAACAAGGCTTTGTAAAAGTGCGTACAGATGGCGAAATAAAAGACCTTGTAAAAGGCATGAAGTTGGACCGTT
>CAKZMU010000004.1 GCA_937129145.1 uncultured Lacinutrix sp. | reverse complement strand
TAAGGTTGTTTTATCCCCAATATCGTCGCTATTTTTAGTTATTTTTGGCTGGTAATAATCATCAATAGCTTTCATTGAAGCTGCATTATCATTGTCAGTTTTGTCAAAGGTTTGAACGGGCGTATAATTTAAAGGAATAACTAAGCTATCAAACACCGTTTGTGTTGATGCAACTGTAATAATTGTAAATCCGTTATTTAAGTCAACTACAATGTTATCCGCATTTGTAAATGTTCCACTTTCTCCAGCGAAATAAAAACCATCCTCGGTCGGTGTGTCAACAATCATTAATATACCTCTGAAATTTGTTGCACCTAATGTATTAATAGTATTCGCTAAAGAACTAATAGTATTTTTGGTAGCTATTCCGTTATCGTCCGCTTTAACAAACCATTCGGTCGTGCTTATTACTTCTTTTGCTAATTCGTTTATTTTAACTGTACTCATTTATCCTTTTATTATATTATCGTTACCGTCTTGTATTGGATTGTCGTTACCGTCTTGCAACTCGTATGTTAATTCTGTTGAACTCGTAGGCTCTCCGTATCCTAAAATTTCTCCCTCAAATGAAATCATATCGTCAACACTTGAAGCCGAGCTTAAAGATGTTATTTGTCCGTACCCTTGCTCTATAAACAACCCTACATCATCCGATATTTTCCATTCAATTACTTCTTTGTTTCTTTTTATTTGTTTAATCCTATCATAACTAACTTTAGAAAAATCCCCTTTCGTAAAAGCTGTGTTTATAATTAAACCACTAAAACTAATACTATAAAATTGATTTGTTAGTATTTGTTTTTTCCATCCACCATCATCAATAGTTGTAGCTGGCAATGTATCTACACCCTCGGAAAAGCTATTAGATGTTAAACATCCAATAGGTAAAAAATCTCCGTCATATTTTATATACAATAATTGTACTTCTCCTTTGTGAAACATTATACAAATATAATTAATTAATTTTTACCCTTTTATAGTAGGTTTTTCCGTATTTCCGTAGTCTATTTCTATCTCATAATCTATGTCAGAAACAACATCATTAAAGACCTCGTGCAAATTTACATTTGTAATATTTGTTAAACTATTATAGCTTATAGATAAAGGAATAAACGAACCAACTATATTATTAATGGTTATTAATTTTAACGGGTTTAGAAATCCATATACATCCCCTGTAAAGTTTTGACTTGTTTTTTGTTTTAAAGTAAGCGTTTCAATTCCCATTAATTCTAAAATAGCCTTTTCCTCTACAATATCTTTTCTATTCCATGTTTCAGTAGGTGTAACCCCATCAGCTTTATAAATAGTACCATAATAAACATCAGATGGCTGGTCGCCTACGTTTACAGTTTTAGTGTCTTTTATATTAGTAGATGGATTGTTTTCTCTTTGGAAAGTATGAAACTCGCCTTTTTTTAGTCCACTAGAGGTTGTTTCTCCTTGTGGCGATACACTTATGTAATTTAGATGAAAAGTACCTGTTTCATCATTAGTTTGCTCTGGTGTCCAAATTTCTATTGTTATATTTCCTGCTATCGGTGCTGCTGGTAAGTCAACTAATATTTCAGTAGTTGAATTTAATTCTCCACCAAATGAAAAAGCTGTTGTATCTGTTAATGTCCATTCTGCTGGTACTACAAATGGATTGTAATAATAAGTGCTACCACCTGTTAATATTATCTTGTAGTTAAATTGTCCCCACCATAAAATGTTTGTGTTTTTAGTTAATGATGTTGTTTTAAACTTTATATTGCAGTTAATTAAATCATCTACTAAAACAGCAATAGTATTACTTGTAAGATTCTTTACAGAAGCAGTAGCATCAAAATCTAAATCAACACCAAATCCACTTGCGTTTAATGTTAGGTTTGTTGATGAGTTTATAGTCCATTCGCTAATCGTACCTCCAGAATGTGCTAAATAGATATTTTCTAATAAACTTAAATCTAAACCATATTTGTAATTAATACGATATGCACCAACACCTCTACTATAATTAATTGATTGATTTTCGTTTACGTGGCATGGATAATAACTATCTCCAAAACTACCTAAACTAAAAGTAAAATCTACTTCTTGTGTAGTTGGCGACAAAGCTACTCCGTCTTTATCGTATCTGTAAAAAACAACATCGGTATCGTTTAATAACTCACTTATTTTAAAGATGTACCATTCTCCTTTAAATGATATTATTTGAGCGTTGTACAATTCCAATACATCACGTAAAACTCGGTCGCAATCCATAATAGTATTGCCGTCGTCTTTAACAAATCTATCGGTATTATAAAAAACATTATCTAACACATCTAAAGTATCTGATAAACCTGTATATCTTGTATTTATACTTGTATTTATGTTTTGTTTTATTCCTGTTCTTTTAAGACAATTAACTATTATTTCTAATTGCGATTGTTTACCTATGTATTGCAATCCATCCTCATCAACATAAGCCAGGTCTTTTAAGAACGATAAACCGTCTGTTACTTCTACATTTAGCATCCAATTTTGACTAACTAAATCCCTATAAATACCGTCAGAAATTAACCATCCATTTAATATAACTTCACTATCTCTACTGTATTTAACTTGCCAATATCTATCTACTTCTTTGTAAAGGTCGTTTAAATCTTGGTCTATTGATGCTTCTAATATCAAAGTTAATCCACCACCCCTAATACTTTCTTCTACGTCATCAACCTCCGCTAAACTGTAAATAACACTTCCTTTTATGTTAGTAGTTTCTAAAGCTCCTACTCCGTTAGCTTCTGTTATTGTGCAAATATTATTCACACCATTTAAGTCTGTATATTGTAACTTGTATTGTTTCATTTACGATAAAGATAATGTTCCTCCTAGATTTCTATTTTGTTTTAAAGTCCTAGATAACACACCTACTAACTTTTGACCTGCTATTTCAAACACAACCGTGCCACCACTACTGCTTCCAGAATAACCACCTCTTGAAGATGGTGCAGAATACCCACTTCCTACATTTGGTGCAGAATACGAACCACCTCCACTTGAAGATGAACCACCACTACTACCACCACTTGATGCAGTACTACTTGCAAAACTACTTATAGCACTACCAATAGCAATTAATGCAATACCAGCAACAACAGCAGCAATACCTCCACCAAAAGGATTTTGCATTGCTTTTTTAAGTGCTTCACTTGCTAAACCAAAAGCCAATATAAGTTTACCATACTTTACCATAATAGAACCTAACGAACCTAATAAAGCATTTCCAGCAGTTTCTAAAACATTACCACCACTTGCTAAAGCACCACCAATAGCTTCTGCAAAACCACTAATAGTATCAAACTTGCCTTGTTGCATTATTTGAGCAACTGATTGGTTAAATTCTGCTAACCTTATTTTAAACAGTTCAGCTTGTTCATCAAAATCTGGTGGAAGTACTTGTAAAGGTGTTTCACTACTTGATAAATTAAACGCTTCCCTACCTACTATATTAGCTTCTACTAAACCACTATAAAGAGTTTTAACTTTTTTTCGTGTTTTATTTTGTTCTGTATCTCCAACACTAAAATCTAAAGGAACAACACCGCCAACCTCTTTTATTTGATTTGCTAAAACTAAAGAATCATTTTGTAGCTTGGTTATTTTATCTACAATTTCTTTTTCTTTTGCTATTTGCCCATTTAATTCAGTTCTTAACTCTAAAGCTCTTTGTACGCTTAAATTACTACCTGAACGCTCTTTACCAGCTCTTTTTAAAGCTAATGCTTCTGCATTTTCTAAAGCTAGTTTTGTTTTTGCCGATTTTATTCTTTCGGCTTCTAGTTGAGAAACAAGTATTAACTCTTGTTTAGTGTTTTTTACTATATTTTGAGAAGCTGCATCGGCTTTAGCTTTATCTTCTATTAACTTCTTTAAAGTTTCATAAGAACCACCTAAGCCTTTATTTAAAGCTACTTCATTACTTATGTTAGATAAATAGCTAGGGTATCTTTTTTGTAGCTCGTAAAACGCTTCTAATCTCTTTTTATTAGATAAAGTGTTATCTTCTAATTGACTTTTTAAAAGTTTAAGCGTAACTAACTCTTTTGTAGCAGATTTAGCACCTTCTAATTCTGTTTTCTGAACCCCAATTAAAGTAGCTTCATAATCTTCTAAAGATTTCGTTAGTTTGTCTTGTTCCTCTCTTAATTCTTTTGCTCTATCTTTTGTTTTAAATAAAGTGTCTCCAAAAACTAACATTAAAGAGGTTGCTAAAGAGATAGCAAGCGTAACACCTCCAAATCCTTTTAAATCTCTTAACATTGCTTGTAACGCTCCTTTTGCGCTACCTGTACTCTTTTTTAAGTACCCAAATTGTTCCGTTAAGTTAGTGATGTTATTTGATACACCCATTAAACCAAATGGCGCATCTTGAATAGTTCTACTAAAAGAAGTCATTGCAGCAGAACCATTGGCAGCACCCTTTTTAAGCGTACCCATTCCTTTTCCGCCTAAATCTTGCGTACTCTTATTTAAGTTCGTTAGGTTAGAACGTAACGTTTTAGACTCGTTAGATAATTGCTTTTGTTGATTAGTAAGTTTTAGCATTTGTTTGCCAAAATCACTTTCAGAAATAGTACCTTTCTTAAAAGAAGCGTCTAGTTTAGATATTTCAGCACTTAGCTTAGAACTCTCAATAGCGTTTTTCTTTAACTGTAAGCTAATCTTTTTAGACTTATCAGAAAAACCCTTTAACGCTTTTTCAGCATCTTTTAAACCTTTTTCTAGGTTTTTAGTATCTGCACCAATTCCTACTTTAAGTTGTTCCATTCTTTATCTTGCTATATTGCTCTTGCGCTTTTTTAATTGCATTTTGTTGAGCTTGGTTTAACTTTGGTTTAGGTTTTTCATCGTCTAAAGGCAAATATTGCTCTATATTTAAAGGTTTTTTCTTTGGATTCCCCCAATTAGATACATAAACTTGATACGCTAATAATCTTGTTTTATACCATTCTTTTTTTTCTAGTCTTTGGTATGCATTTAACCTTATACAAAATTCCGCCCAAGTCATATCATATACATACGACAAAGACGGACATCTTAACTCTCCTAAAGCGACCGATATAACATCAGTTGCCCAATCTAATTTTATTTTTTTTTTGTTACTTTAGCTTCTTTTTCTTTTGGCACGTCTTTAGTTAAAGAATTTGTAAAGCCAGCTAAAAAGCTTTCTATATTGCCATTAGCAAAGCTATTATCTTTGTCTAATAAATCTACAAAAACATCATAACTAATACTTTCTTTTTCCTTTCTTAAACATCCGTACTCGTAAGAATAGAACATTAATTTTGGTGCATAATAAAAAGGGTTTTTAGTTAGTTTTAAACTTAGCTCATTAATATCTAAATCTAAATCTTCTAAAGCCTTTCCTAAAAAGCCTAAACCAAAGTGAAAATCGTATTTCTTTTTGTTTATTGTTAGTGTTATCTTTTTCATTTATTATGCGTTAGGGTCGGTTGCACTTGGTTTACCACTTCCTGATAATGAAGCACTAAAAGTAATTAGTTCGTCTCCCGCTGGTGCTGACTTAGATAATTCCGTAAATACAGCTGTACCATACTCCACATCCGTTGAAGCATCTGCATACGTCGTTGTAATTCGCCAATTGATAGTAGAACCGTCAACGTCTCTAATTCTATCTCTAATTTCCGCCCAAGACTCTTTGCTTGTTTCGGGTTTTATGTATTCTCCTTCTAGTGATATTTCATAACTATAAGTTCCCGCTGTTTTTGTAACAACACCTGGATTACATTTTGTTTGGCTCTCGATAACGCTTCTTGATTCAGAAATCTCGTTAGACGTTAAGCAAGCAAACGGAACATAAGCAGTACCATCGTAAATAGCTAGTATTTCCGCTTCTCCTTTTATAAATTCTGACATTCTTTTTGTTTTAAATTATTAATAAGTACAAATATAATAAATATTATTTATACCTTTTTTTATCTTAATAGAGTTAGTTTATATATAATTCTATTCTCATAAACTTTCTAAACACATTTTCAGTATCGGTAATACTAACCAAATCATTAGGAAACGCTTGTGTTTGAGAAACTATTGTTAAATCGCTTGTAGCATCTAAAGATAAGTTATTTGTTTGTGTTTTAACTTTATCTAATATATTATCGGCTAATAACCTATCTCCTGGATTAGCAGTTCCGTTGTATCTTGTAAACACCTCCACTAACACGCTACTATTCCAAGCGTACTCGCATTTATTAGCCTTATTTACTTGGTTTGTTTGTGTTGAAATTAACGTGTAAAAATTAGGCTGCGAATTTCCCGACACTCTATAATCGAAGCACTCAATAATGTTACCATCAACTACAATGTTATTAATTGCGCTAAATATCGCTTTACGAACCCACTTGTCAGGTAAATTTTTTAACATTTTCTTTGTTTATATTATAAAATTAATATATCTTTGTTTCACGACTTATAGAGGGAATAAGTTGTCGTTATATTTTTTTTGAGGTTAATTGATTAACGGGCTATTTATTTAGCTCGTTTTTCGTTTAATCATATTTCTTTGTTAAATCGTTTAAATTATCTTTTAAGTCTTTTACATAGTTTACACGCCCTTTAACTAAAGCTGGATACATGAAAGGTTGAGGTGCTAAGTTTATTTGCCTTACTCCTTTACCTTTGAATTTAATAGCTAACTCTTTTAATTCGTCAGGCACGTTTACAAGTCCTCCTGTCCCAAACTCTAAGTAAGCCGAGTATCTTGCACCCGCTACAATTTCATAGTTTTGCTTATCTACTTCTTGTGTAAATATTTGATTTCTTAAAAACCCTTTATCAACTGGTGCTAACCTCTTTGCATCCGCTTCTATTTCTGATGCCGTTACTAAAGTAGTGTCTTCTATTAATTCCTCAGCTTCTTTACCAAACTTTCTTAAAGACTTTAATATCTTGCTTAAATTATCCGCCATTAGTTAATAGGTGCTATAACATCAACTTTATTAGCTATTTGTTTAGTTGCTAAAAACTCTATATAAGAGTTGTTAAAATCTACATCTATTGGATTTGTTATAATATTGTATCTAAATCCGTTGTATTTAATATATTGATTTATTGCGTTGTAAGTTATGTCATTTCTTTTTCTCAACTTTACAACAATAGTGTTTGATACATCGTTAATTCCTAGATTTTGTGAACTCGACATATATTTTCTACTATTCGTTAATGTAGTAAGGTTTGCCCAAGACGATGTTATTAATTCATCAGAAGTAGAACGCCCGCCAAACTCATTTACCGTTGTAGTTGTTTGGTATATTTCAATTCTTTTTCGGGATTGTCTATTTCTCATTATATGTAAAATCTTTTATATTGATATAACACTTCTTTTGATAAATCGCTTAATTCTTTTTTAGCAGCTCCACGCTCTTTTTCTCCGTAATAATTTAGTTCTATAATTTCTAAAGCCACGTCTATTAAGTCGCTTGGTACATCACTAGCAGTAGCATAACCAACGTTAATGCTAACAGCATCTACACTACTATCATTAGTTGTGTAAAGAGTGTATTTTGGTTTTTTTGTAGCGGTTAAATCCGAAGTGTTTACTGTATTAATTGGATAGTCATAAACTCTACATTCGTAATTGTTAACAATGTAATCTTTATCTCTTGCGTAAATCATTACGTTAGTAAAATTTTCAATGTACCTTAAAGCACCTTTAATCATTCGTGTAATGTCGTTATCGTCCTCAGTTAAAGTATCGTCAATTCCTAGGTAGTTTTTAGCAGTTGCTAATGTTATTACGTCTAAATAAGCCATTTAATTTAATTTAATTTTTAATAAAAAACCCCTACGTCAGTATTCACCGAAATAGAGGTTTGACATTAACTAACAAATAGTTTGTATGTTATGGAGTTGCTAAAGTTACTAAAGCAGCATCAATATCAGTCACTTTTCTCCAAGCTCCTTTATCAGCTCCTCTAATTAAAAATAACAATCTTTTTCTTACTTTTAAAGTAGTCATATCTGACGTAAATTGAGCGTCAACAGTACCTTGTGTCAAAGAAACTCCTGGTTTTTCGTAAATACGTGCAAACTTGTTATCTCCTAAAACCATAGAGTTAGCAGCTACAACGTTTGACTCAATTACCGTAACTCCATCAATAGAACTTCCATCTCTTGACACAAATGGAGGCATAACGTAATTATTGTTAGAGTCTTTCTTTAATTTATATTTATTAATATCTGCAATATTCATAAACGCAACGTTAGGAGCGTATTTAGAACCACCAACAGACGTTATAGATTCTTTTACCTTTGGGAATAAATCATAAATACTAGCGTCTGTAATATCACTAGCAGCAGGCACAAATGCATCAACAGAAGCAAATAATCCTTTTAAGTTTTGCCCAGTTCCATCACCGTTAGCGATTTGATTATCAACCTCTAAATCTACGTTAGTTCTTAAAAACTGACCTAATTCAGCAGCAAACATAGCCTCATCCTCGAAAAACTCCTCTGTTACAGGAAGTGTATCTCCAACTTTTCTAAGCTCAACAGTTTCTGTTTTCCATTTAGCAGTTGACTCAGGAAAAGCAGCACCCTCGGCAATCATTGCAGCAGCTCTTGCGATTGTAGCCTCATCCCAGTCATAATAACGAATTGTTCCGTTATGATTTGAGCTAGATACTGGTATCTTTTGAAAAGCATCGTACATTGTTAACTTTCTTGTAGCTAACTGACCGATATCGCTTAACTCAACAGCTTGTTGATTACCACTTACAGAAGCTCTATTTGTGTCTGCTTTAATCTCAACCTCATTATGGCTAGAGCGATTAGCTAAACTTTTAAGCTCGTTTTTGTTTTCTTTAATCTGTTCAACAGCACTCTTAAACTCTGTTTTAACGTTTTTAGACTGTAATTTAACGTCTAATTCGTTTGCGTGGTCTTGTACTTCTTTTAATTTAGCTTCAAACGCTTCTCTAACCTCTTTTACTTGGTTATCAATAGATTCTTTATTCTTAGCTTCAAACGCTTCTAATGCGCTTTTAATTTCTTGTTTTGACTTACCTTCTAATTTTTCAGTAAGTGCTTCAAATTGTTCTTTTAACTCCATTTTTTATAATGTGTTTATAAAATTATTAATTGCTTTTATTTCTTCGGCACTCGGCTCGCTAATTACTTCTTGAGTGATGTTTATCGGCTCTAAGTATTTAGTAAGTGATTGTTTACCTAATTCAAATGCTTGTTTTTGTAATTGCTTTAATGCGATTTCTAATATATTAAAGGTTTCGTCTGTAAAATCCCCATTTCTAAACGCTTTTAATATTAGTTTGTGTTGATTGTTTACTTCTTTTAATGTTAGTGATTTTAAACCCGTAAAAGGTGTATTTGAGTTTGCTCCTAACGTTACATTAGAACCCTCGTATAACTTCACTTCTTTTATAATTCTAGCATCGGCTTTATTATCGTAATTAGATAACATTGTTTGAAAACCTATTGAGTGTTCTTTCATAATTCCAGCTTCATATAATTTTAAAGCGTCTGAACTATAAGAAGTATCAATTAAAGGGTTACTCTCAAAATATAAACCTTTACTATCTTCTTGTAAGACGTTAAAACTACCGTGAGGTTGCGCCCAATTATGCTGGTTTAAGAACATAATACTATTTTTACGCTCCTCAATAGATTTTTTAAACGCTCCTTTTACAATTATATCTCCATCGTGGTCTTTATTGTCAAAACCTGACAAATAACCCGTAACAACTCTTTTCTTAGTGTCCACGTCTTTAATCTCTCCGAAAATAGACTTATAAGTTAATATATCATTCATAAGCACAAATATAAATAAAATTTATTAAAAGGATTTTTAGTATAATATTTTCTTATAGTGTTTAAATCGGTCTTACTCTAACTAACTTACCGTTTTTATCTCTTTTAGGAATTTGAGCTACCGTGCATCTGCAATTTATAGTGTTACCAGCACTTCCTTTAGGGTCTCCTGGATATTCCATTTCTTCTCCACTTACGTCAAAATCTTTGTCAACATCAACACGAACGCCATTCATTACGTAATGGTCGTAATGTGAGTGTGGTGGACGTCTTGTTCTAGGGTCTAAGCTACTTATCCATTCTTTAGACATTAAAACACCGCTAACCCTACTAGCTGTAACCGCAGCAAAATTAGCAGCCGTTGTAGTTTCTGTACGTGCTATTCTTAAACTTTGCCAACGATACCACTTTCTTGATTTAAACAGTTTTTGTAGTTGCGAAGTTATCTCGGGAATAGTTTTATTATCGTTTAATCCTGTTGCTATAATTTCTTTAATATGTTTTATATAGCCATTACGAACGCTTACAATTCTATCTCCACCTTTAGCAAATAAAAAACTAATTATATCACGTTCAAATCTACTTATAAACATATCTAATGTAAAATCCTTAGACTCTACTTTTTTTATTTGAGCGTTTATCTGTTTACCTACTCTTTTACCGTGAATTAATCCTATTCTTTTGTAAATAGTGTAATAAGAGTTTTGTAGTTCAGTTGTTGTGATAACATTTTCAATGATTGTTTTGTAATTGTTTTCCGTAAGAAGTTGCAAAGGTATTTTATTTGCTAGCTTTCTAAATTCCTGTTGAAATACTATTCTAGCATATTTCTCATAACCATTATGCCATCTTATCCATTGCTTTCTATATTGTTTCCTCATTTGGTGGGTTTAGCGGGAAATCGTTTACGGCTTGCTCTAATGTAAGTACGTCTGATGCTACTGTATATTCGTCCATTAAAGGATTGTCGCTAACTGGCAAACCTAAATAAGTGTTGTAAGTGTTTCTATTGATAGCACCTCTATCTAAAGCAGGATTTAACCATTCTGATAATGTTTTAATATCTTTTTGCATTTCGGGAAGTTCCGATATATCATGCTCAACACAATAACCTCGATAAGACTTATATCGTGGTAATATTTCACTATTAATAGCAGCATCTAACAACCTTGCGTCAGCTTGTATAGTATCTGTTAACACTTGTTTTCTTATCTCTTGAATAGTACCACCAAAGTCTCCACGTGCATCATTATTAAGTAGTACGTCCGACCACCCTAAAGCATTACATATTTGTTTAGTATCGTAGTTAAGAAAATCAAACATTTTTAATTCGTCAGGACTTAATCCAATTCGTGTAAATCCTAATTCAGAAGAAACGCCTTGAATATTGGATAGCCTACGTGCGCTGTTATCCATTTCAACTAAACGCTCTTTTAATTGTTGAGCTTGACCCTCTTGAAGTGGCACATTTCCTTTACCATGAATAAAACCATAAGCACCTCCACTTTCTAAAGTTTTAATGTTTAAGTCAAAAGCGAC
>CAKZMU010000003.1 GCA_937129145.1 uncultured Lacinutrix sp. | reverse complement strand
TCGTAGAAATCGCCCATGCGATAGAACAGCAGAATTTCTGGGTTTTCTGCTTTGAGTTTCAGATACTGCTGCATCATAGGAGTATGAGACGTTTTTAACTCTTTGTTTTTAGTGGTGTTTTTTGTCATTTAATTATTTCAAATCAATTAGTTACGAGATTTCAGGAATCTCTACAAGTCCCACTAAGTATCAAAGGATTTCACTACAGCGCGGTCATTAGTGTAGGTAAAAGTGTAGTTTTTTTATTTCCTACACTAGATAATGAAATTGCCGCACCATACTGCGATAAGGGACCCCAATAAATGGCTGAGAAGAAGAGTACCAAATCTATAACGAATAAGACACTTGAGGCGTTAACTGCTAAGAAAGGTGTTTTGTCTGACACTGGTGAAAATCGTGGTCTGAGAATCGCTTGTGGTAAGACTGGGAGGAAAACCTTTACCTACCGTTATAGGAGCCCTGAGTCTGATGGAAAACTCGTTCAGATTAAACTAGGGACGTTTCCTGATATGTCTTTAGAGCAAGCTCGCATCAAGCTTCGAGAAATGAAGGCTATGAGAGATGGTGGGGTGTGCCCTAAGGCTGATTTGGAGAGGAAAGAAGCGGATAGGCTCAAGTTGGTACAAGCGGATAGTGTAAATCAAATTACCGTTAAGAACGTTGTAGACCACTATTTAGAAAAGTATATACAAGATAGGGTTACAGCTTCAGGAAGCATCATTGCAGGTGCGAGGAAACCCAAAGGGCAGAAAGAAGTTAGGCGTACCCTGTATGTTGACGTAGTCAATGTTATTGGAGACCGTTCAATCATGACGGTTTATAAAAGTGACATAACTAACTTAATCCAAGGCATTATTGATAGGGGCTCGTCAGTGCAGGCGGGTTCGGTTTTACGTGAGCTTTCCAGCGCTTATGATTATGCTATTGGCATGGATTACCTTCCTGAAAATTTTGTAAACCCCGCCCTGCTAGCCATCAATATGTTTAAGAAAAGTAAAGTTAAGCTTACCAATGGTAAAGGTAAAAGGGTATTGGACCATTCGGAGTTGTATCGCTTTATGGAATGGTTGCCAAATTCGAGCTTCTCCAAAAATATTAAAGGTATTTTAAGGATGACTCTATGGACTGGATGTCGGACTGGAGAGATATGTAACTTAGAATGGACACAGATTGATTTTGATAGAAAGACCATTTATTTAGCGGAAACAAAAAATGGTAACTCTCGCTATGTCCAACTTCCTTCTCAAGCTATTCGATGGTTGCGTAAATGGCAAGAGACTAAATTGCACCCGAATTCTGCCTATGTTTTCTCATCTCAAAGAGGGAGTAGCCACGTAATTCAAAAGCAGCTCACACAGTACACATGGCGAATGCGTAGAGATGGTTTAATGATTGATATGCCTTTATGGACCCCTCATGATTTAAGACGCACAGTGCGCACTGAGTTAGCTCGTATGGGATGCCCTACAGAGGTCGCTGAGGCTGTCTTGGGTCACAGTGTTAAGGGTATAGAGGGGACCTATAATCTACACCGATATGAAGTGGAATGTAGGGATTGGCTCCAACGTTGGTCCAATGAATTAGACTCGATAGCAAATGCAAATAGCAACATTGTTCAGTTTCCTGAAGTCGTTTGATTTTATTTATCATGTGACTTTTCTTGGGATGTAAAGTCCGGCATATGCTTTAAAAATACGTCATAATTAGGTTCGTGTGTAGAGTTGTCTTTCGGGGGCGAGATTTCATTTTTTGAATGAATATTCACTGTGTTGACTTCATCTTGTAGCTGCTTTATTAACTCTTCTTTGTTTGTTAATTGCTCTTTTAGGCTCTCAATTTCTTGGTTGAGGGCTTCATTTTTTTCGGCATTTCCTTTCCTTGTTGTTGCTGTTTCAAAAGATTCAGACTGACCTTTATCTTGATTGTAGACCTCAATTAAATCGGCTAGTAATTCGGCTTGCGTGACCTTGTGGAACTTGGCTAACTTAGAGAATTGAGTCTTTAGTGTTGATGGAATATCAACAGAAAGGTTCTTTGTTTCTTGATTTTTCCTGCTTTGGGTTTTGTCCCAAGCATTGCGTAATTTTTGGATTTTAACCTTTCGTTCGTACTCATCTAACCAGAATCGGTGAGCTAACTTTTTAAAGTTTTCACAATAACTCTTGTCATTTAAAGAGTTGGTAGTCAACTTTCTATCTATACCGGGGTGGCGTTTAGCCATGTGTTGCTTGAACCATTTTGCTTGTGTTTTGTTGGATGGTTTTAACCAGTTTAGTGAAGACATATTAAAGCCTAATAAGCATGCATTTAATTGATAGTATAGCGGACTAATAACTGTAGCTTTGTGATGTCTGACACAGTCAGTATGACAGGTTTTATTTGATACTAAATACAGGGTGTATTTGTGGGGAAATGACGTGGAAGATATTGCTTTCTTGTTGCGAAATGAAATGGATATTGCTGGTCCGGAAGAGAAGTATGCCGTGATTAGAATGCTACATATGTCTAAAAGGAATGAGGTCAAATCTGAATCTCTTAAGGGGTTAGCATCAGAGCTTTGTATTTCAGTTCAATCTTTGGTTTCTGCTGCGGACTATTTGGAATTGAATGGTTTCGTTAAGCTTAAAGGGGACTGGATAAAAAAGAAGGGAGGGGCAGATGTGTCGTATCAATTTACGTCTGAGTTTCCTCGATATACAACCAATGGTAAGACTCAATCGAAACCCGTTTCGAATTATGTATGTAGTCGACTTGAGCTTTTGCTGAAATCGGATGCGCTGAATGGACTATCTTCTAGAGCTGCCGTGAAGCTGTTCTTGCTGACACTGTTGGCACATTCTGATTGCAATGGTGTTGTTCGTGATATGTCACTGAAAGATTTTGAGCGATTGTTTGGGCGCTTTTCAAAGGACCGACATCGCTCCCAATTAGCACGATTAAAACGGGATAAATTCATTCTCGAATATGATGCTGGAATGTCAGGGAGTACACTTTTTGGTAAGCTGAAAAGTGAATATCTAATCAATGTGTTTCACCCTGTTTTTTCTGGCGCTCAGTTAATTTCAGCCAACTCCCTCAGAATCTTTAAGGCGTTGCCTGATGGCTTTTATATGGCTGAGCGCTTCTCGCGATTGGCTGTGAAATTGAGAGGAGATGTGTTCGTTACAAGGGAGAGTGTTGAGGTTGATGGTGACTTTCATTTACTCAAATCTGACTACGCAAAAATACAATGGATACAAATGAGGCTGGAGCCAAAAAATGAGCGTCTTTTTTGGTTAGCTTCGATGCAATCAGATGCTGCTTTTGATGGTGATGTTAAAGGGTTTCAGTTGCAGCGATATTGTTTGAAGTTGGCATTTTTGATTTTGAGAGATAGCGAAAGTAGAGATGTAAATGAGGAGTTATCCAATCGAATATTGGTTGAAGAGTTATTCTCTGAGAAATATATCAATGAAGTATCCAAGGCTATTGGTGTGAAATTTTCAGGAATTCTGATTGAGCAAGTTGAGCGATTCAAAGAGGTGGAGAGTGAGTTAGATGATGTGAAATTCATTATCACTCAGGTGTCTGCAATTACTTGGTTTGTTGGTCGCTTTATCTTGGATGGTTATAAGCAATTGAAGTCACTGTTAGATAGGGAGGGCATACGCCTATCGCATGACTGCTATCTTGAACTATACGAGAATGGCGGGAAGAATACGCTGTATATATTTAACGGGAATGGTGAAAATAAGTAGCTTCATTTAAAATTGGCCTCTAGTTTAACGTGATGACTGAGTATGGCGTAAATGCTATGTGCTTGGTCATTTTCAACTGTAGGTTTTAGATATATAAGTATCTACTCATTTATCTTTCTACTTGAATCATCCACCAGCCTTAAGCTGGGTGAAATAATAAATTTCAATCATCTCTTGTGTCTAACAATCACAGGAGAGACAACCATGTACGAACATCCCCACGAAGGAACTTTATTTAAAGGCTTACCTATTAATCATGAATACCTAATGAGCGAACGCTACTTAGAAGGAGCTCATGCAGTTTATCGAAATGCCCTTACTCGCCACTCCAAAATATTCATGTTCCATGTCACGTTGAGATTCCCTGAGAATTACAGTGCTTCATCTAAAGGTGTAATGACTGCTTTTACTCGCGCTTTGAAGCTTAGAGTAAAGAGAGACTTAGCAAAGCGTCGTAAGCGCGTAGCTAGAGTGCACGATACAGAGGTGCATTATGTCTGGTGTCGAGAGTTCAGTAAGAAACACAAGGAGCACTACCACATGTTTATCATGGTCAATGCAAATACCTATCGAGCGCTAGGTGACTTTGATAAACCGATTCGCCATCAGCTAGCAGGGATGGTTGTTAGGTCTTGGGCTTCTGCGTTAGGTTTGAGTTTGTCTAAATCAAAAGGACTTGCCCATTTTGCAGGTGATGTGATGTTGATATCAACAAGGCAGATTCCAATGGAAGTGCGAACCTCCGAAGATGGCACTTGCCGTAACCTGTATGAAGTTGGATTCTTTTGGCTTAGTTACCTGTGCAAACTGAAAACTAAAGAGTACGGGAGAGGAGGGCGAAACTTTGGTTGCTCAACGGTTACATGAATCGATATCTGAAGCATCAAGCTAAAATTGGACAGAGTAGGAAATAAAGTCCCAATTTTTTTATATATCTTATGAGACTAGGTGATTCCCTGTGGCGCTAGATATCTTGGCGTCTAAGGGAGTCATTGTTTTTACAACTGTAGGTAGTGAGGTCATCATGAGATTAATTCGATTAAGAGAAGTGTTAAATAAAACAGGGTTGAGTAAGGCGACACTCTATCGCTTAATTGCTGCTGGTGAGTTTCCTGCAAGCATTCAAATATCTTCTCGTACTGTCGGCTGGGAAGAATCCTTGGTTGATGAGTTCTTAATGAGAAAGGTGAGTCAAAGCAACTTCAATCGAGAGCAGGCTGAAATAAAAAACAGCCCACATTACGTCACCCCTGAGAAACGAGTTAATCCTTTCGCTTCGTATTGAAGCAAAAAAAAGGAGCGTTACGCTCCCTTCCTAATAGTCGACAAGCTACAAGCCCAAGGCTTTCGCTGTCTGTTTGTATTCTTGCTCTATTTGAGATTCCACCAATTCTCGCCTTGCCTCAATAGGCGCTCTATCAGAGATGTTCTGAGCGCGTGATTCAACTTGTTTTAGTTGGTTCTCTTTCCACTGGTTGAGGGATTGTTGAATCTGCTCAGGTGTAAGAGTGGCTTTAATCGATTCGACACTGAGCGCATCAATAGCGCTGGCAGCACTCACGTTCATTGAGATGGTTAAAGTAGCTAGTGTGATGATTTTAGTAATGATTGATTTCATGATAATTCTCCAATTGAGATGTATGTATTAGTTAGGTAAAACTCAACGAAGTGACGACAGGTGAGATAAACGCAAATAGTCTAGATATCGGTTTTTATTGGATAATATGCGTTTCAGATAAGGTGGTTTCGACATGACCATACTAAGGGGGCGGCCGTCCCCCTTAACATTGTTCGTCTTAGCTAAAGACGTTTAATGGCGCAGCCAATCGTAAAGTACAGTTCTGCCTTGCACACTAACCTAATGGAGTTGAAGTAAGATTAGTGCCCCATGCTTTACTTTGATTACGCTATGGCACAATGGAACATGAAAGGGAGTAAGTACCCTGTAGATTCCATTGAATTTTTGAAACAGAGGTAAGGTATCATTGCGTGCGTCACTATCTGTCCGATGCAACCCACGGAGTGATATTGTCTAGTTTTCGTATTGAGCGCTTAGGCTCTGATTTGAGTTGATACTGCTGTAATTGAAAGTCTGACGGGTAATCAAAATAGAAGGTCAGCACTTTCAGCTTAGCAATACAGGTTAAAGGAAGGTCGTCGTAATCGTTGAGGGTGTTTTGGTAGACGAGATAAAGTTCACTTGCGGTAGTCGTGATACCAACAGGTGATACTTGTTCGATTTGCTCACCGGATTTAAGGGTAAGCGTGATTTGTTTTTGATGAACCAGTGCCACTGAAATGGGCTCGAAGAACTCTCCTAGCGCCTTTGGTGCATTTAGTTCATCAATCGCTGCCTGTACTTTGTTTGTGTCTCCTCGTGGTGGTTTCATTCCTGCATAGGAGCGTGGCTGAGCTCGTAACAGACTGAATGCAAAATCAATGGCGTACTCTAAGGATGGTGGGAGTTGCTGACTAATGGTCGTTTTGGCGAGCTGTAGCAGGACAAGCTCTCTCGCGCCTAAGGTTGGTTGGCTGTACATTCCGCGACTGTAACCAAAAGGTTTACTTCGAGTGTCTTTATCGACATCAAAATAATCGACTATAACATCGAGATTACGCTGTACGCTTCTGATGCCGCGATACATCCCTGCATCGGCTAACTCAGCCTGAAGCTGCTTAGCCGTCACCTTTCGACCTTGTGGTATGCGTCGGTACAACTCAAACACCAATGATAATTGCTCTGTGGTACTGGCTTTATCCCTTGTTGTCATGGTTAAGTCACTGCTGGTGGCTGATTGATAGAATGGCAATCATCCTAGCGATGGGTGCGTCACTATCTGACCGATGGCGTCTTTAGCTTATCGATATTTTAATCTCGTCATAGGCTCCCATTTGTAAGTAAGCGAGAAAGTTACTTTCCCAGAGAGAGTAGAACTCCACAATGGATTTATCGTGGCAGCTTTGCCATCCCATAGGGGCAATGAACGCTTGCCCGTTAGCAATATCAAAATCCACATTACGCTCTAGCTCTGGGTAAACGTTGCCCATGTAAGCAAAGTCAGTAAGGTATTGGATTTGATACTGGCTCTCCTGTTCTTTCAACAACATGACTTCTACCGGGTGATAGCCACCAGCGTCAGCACTGTAAGTGGTATCTCGAAAGTTAATGGTGAGGCTTTCACATTCCCTCTTGGTTGGGTTCTGTTTCCAGAAAGTCTCTATCTTGCTTTTCAACAAGCTTTTGAGTTTTTGAGATACGGGTGAGTATGGCGCTGTGATGGTCAGTGTTTGTGGTTTCATGGTCTTTCCCTTTCAATAGTTATCTATTCGGTTGGATGATATGTATCTGAGATTGGTTTGAATCGAATGTGTTCGGGATGGTTGAAGTAAGGAAGAAGCAACTACTTGAATCGACTGACGATAGTTAATGTCTGTGTATCGAACTGTGATGCCTTTAGGTGATTGGTGAACACCTTGAGCCAGCTAATGAAGAGCGACTGCACTTCAGGCCTGTTGAGCTCGCATCGTTGGATGTCTGGTTGATAGAACCATTGGTGTTTGAAGTTAAAATATAGAGATACTTCAACGCTCTCAGCTTCTGGTGTTGGGTAATCAAAAGAAGCGATGAATCGCACCTCCCAAGGTTCATTAGGATTAGCTCGTTCAAGCTGTACCTCTATGGGCTGTATCCCGCTTCGGTTTCTGTAGAAGCTTGCGACCTTAAGGTTAAGCGCAAGGCGTTTTGTTTCTGTGGGAATGTCATATTGCTCAATCAAGAGCTCAACCAGCTGGTGGAATCGGTCGAGTTTGAAATTACGTTTGATAACGCTATTC
>CAKZMU010000002.1 GCA_937129145.1 uncultured Lacinutrix sp. | reverse complement strand
GCAAATGATACTATAAAAGGTGCTGGAGATATTTATGAAAAAGACCTCTATGGAAATTTAGCAAAGAGTGCTAAGGAGGTTTTACCACTTTTGGATAAAATTAATCAAGTATTAAAATCTACAACAAAAAGCAATGAAGAATTAATTTCAGTTGAGGCTAAAGATGTTGAAAGTTTAAAGAAAGTCAACGATGGTATTAACAAGACTAACACAGCATTTGAGCAAAAGATAAAATTAGACAAAGAACGTATAAAGTTAGAGTCTAAACTTTCGCAGGGTAGAAAAAAACAAGCCCAATCTAACGAGGTTATTAAAACACAAATACAAACCGAAACTAGAGAGCGTAAAAGATTAGCTAAGGAAACTCTAGGATTAACTGGTGCTTATGCTAAAGAAAGTAAAACATTAAACGACCTAAGAAATAAATATAAGAATTTAGCAGTATCAGAAAAAGAGGTGTCTAAAGAGCAAAAAGCGTTACTATCACAAATAACTAGATTAGATACTAAGTTAAAGAAAGTAGATGCTACAGTAGGACAATCACAAAGAAACGTAGGTAACTATGGTAGTGCTTTTGGTAAGGCAGGTAATGCTTTAAAGGGTTTTGCAGGTGCTTTAGGTATAACGGCTGGTATTAGTGGTTTAGTACGTGTAATGGGTAATGCTGTTAAAACCGCTAAAGACTTTGAACAAGGTAATGCAAATTTAGCAGCGGTTTTAGGAACTACAAAAGATAATATAGGAGCATTAACGGAAGATGCTAAAAGATTAGGTGCAGCAACTTCATTTAGTGCATCACAGGTTTCAGAACTCCAAACAGAATTTGCTAAATTAGGTTTTAATGAAACTGAAATATTAAATGCTACAGAAGCTACATTAGATTTAGCAGCAGCCACAGGTGCAGAATTAGGAGAAGCAGCAGCTATTGCTGGAGCAACTTTAGGAGGATTTGGTTTAGATGCTGCTGAAACTGGAAGGGTTGCCGATGTAATGGCCAAATCATTTAGTACTTCCGCATTAGATTTAGAAAAATTTAAAGAGTCAATGAAAGATGCCGCTCCAGCGGCTAAAGCGGTTGGGGTTGACGTTGAAAAAACAACAGCCTTATTAGGTGCTTTATCAAATGCTGGTATTTCAGGAAGTAAAGCAGGTTCGGCATTAAAGGCAGGGTTTATAGAGCTTAACGCTTCTGGGATAACATTAGACGAATCGCTTGTAAAGATAGCAAATAGCAATGATAAGTTAGCAACAGCCACCGAGTTAGTGGGTAAAAGAGCTGCAACATCATTCTTAGTGTTGGCTGATGGTGTTGATACAACAAATGAATTAGAGAGAGGTTTACGAAATGCTGGTGGGGCTGCTAAGAAAATGGCTGATGAGCAGTTAAATACTTTAGAAGGAAAAACTAAGATACTTAATTCAGCTTGGGAAGGTTTAGTTTTAAGTTTATTAGCTGGAGATGGTGCTTTTAGTAATGTTACAAAAGGCGCTGTAGATATGGCAACAGGGATGCTATCAGCATTAACAGCTTCAGACGACTTATCTGACAGTTTAGAAGACCAAGCAGATAGCCTAGTTGAAATGGCTGTTTCCTTAAATGATGTGAATACAAACACATCTGAAAGGCTGGATATTATGGAGGAATTGAATAGAGAATACCCTACTCTATTGAAGAACTTGGGATTTGAAAAAGTAGGGTTAGATAATGTTTCTGAAGCCGTAGCTGCTGTGAATAAAAATCTAAACGAAAGAGCTGCTGTTCAAAAAGCTATTGAAGATGTTGCTAGTAATCGCAGGGCAAATGATTTAATAGATGCCAATAGACAAGAGCAAATAAACTCATTTATAATACAGGGAACTAAAAATCTAATTGCTAGAAATAAAGGCAATTTATTAACTAATAAAACCGTAGAACAGCAAATTAAATTAATAAAAGATAATCAGTCTGTTTGGGAGAATTTAACAAACGGATTACAATCAAACGAAGAGATACAGGGAACTGTTAATTTTAGACAAAACGAGAGCAACAAAACATTAGTAGAGAATAAAAAATTAATCCTTCAACTTTTAAAGACAAGGGGTGATTTAGACAATCTAACTACTGAGGAGCTTAGAAATTTAATTCAGTCAAAAATTTTAAAAGGAAGTGAACTAGACTTAATATCAAGAGAGATTGTTATTTTAAGAGAGCGTAAAAAAGCAAAGGAAGAAGAGATTATAATTGATGAAAAAGCCGATAAAGCAGCCGAAAGAGCATTAAAAAAGAAAGCTAGAGAACTGGAAAAGATTAGAAGAAAACTAAAGGATTTAAGTAATAAAGCTATTCAAGATGAATTAGAAAGAGCTAGGGCAATTAGACAAACTGAATTTGATAGAGAAATAGCAGAAATTGAAGGTAATTCTAAAATAGAAAATGATTTAAGAATAGCACTAAGAAGGGAGCTTAGTACTGATTTATTAGAAATTGATAAAGAGTATTTCGGAAAACTTAAAGATTTAGAAGATGATGGAAAGAAAGAGATAGATACTACAAAGCGAAAAGGTGTTGCTGAATACGCTGCTGAAGATAAGAAGGATAAAGAGGATGAATTAAAAAGAGAGGAGGAACAAGCGAAAGCTAAGAAAGCAATCCAAGACGCTTTATTAAAGTCATTAGAAGAGTCGTTAAATAAGCGTTCTGAAAAAAGGCAAGAAGAACTAGACGAGCAGATTAGTGCTTCAGAAAAGAATCAAGATAGATTAAGAGAGTTAGCACAAAAAGGCTCTTTAGATGCTCAAGCAAGTATAGCAGAAGAGACAAAGAAACAAGCTGAACTAAAGAGAGCTAAAGAAGCAGAAGAAAGGAAGCAGGAATTAATTACTTCGGGGTTTAAGATATTTAATTCATTATTAGAGCAGGGTAAAAATCCAGCCGAAGCAACTATTGAAACAGCTACTTTATTAAGTGCTTTACCAGCTATTATTGAAGCGATACCAGCATTTTTTGAAGGTTCTGAGAACATAGGAACAACTTCTAATCCTTTAGACTCTAATGGAGGTCGTTTAATTTTGGCTCACAATAACGAACGTATAATGACTGAGAAACAAAACTCTAAAATGGGTGGTATCTCTAATGATGAAGCAGCAAATGTTATTCAAAAGTATAATATGGGCGAATTATTTAGCTATAATAACAATGGATTGAATAATAATCTAATGAGTTCTATACAGTTGAACGGGCTTAATAAGGGGTTAGAAAGTAAAATAGATAAGTTAAACGAAAGTATTAAGGCTATAAAAATACCTGAGACAACTGTTTCAGCAGACGAATTAAGGAATCAATTAGTAATATCTAAGAGATTAGGAAATAAAGTAGAAAAACAAATAAGTAGATTACATTAAATGGCTGGAGTAAGTAGAAACACAGAACAGAAATACTTATTGAATGGTATTCAATACAACGCTCCTATAGATTGGGCTGATGCTACCGTAGAGGCAAAATATATTGATGATAACACTCAACCGTCTTTAACTATTTCAGACTATACATTTCCATTTGAAGCAAGAAACGCTATAAAAGCTTGGTTCGATAATAATTGTTTTGAGGGTATGCCTATGGACGTAATCCTTTACAATAACTTACCTCAACAAGTAGTGTTTAAGTCTGTTTTAGACTTTACATCAAACTATCAAGAACTATTACAAGAGGGAAAAGTTACGGTTAGCGTACTTAAAGAAGATGGTATTGACGATTTATATTCTAAGATTGAGGCTTTAACCTATGGTTACTTAGAAAGTATTGATGCTGTTGGAGCTGGAGATTATACAGATTGTGATTATGTAGTAGAAAAGAAATTCAACTTATTAGAGATAATAATGGCTTCGGTTATGCTTTATCTTATGATTAAAGAGTTAGCGGAGGCTATTGAAAAATTAGCCGATGCAATAGCTTCGGTAGCTGGGCTATTACTGTTTATCGGTACTGGTTCTACAGCTTTAGGGGCTGCATTACTTGCTGTATTGAAAGCGTTATTGATTGCTGCTTATGTGGCGGTGTTAATTATCGCTGTCATTAACTTAGCTAAGAGTTTATTTGAGGCTTTAGTACCTAAGAAAAGAACACATAAAACAATAATGCTAAGAACGGCTTTAAAGGTTGTTGTGGAGCATTTAGGTTACACATTATCTGCTCCTAGTGCAATATTAGATACTTATTATTTACCTAGCAATCCTAGACTAGACGAAAAAGAGGACAACGGGTTTATAAAAACACTTAAGGGAGTACCTTCAGGAATACCAAATGTACAAGATTTTGGATACAACTGTGCTGATATGTTTACACTAGCAAAGAGATTAATGAGAGGTAAGATTGCTTTGATTAATGGAGTGGTACACGTAAGACCAATGAACGACCCTTTCTGGACTACTCAGCCATCATGGAATTTGCCGAGCGTACTAATTAATGCCAAAAAGTATAATCTTAATGAGTTAAAGTCAACTAAAGTATATCAGTTTAGGATAGATACTAATGATGACTGGACTATAGATGAATACAAAGGAACTGCTTATGAAGTAAAAACAGACGTTACTTCATTTACAAATAAAAAGAATATACTTTTAAAAGGTTTAGAAGAGGTTAATTTTAGTCTTGCACTAGGTAGTAGGAAAAGCAAATTAAATGCAATAGAGGAGCTTTTGGCTGCTGTTGGTGGAGCAATTGATGAGGTTACTGGATTCTTTGGTGGTGGTACATCATTTAAAGCTGGTGTTAAGTCTAAAGTGGGCGTATTAAGACAGACAAACAACTGGCATACAGTTCCAAAATTACTACCTTTAAAGGGTGGTAAATTATCAGCTAGTTATAAGACAGACTTGTCAGCTAAAATGTTATATGATGAATACTTAAATTATGATAGCTTTATAGTGAATGGGGGTAAAAGACAAAGAGCTATTTATGAAGGAGTTGAAATACCTTTTGGAATAGAAGATTTTAAGGTGTTATCTATTAATCCATACTTTAAATATAATGGAGTAACTGCGAAGATAATGAGCTTTAATTGGACTACTGGAAAGGATAAGGCTACAATATCTTTTTGGGTGCAAGAAAAGTACACTAACAAATTAAAAGAAACATTTATAGAACCAGAATAATGAATCCAACCGACCAAATAAAACAGTTAGCAAGAACGCTTAACCAGATGCAAGAAAACGCAAGGAAAGACATGGATACTCACATGGAAACAATTAAAAAAGAGGGTTCTATTGCTGGTTACGATTATTTAAGTAAGTTTGTAAATGATGCTAAAAATGGAAAGAGTAATTTAAAAGACCTTGAGGATATTGAGGGTATATTAAACACTTACAATACATTATAATATGCCAGTAAAAGTAATAGTAACAAGTCAAAAGTTTTTTAACGAGTTTAAGAATGGTGAGGATTTTTTAACAGACCCTACAGACTACACGAATAATTTAACTGGTTCGGTTATGGAAAATCAAATGGTTTCTATGACTTTAGACGTTAGTTATAACGCTCAAAGCTCACAAGCAAATATGTTTAAGGTAGTAGGAACGGTTTATACAAGGTCAACTGGCTTATGGTCTGACGATGGATTAGCTTCAGGAGATGCAATTACTGTAGAATATTATGATAGTGCTGGTACTTTTTATGGACAATTTGCAAAAACTATAGTTTCAATATCAGGAAATACGATGGTTGTTGACACTACAACAAGTATTTCTGATGGTAATTATTCAAGAATGACTATAATTGGAAAAGAACCTATAACCGCCTTGATACATGGTTATTCTTTAAGAGAAAATCAAGATGTTTTCGGAGTTCAAAACTTAATAACTGGAAGCGATGCTGCTTATTATGGTAGTGGAATGGTTGCTGGTGGTGCTTGGGTTAACTTTGTAGGGTTAGGACAAAATAAAGACTGGGAGGACGGTAGTTTTAGGGCTAGGAAATTAGCTGGAACACTAACAAATCAACTATTTGAGATTGAACACAAATTAGTAATACCTTTTTATTCAGAAGGGGACGATTTAAACTTCCTACCTAATTATTTAGATGGCTTAAAGTCTTTAAAATATGTTTTTGAGAGTGATTTTAGAACGGTAATATCTAATCAAAACACTTCAAAGAAAGGCGTTTATGATACTCAATTAGGAGGTGTTGCGGGATATAATGAAAACTTTAACGGATTTGATAATAACTACTCTATAAAATCGGTAAGCTATAATGATGCTGCTTCATTATCTAATGCTGATGGTATTTTAATCGCTGGTAAAACAAAGGTTACAATAATAGTAGAAAAGATACTAGGCTCTTTTGTTGCTAGTGAGAGATATGGTGTTTATGTTGGGTATAAGGCAGAACAATCAGATTATCAAAACACTAATTTAAGCGACTTTAAAGAGAATTTTATTTATGATAGGTCAATGAATAATGAGGGGGCTGCTGCTGCTGTTGGAGATGTTTTTATAACTAATAACACGTCAATAATTAACGGTTTAGGAGATTTAGAAATAACATTTGATGTTGAGTATGATTTAGCTACTAAATTGTTTTTATCGAATCAGTTTCAGAATACTGTCACAGAATTTGTTATTGGTGTGAACGTTGGAGACGTTACAATAGCAAGTGGTAATTCAGACAGAGTAATGTTGTTGGCTGCTAATACTGTTTACGACCAAAGTCCAGACATTGAAGGATTAATGAACTTTAAAAAGTTTAATATTTATCCTCACGACAGACAAATAGGCGTAGGGGTTGCATCTACAAACATGACATCATGGAATGAGGATGGAATAGTCTTAGATTTTGAGTTCGAAATTGACCTTAATTTAGATGCTGTTGTTAATAGTTTAGACTTTAAATTAGTTGCTCAAGACCCTATTAACGGCAAAATATTTGAATTAGATAGCTACACATATCCTATTGCAGGCTCTATAATAAGTGGAGGGATTCAGCAGTTTAATATAGCTACTACAAGGGGTTATATTTTAGAATCTACCGACCAATTTAACAAGGTTACTATTAATGTAGGAACTAACACCGCTGGAGTGCAAAAATATAATGGAGTATTTGCACAAAAGATAAGTTGGCAGGATTGGATTCAAAACTTAGATGCTGACACTATATTTTATGACTCGGCAGAACCTAACGACAATCTTAACTATAAGTCAAGTAATTACTCCGCTTTAAATGGATATGATATAAAACTAATTGCATCTGCAAACCTATTTGGTACTAATGCTTTTGGAGTTAGTGGTTTAACTGATTATATTTTTGCTAGTCCAGCATTAACTGTATATGATTATACTTTAGACGGCAATGTTACACCTATATGGAGTGGGGTTATTGAGACTTTTAATGTTGCAGCGACTACTAACTTGGGGTTAGCGGTTTTAAACGGTCAAAACACGTTATTTAGAACAACTTGGACTAACTCAAATGGTCCAGTAGTATCTTTAGCAGATTTACAAGGTATAAATAGGATAGAAGAAACTGGGCAGCAAGGGTATGCAATGACTGAATTAAGCACAATAAACCCTCCAGATATAGGTCAAATATTAATTCCTTCGACTGGTTCTCAACTAGATATGTATTTAAGTGGGGGGTTAGTTATTATGGACTGTTTAATTGATGGTTCTTTAGTTGGAAACGGGATTAATTACAATTTTTCTAGTAGGATAGGATATGATGCTTATACGCCTTCTTTAAACTTTCAGACAAATAATAGTTTTGAGGACGATGGATTGTTTACGCCTTCAATTGTTAAGGTAAATGTTGTAGGAGCTTGGAACTTAGGAGACGGAAGTCCAATACAAAATACTAACTCTATATCTTACGGTAGTTATTCTTCTAATGCTGTGAAAAATGTAAGTGTTGCTATTGACGATATAGCAGAACTTACAGAAATCTACCTTGTAGATGATCAAATATATGGAACTATAGATTTAACATTATTTGATTCTATTATTAGATACGAGTTAAACGATAATCCAGACTTAACAAGTATAACATTTCCTACAAGTACTGCACTTGTTAATAGGCTTAAAGCTGAATATTGTGATTTAACAGGTACAATTGATTTGTCTGGATTGACTAATCTAGGTCCAATTATACACTTACATGACAACCCTAATTTAACAAGTGTAACAAATCCAACATCGCCAATATCTACTACATCTTATTTTGTACATGATTGTGATTTAACTGGCAACTTAGATGTTAGTGGTTTTTCAGGACTAGGAGGGGAGTTTAGAGTTCAAGGAAATTCAAATTTAACAAGTATAACGAATCCAACAAGTTCGGACTCTCTTAATATTTATTTTGCTTTTGATTGTGATTTGACTGGTACAATTAACCTATCAACGTTATCGGACTTAAAAACAGATTTAAGACTTCAAAACAATGCTAATCTAACTGGAGTAACATTACCAACAAACGCTAATACTTTTGTTAGATTATGGTTTGAGAGTTGTAATATATCATTCGTAGATTTCACAGTATTATCTGCTCCAACTAGCGTAAATTCTTCATCAATAAAGCTGCAAGACAATGGAATGACTTCGGGTAATGTTGACCAAACATTTATTGATTTAGATGCTAGTGCAGTTGGCGGTTTTACAAGTAGGTCAATTAATTTAGGAGGTACAAATGCAGCAGCAACAGCGACAAGTTTAGTAGCGAGAAATAGCTTAGTATCTAAAGGGTTTACATTAACATATAACTAAAAATGATAATAATTCAACTACCAAATACAAGCCCTTACACTTATGGTTCGGGAAATGCAGTTAAGGAATTGGGTGCTGCTTTACCTCCAATACCAGTAAGCAACACTAATGATATTTGCATATGTGATTACATACAATGTCAGTACATTGAAACGGTTTTTGCTAGTCAGTCAGATAGTGCATGGTATAAAAACGATATGAACGACTTTCTTTTTAAAAGGTTTGTTGCTGCTGATAGTGTAGATATTGAATTATATAAAGACGGAGATAAGATTGAGGATTTGAATAATAATGCTTTTGGTACTTTTTTTAATGGCTTTCCTTCGGGAACTACCGAACAACAACTGTATGTAGGATATTTATTAGAGTGGGAAAAAGTACAAGCGACACATGGTAATGGGTTTTATCAAGTTAAAGCGGTATTAAACATAATAGGAGTTCAAACTGTTTATGAGAGTAGGCGGTTTATGCTATTACAATATGGAGATAGGGAGGCTAATGGTAGCGTAAGGATTGAGAGTTATCAGAATGGTAATATTTTCGGTAGTGAGTTTGACTTTACTGGAATAAATTGGTATTCTAGCTTAAGAGTTCCAGGAACTTTTGGAGCTTCTTCTCCAGTATTAGAAACTGAAAACTATATTGATTCAGACCATAATAGTAGACAAATATCTGCAAAAATGAGTCCTGAATGGAATTTAAAAACTGGATTAATCAATTATGAAGTGGCAACAAAGTTACTTTACAATAAGTTGTTAGGTAATAAAGTGTTGATAACTGATTATTTAATTAAGGCAGAATCATTGTTTAGGCGTGTTGATGTTATGATTAGTGAAGTAGAAAAGCCCGAAATAAAAGGTATTCCAGATAGAGTGTATAACTTTAAGTTTACAGATAGGGAAGATAAGTATAAAAAACGTAACTTTTAGTATAATGCAGATTCCTAAAATATCAAAATCAGTACCATTAAATATAATAACCTACATAGTTATTACGATTCTAACTAGTGGGTGTTTAGTTTACTTATCTGACTATTTTATTGAGGATAGAAAGTATGATACTGAAGATAAAAAAATAGAATTAGAGAATAAGAAACTGGCAAAACTAAGTGAAGAATCATTCAATAAATACATTATAACAGAAATTAGAGGATTGAAAAAAGATGTTTTACAATTGTCAAATGAAAACGATAGTCTAAAAACAGAAATTAGAGATTGTCAGTATAATACTATGGTGATTCAGGCGGTAAGGTCAGTAATCCCTTTAATGTTTTGGATGACCGATAAAAGCCACAGAATAACATCTTTAAACAATGTTTACGAGAATGAAAATCTAAGGGGTATAGGATATTCGAGATCTGACTTATTATACACAACTGGAAGTCATATTTATGGTAAAAAAATAACGGATGAATGGGCTAAAAACAACGATATTGTATTGAGGTCAGACACCATTTTAAGAGAGATAGAATCGGTAATTGACTTTAATGGAGACACCTCTTTTGTTTTATCAATTAAAAAGAGAAACGTAATTAATGGAAGGGTTGTCGGAACTGTTGGAATAGGAATAAAAGTATCTGATTTATCCGAAATACCTAATTTAGCGGGGTTATTAGTTTTACTAAAAAAATAAGTAGGTAATGAATAATAAAGATAGAGTAAAAAGAGACTACGATGCTATATTAAAGCGTGAAAAAAGTACAGAAACTCAAACTTTAGGTAGTTTTAGATTTTTTGAGGATAGAGTTAAGTTGATTTTTTCGTGCAAGACATTGGAGCTGGAAGTTGATAAAAATGCAGTTAGAGATGATGCTATCCCTTTCGGTACTTATAAAGTCGTTAAGAGATGGTCAGACAAATATAAGTGGCACTTCCATATATTAGACGTACCAAATAGGAGCTATATTTTAATTCATAACGCTAATTATTCTAGGCAATTATTAGGTTGTGTTGCTGTTGGGGCTAGCCATACCGATATTGATGGAGATGGACTGGTTGATGTTACAAGTAGTAAATCAACTTTAAAAAGGATGAACAAGGTTTTACCTGATGAATTTATTTTAAAAATCCAATAACATTTAAAATACAGGTGCAAGAATAAGTAATAAACATATTATCTTTTTACAATTATTTACAATAATATTTGTATATTTGTGGTGTTAACGAATTTGAAGTTCCTAAAAATGCCACTAAAGGAATATATGGAATTACAAGCAAAACAAATAGGATTATGAATCAACTATATTTAATAAGAATTAAAGACCATTCTTTTTATTGTGGCGCAAAGAGTTTGTCTGTAATTGCAGAGCAATATCCTAATGCAAATAGGATAGAATTTGTATCAGAAAAGGTCGTTTTTAATTCTGGTGATAGGTACGATTTATTAAAAGAAGCGTACAACTTTATAAGTTCGGGTGCAAATACATTCTCTAATGAACAGAGAGTTGAGTTAGAGGACAAAATAAAACTCCATTTGAAATGATTAGTTGGCTAAAATTTAAAATAAAAATTGCATATAACGTGTTGAATATGGTGTGTAGCTTAATTAAGCGAGAACCTTAGTAAAGAAAAACGAATAAAACTTTAATAACGAATATTAACAAACAACCATAAACCCAAGCTATACACTATATTTTGTGTTATATACTGGGCGGTTTTAAAAAAGAAAATTAACAGACAAAAACAGAACTTATGAATAATAAAGAAAGAGCCTTAATGGTGGCTGAAAAAGCACATAATAACCAAACTTACGATATATACCCTTATATCTATCACATTAGACAAGTGGTTAAGATAGCTGAAGAACTTGGATTTGATGAAAGCATTGTAGTTGCTTGTGCATTGCACGACACTTTGGAAGATACTGAACTCTCGTTTAATCACCTTAAAAAAGCCTTTGGAGAAGAAGTTGCCGAAATAGTTTATTGTGTAACTGACGAATTAGGACGAAACAGAAATGAGCGTAAAGCAAAGACTTATCCGAAAATACAAGGCAACTGGAAAGCTACTGTTGTAAAAATATGTGACAGGATTGCTAATGTGAACCAATCTAAAGAATACAATAAAAGGCTTTTTGAAATGTATCGAAAAGAACACGACCTTTTTTGCACAAGCTTGATGAGTAAAGACCACCCTCATAATGAAACCAATAAGGCGTGGCAAAAGTTAAACCTACTTATGTTAAATGGTGGGTAATGGACAAGAATAAACAAAGGTTTTTAAACGATTAAAACAGATAAAGATGGAGGAACTAAAAGGATTGATTGAAGAATTACTAAACCACATAGACGACCACAAAGAAGCATATAATAAGCCAGAGTGGACAAATAAAAATATAGTAAATGCTTGGTTTAGAAGCTACGACTATAAGTTTAAAAACTTGGGTTTATTTAGTGTTAGCAAACGAAGTGAACTTTTAATTAAGTTTTTGAGGTGGCAATATGATGATGAAGGTGAGTTTACAGAAGGAGATAAAGCAATGGTTAAGACTTTTTTAGAGGAACTTAATTAATTGTTGCTAACGGTAAAATATATGATTAGTAGCCGTAAATAAGCGATTACTGTCGAGTTAAAAAATAAATTAATAAACACTTAATAGCCTTTAAAATAAGCACAACACAGGCTATTACTTATATATAGTGTTGTGCGCAGTTAGTTATGAAAGTAGGACAAAAAGTAGTTTGTATAAATGATGGATGTGGTTGGTTAGATGGTGAAAAGAAATTAGTTAAGGGCGAAATATACACAGTATTATGGGTTAGCGAAAAAGATGTGCAAGTAATACCAAATGATGCTGGATGGGATAAATCTCGTTTTCGCCCGTTAGACACAGAATGGGCAGAGGAAGTATTAAGAAAGATTGTAGAAAGTGAATTGGTTTGCGTTTAATTGCGCACAACGGTTTGGCTATGCTGACGTTGTGAGGCACGAGCAATGCAGTATAGGTTGTGTTATATTTTAGTGCCGACTTAAAAAGATAAAATTATGAATGAAGCAAAAACAGAAATAAGTAGACAACAAGTAGAAGTGAGTAGTTTAAAAACTATTGCTATTTACTTAGAAGGTGTAAAGCAAGGTAGAGGTGGTAATTTACTACCCCTTGGCAACAATGACCTTGAACAGTTATGGAATGCAATATCATTTTTACAAGGTGATGAACGATTTGAATGCAAGGATTTAAGGCATTAAATATAACGCATTGTGTATGCCACGTTGCGTATAAATAAACATATACTTTGAATAATTAAAAAACTTAATAAAATGAAAAATAACAAGGAATTAAACCGAGAAAAGCAATGTGATATACACGTTGTTATGCAAAAAAAGTTTGTTAAATACTTTAAACTTTATAAAAAGGTAAAAGCTGATTTAGACCACTATGTTAATATGAGAGGCAGTAGCTTTGGTGTTGGTGTAGGAACAGACGAATATGCAATAAAATGGCAAGGTAAACAAATGCGTTTAGAAATATTAGAAGCCTTTTTAGAAGGAAGAAGCCCTAACTGGTACTTTGCTTATTACCTAAACAACGAGGAAAGAGACAGACGCAACCAAAGCTATTGTGCATAACGGTTGGCAATATGAAACGTGATGGAATACGAAGCACGAAGCTATCCGACTGCACGAACTTTGAAATTAGATAAAATATTTAAGAACCGCACGAAGCCCAGCGTGTTTTATATTGCGTGTTGTGCGTAGTGCTTTAATAATCAAAACGATGGAAGCAAAAGAAAAAGCATTTAGAATGGTATCTACTACATTTGGTATAATTTCCGATTTAGTTGAATACAAAGGAATAAGAAAAACCAATTTAGCAGAATTTAAAAAAATAGAGGATTCTGCAAAGAAAATAGTAAGAGAACAATGTCAAGAAATAATTAAAGAAATTGAATTAACAGACTTGAAAAGAGGTACGTGGGACTCAAACTTTTCTGAATTGCGTAAATTTTGGTATGATGTCATAAACTCGCTCGAAGCTCTTTAGCATTACGCACAACGTTTAGTATATGAAATGTGGAAGATGCTTAAAAAATGGAAAGAACACTATAAGCAATATGAGAGTAAAGAGCTTGGAATGAATTGGATAAAAGATGAATATGTACAACAGCACTTTGATAGATGGAACAGTTTGCGAAATATAAACAAATGCTACTGGAACGAAATAGAGTTGCGTTAATTGAGCATAACAACCGAATATGTTGCACTATAATTGTAAAAAAGAATGAAGTACGATTTAACAAATAAAATTGAGAGAGATAG
>CAKZMU010000001.1 GCA_937129145.1 uncultured Lacinutrix sp. | reverse complement strand
TATCCAGTTAAAAAAACAGGGACAACTGATAAAAGAGGAACAACGGTTACTTTTAAGCCAGATTCAACAATTTTCACACAAACTTTAGAGTATAGTTATGATACTTTGGCAAGTCGTTTAAGAGAATTAGCATATTTAAATAAAGGGATTACGGTTCATTTAGTAGATAAACGTAATAAAAAAGAAGATGGCGAATTTGAAGGCGAAACGTTTCATTCTACCGAAGGTCTTAAAGAATTTATTAAATATTTAGATGCTACTCGTGAACCATTAATGAAAGATGTTATTGCTTTCGAAGGCGAAAAAAATGGTGTACCTGTTGAGGTAGCTATGATTTATAATACATCATATGCTGAGAATTTACATTCATATGTAAACAATATTAATACTCATGAAGGTGGTACACATTTATCTGGTTTTAGACGTGGATTAACACATACTTTGAAAAAGTTTGCAGATAATTCTGGAATGCTAGATAAATTAAAGTTTGATATTGCTGGAGACGATTTCCGAGAAGGATTAACAGCTATTATATCTGTAAAAGTACAAGAGCCACAATTTGAAGGTCAAACAAAAACAAAATTAGGAAATAGAGAGGTTTCATCAGCAGTTAGTCAATCTGTTTCAGAAATGTTAACCGATTATCTAGAAGAGAATCCAGATGATGCTAAAACAATTGTACAGAAAGTAATTCTTGCAGCACAGGCACGTCACGCAGCTCAAAAAGCGCGTGAAATGGTGCAACGTAAAACAGTAATGAGTATTGGTGGTTTACCTGGAAAATTAAGTGACTGCTCTGAGCAAGACCCAGCAAAATGTGAGGTATTCCTTGTTGAGGGAGATTCGGCAGGTGGAACAGCAAAACAAGGTCGTGATAGAGCGTTTCAAGCAATTTTACCATTAAGAGGTAAGATTTTGAACGTTGAAAAGGCAATGACTCATAAAGTGTTTGAAAACGAAGAAATCAAAAACATTTTTACAGCACTTGGTGTTACTATTGGAACAGAGGAAGATAGTAAGGCATTGAATCTTTCAAAATTACGTTACCATAAAGTAGTAATTATGTGTGATGCCGATATTGATGGTAGTCATATTGCGACGTTAATTTTAACTTTCTTCTTTAGATATATGAAGGAGTTAATTGAAAATGGTCATATTTATATCGCGACACCACCCTTATATTTAGTTAAGAAAGGCGCTAAAAAGAAGTATGCTTGGTCTGATGCAGAACGTGATGAAATTGTTGCAGATTATGGTGATGGTTCAAAAATACAGCGTTATAAGGGTCTTGGAGAAATGAACGCATCTCAACTTTGGGATACAACAATGAATCCAGAATTTAGAACAATGCGCTTAGTACAAATTGATAATGGTACAGAAGCCGACCGTATTTTCTCTATGTTAATGGGAGATGAAGTTCCGCCTCGTAGAGAATTTATTGAGAAAAATGCCATTTATGCAAATATTGATGCGTAAATAAACCAATTATATTTAAATAAAAAGCATCCTATATGGATGCTTTTTTTATGTTCAATTTGTGTGTTTTATCGATAAAACGCAAATAATTACGATTAATGGTTGTTTTTTGATTTATTTTGTATAAGTTTGCTTAACCAAATTTATTATAACATGAAAAAGTTAACCTTGTTGTTTTCGCTTTTATTAGCGATGCACTCGTCTCACTCCCAAGAATTAGAAAGTTTATTATTAGCATCAGAAGATGCAAGTAAGTTAACCCAAGGCTACATTAATCCAGTTATGAAAGGTTTAATGTATAGCATGAATGGTGGTTGGGCAACTACAGGAAAAGTTCATAAAACTTTAGGTTTCGATTTAACCATAAGTGCTAACGCTTCGTATGTACCAGATGCAGACAAATTATTTGCATTTATACCAAGCGATTATAACTATTTAACGCTGCCTAATGGTGAAACATCAATTCCCACTGTTATGAGCGAGAATGATTACGAAACTACCGTTAATGTTGAAATTGATAATGGTGATGGTACATATAACGTGGCTAGTTTTGAAATGCCTGGAGGTATAACAAAAGACTTACCAGTGAGTGCTGTGCCTGCGCCAATGGTACAATTGGGTGTAGGATTGCCTTTTAAAACAGATATTAAATTACGTTATGTGCCAAAATTAAATTTTGATGATTCAGTTGAAGCAAATTTAATGGGATTAGGACTACAGCATGATTTAACGCAATACTTAGGACCAATCGATAAATTGCCTTTAAGTATATCTATACTTGGTGCATTCACAAATATGGATGTTTCATATCAAATTGAAGACGAAGACCCATCAGATGAAGTAACTGTTACCAATGGTGAAGCAGCTTTTGAGATGAAAACTTGGACTGTTCAAGCAATTGGTTCATTGGATTTTAAAATTATTACACTTTATGGAAGTGTTGGATATAATGGCGGAAAATCGTCAATAAAAATTAATGGAACATACGATTTGGAATATGACATTGAAGACGGAGGTGGTACCGTGATTGGTACAGCAAGCGACTCAGTAACCAATCCAATTGATTTAAATTTTGAATCAACAGGAGTTAGAGGAACATTAGGAGCTAGGTTAAACTTGGCATTCTTTAAAATATTTGCAGATTATACATTGCAAGAATATAATACAGTTTCGGCTGGTATCGCATTTAGTTTTAGATAATTAAATTAGTTAGTTAAAAACGAAAGAGCATCAGATATTTATCTGGTGCTTTTTTTATTTACGCCATATTTATTCGTAATTTTGCAGTCCCGAAACTTCGGGAAAAAACAACACAATACAAACTTTAAATTAACAAAACAAATGAAAGTAACAGTAGTTGGGGCGGGAGCTGTAGGGGCAAGTTGTGCCGAATATATCGCCATTAAAAATTTTGCTTCTGAAGTCGTTTTATTAGACATTAAAGAAGGGTATGCCGAAGGAAAAGCAATGGACTTGATGCAAACAGCTTCACTTAATGGATTTGACACCAAAATTACAGGAAGCACAAGTGATTATTCTAAAACGGCCAATAGTGATATTTGTGTGATTACATCTGGTATTCCTCGTAAACCAGGAATGACTAGAGAGGAACTTATTGGTATTAATGCAGGTATTGTAAAAATGGTGTCATCAAGTTTAATCGAACACTCTCCAAATACAATTATAATTGTTGTGAGTAACCCTATGGATACCATGACATATCTAGTTCATAAAACAACGGACTTACCTAAAAATAGAATCATTGGTATGGGAGGTGCATTAGACTCAGCACGTTTCAAGTATAGATTAGCTGAAGCTCTAGGAGCACCTATTAGTGATGTAGATGGCATGGTAATTGGAGGTCATAGTGATAAGGGAATGGTGCCTTTAACAAATCATGCTACAAGAAACAGTATAAAAGTTACTGAGTTCTTATCGGATGAGCGCTTAAATCAAGTAAAAGAAGATACTAAAGTTGGTGGTGCAACACTAACTAAGCTATTAGGGACTTCTGCTTGGTACGCACCAGGAGCAGCGGTTTCAGGTTTGGTACAAGCCATTGCTTGCGACCAACAAAAAATGTTTCCATGTTCAACATTGTTAGAAGGTGAGTATGGATTAAACGATTTATGTATTGGTGTTCCAGTAATTTTGGGTAAAAACGGTATTGAGAAAGTCGTAGAAATAGAATTAAGCGACGCAGAGAAAGCACATATGCAAGAAAGTGCCGAAGGCGTTAAAAAAACTAACGGTTTGTTAGAACTATAAATTTATAAACAAAAAAACAACATGAAAAAATTAGTATTATTAGTTGTGCTTGCGGTATTTAGCTTAAGCACTTTTGCTCAAGACAAAATATCGGAAGGTGTTATCACAATGAAGCAAACAATGTCGAGTGATAATGAGCAAATGAATGCTCAGTTGGCTATGATTGGAGATATGACTACAACTACGTATTTCAAAAAAGGAAAATCCAGAGCTGAAATTTCAAATCCAATGTCTGGAGATATTACTGTTATAATAAATCAAGCAAGCGAAGAAATGCTAATGCTTATGGATGGTCCTATGGGCAAATTATATGGTAAAAAAAGCATGAGTCTTACTGAAGAACAGTTAGAAAAAATAACTGTTACTCCAACTGATGAAACAAAGACTATTTTAGGTTATGAATGCAAGCGAGTGGACATAAGTATGGAAGAAGGTGGAGCTGAGTCAACTATGAAACTTTATGTATCTGATGCTTTTGATATACCTATGCAACAAACTGCATTATTTGGTGATAAAATAAAAGGAATGCCAATGTATATGGTAATGGAAATAAACCAAATGGGAGCAGCCATGACAATGACATTTGAAGTTACTGATGTTAAAAAGGAAAGTATTGACGATTCTAAATTTGACATGACAGTACCAGAAGGTTACACAGAAAATAATATGATTTTAGGAAACTAAGAATATTCTTTAAAGCATAAAAAAACCAGCCAATTGGCTGGTTTTTTTATGCTCTTATTTTTAAGTTCTATGATAATCCTGAAATCACACCATCATTATCAATAGACATACCTTCGGAAGCTGGAACAGCAGGCAACCCAGGCATACGCATCATTTTTCCTAAAATTGGAATGATAAATTGTGCACCAGCAGCAATTTCTATTTCACGAACGGTGACTTTAAAACCAGTTGGCCTTCCAATAAGTTTATCATCATCTGAGAATGATTTCTGTGTTTTTGCCATACAAATAGCAAAATCGTTAAACCCAAGTCTGTCGATACGTCTAAGATTTAACTCTGCTTTTTTATCATAAATCACACCATCTGCGCCATAAATTTCTTTGGCAATGGTTTCAATTTTGTCTTTTACAGGGCTTTTCCAGTCGTAAAGTGGTTTGTATTGTGTAGCTTTATTTTCAACAACATTTACAACAGCATCAGCAAGGTTTTTTGTACCTTCTCCACCTTTTGCCCAACCTTCAGATAATACTGCTTGAACACCTAAACCTTCACAAGTAGCTTTTACATAATTAATTTCTTCTTCTGAATCTGATACAAACGCATTAATAGCAACTACAGGTTCAATATTATATTTTCTAATATTTTCAATATGTTTTTCTAAGTTTTTAAATCCATCTTTTACAGCATCTAAATTAGGTGTGTTATAATCTTCTTTTTTAACACCACCATGATGACGTAAAGCTCTTACAGTTGCAACCAACACAACACATTTAGGATTTAATCCTGCGTAAGCCGATTTAATATTCAAGAACTTTTCGGCACCTAAATCGGCACCAAAACCAGCTTCAGTTACGACGTAATTAGATAAAGATAATCCCATTTTAGTAGCAATAATCGTATTGGTTCCTTGAGCAATATTTGCAAATGGACCACCATGAATAATCGCTGGGTTTTCTTCCAAGGTCTGAACTAAATTAGGTTTAACAGCATCTTTTAATAAAATGGCCATTGCATTTTCGGCATTTAAATCTCTTGCAAAAACAGGTTTTTTATCAAATGTAAAACCAATAAAAATATCACCTAAACGTTTTTTTAAATCCTCAAAATCGGTAGCCATACATAAAATAGCCATCACTTCAGAAGCTGGAGTTATATTAAAACCATCTTCACGAGGAATACCATTTGCAGTACCACCAAGACCAATGGTTATTTGGCGTAATGCACGGTCGTTCATATCGATAACACGTTTCCATAAAATGGTACGTGGGTCAATATTCAAATTTCGTGTTTTACTTTGGATGTTATTATCAATTAAAGCAGATAGCAGGTTATTTGCTTTTTCAACCGCATTAAAATCGCCTGTAAAATGTAAATTAATGTCTTCCATTGGTACCACTTGAGAGTAGCCTCCACCAGCTGCACCACCTTTAATTCCAAAGACAGGACCAAGTGATGGTTCACGTAAGACTACAGTGGCTTGCTTGCCAACTTTATTAAGTCCTTCGGTTAGACCAATAGAAACAGTAGTTTTTCCTTCACCTGCAGGTGTAGGTGTTATGGCAGTTACTAATACTAAATTATTGTCTTTAATCTTATTTTCGTCAATAAGATTTAAAGGAAGTTTAGCTTTGTATTTACCATATAACTCCAAGTCATCTTCAGAAATATGTAATTTTTTTGCAATGTTTTTAATGTGAGTAATGTCGTTTGCTTGAGCGATTTCAATATCTGTTAAATGCGCCATAGGTTGTTGGTTTTTATTTTAAGAGGTTCAATGTAATTAATTTATAACTAATAATTATATGTATACTTAAATTTTACTTGTTAAAAAGTAAGCAGCGATAAAAATAGTTAAAATGATAAATAATTCCGTTTAGATTAATAGAAATTTAATTTCATCGAACATATATTTATTTCTATCGGTAACATTCTGGTTTTTTGTATAAATATGTCAATTATATTGTCAAATCTTTAGGTAAATCATATATTTGGCGCATGAATAAAAAATGGTATATAATTGGTTTTGTTGTAATTCTGGCTTTTTTAAGCGGAGTTGTAACTCAGCAAAGTATATCTAAGCCTAATCAGGAAATAGCATTGTATTTTACAAGTAATGCTATAGATTACGATGAGGTAGAAGAAGCTATTTCGGATATAAAACATCAGTTAGAAGCTGTAGGTGTTTCTAATATCAAAATTACTAAGTTTGATAATGGTGAGTTTAATATTACTTACCACAGTACATCTAAAGTTTCAGATATAGAGCAAATTTTATTGAATTCTGGTGAAATTTCTCTTAATGAAAAGCATTCTTCGAAATTGCCTACAGATGAGTCTAAAAGCTCATTTAATTTTGATGTATATGAAATCAAAACAGTTTCTGATAGTGATTTAAATATTAGAGGTGTAGCTACGTCATCATCTTCTTCTAATAAAGATTATAAGCAAAATTTAGAAACTAATTTTTTTGCTAACAAAGTACCTAGTACTTTCACCTTTCATAAACAAAATGAAACAACAACTTATAAGTTCTATAACCAAAATAGATTTATATTTAGTTGTAACTCTCATAAAATTCCAGAGGTTAGAGCTGGACCTTACACTTTAGGATAATACATTAGTTAAGACTTAGTATTTCCTGTTACTTCACACGCTTTTTGTGTAAAATCGAAAAGCTTTTAAAAAAACAATTTAAACCCAAATATTAATTGTCAAACTACGAGTAAAAATTATATTTGCTCCTTCTAAAAAATTAAGAATAGTTTGACCCAATAAACAATTTAATAATGCAAAATAAAGGATTAGTAAAGTTATTTGCACTGTTATTTGGTTTGGTAAGTATTTATCAGTTATCATTTACTTTTAAAGCAAACCAAATTGAAAGCAATGCAAAAGAAGCAGCAATAAGCAAAATTGCTGAAACGGAAGAAAATTATGCCGATAAACGAAGTGCTGAAGAAGCTCGTTATTTAGATTCTCTTTTAACCAGTAAAGTTGCTACAGATAGAGTTGATGCAAACGGACTGATTGTAAACGAAAATATTAAAGTATTTAATATTGGTATTGCAGATTACACCTATACTGAGGTTAAAGAAAAAGCGATGAACCTTGGTCTAGACCTTAAAGGAGGTATTAGTGTGATTCTTCAAATTCAAGTTGACGATATCTTAAAAGGATTGGCAAATAACAGTAAAGACCCTGTATTTAATAAAGCTTTAGCTGATGCTGAAGAATTACAGAAAAATAGCCAGAACACATATTTAGACGATTTCTTTGTAGCATTTGATGCTATTAAGGGCGATACAAAATTAGCATCTCCAGATATTTTTGCAAATCGTGATTTAAGTGATGAAATCACTTTTAATATGACTGATGATGAGGTGAAGCCAATTTTAAGAACAAAAATTGACGAATCAATCGTTTCAGCTTTTGAAGTATTACGTAAACGTATTGACCAATTTGGGGTGACTCAACCAAACATTCAACGTTTAGGAAATTCTGGTCGAATTTTAGTAGAATTACCAGGAGTTAAAGATAAACAACGTGCAACAGAGTTAATTACTACAACGGCACAATTAGAGTTTTGGGATGTTTATAAAGCTGAAGAATTAGGAGGGTTTTTAAACCAAGCCAACGAAGTTTTAAAAGATTTAGTTGATACAAAACCAGAAGCTGAAGAAGCTGAACCACAAGACGAGCAAGACAGTACTGTTGATGATTTATTAGGTGAAACTTCTACCGATTCAACTGACGTTGCAACTTTAGGCCCTTTATTTGACTTGATTAGAGTGCCTGGGCAAGTAGGCTCGCCAATATTAGCTATGTTTGAAGCAAAAGATAAAGAGCTAGTATTAGAGTATTTAAGTAAGCCTGAAGTAAGAAACTTATTGCCAGCAGAACAGCGTTATGCTGAATTTGTTTGGGGAAAACAAACTAAAGACAACCCACTTGTTGAGCTTTATGCTTTAAAAGGTAATAGGGAAGATACACCAGAATTAAGTGGTGGAGTTGTAGTAGATGCTCGTAACCAATTTGGACCTACTGGAGAGTCAGAAGTGTCTATGCAAATGAATGGTAAAGGTGCTAAAGTATGGGAAGAAATGACAGGTAGAGCTTATGCTCAGCAAAGTCAAATAGCCATTGTGTTAGATGATATAGTTTATTCTGCTCCTGGTGTGACAACTGGTCCAATTTCAGGAGGAAACTCTTCTATATCTGGTAACTTCACGTTAAATGAAGCGATAGATTTAGCAAACGTATTAAGAGCAGGTAAATTGCCAGCATCAGCAGAGATAGTTCAAGCAGATGTTGTTGGACCTTCTTTAGGTCAAGAAGCTATTGATAGCGGAATGAAATCTTTCTTAATAGCTTTAAGTTTGGTATTAATATGGATGATTTTTTACTATGGTAAAGCAGGGATTTTCTCTGATATTGCTTTATTGTTAAACATCGTTTTAATCTTTGGTATTTTAGCAGGTTTAGGAGCTGTATTAACACTTCCTGGAATTGCAGGTATTGTTTTAACTATTGGTATTGCGGTGGATGCAAACGTACTTATTTACGAACGTGTTCGTGAAGAAATTGCTAAAGGTAAAGGTCAAAAAGAATCAATTAAAGATGGATTTAGTAATGCACTATCATCAATTTTAGATGCGAACATTACTACAGGCTTAACAGCATTAATCTTATTTGTATTTGGTACAGGGCCAATTAAAGGGTTTGCAACTACATTATTAATTGGTATTATAACGTCATTATTTACAGCCATATTTATTACTAGATTGCTAATTGATTGGTATGTAAATAAAGGTGGTAAACTGGATTTCTCAACCTCAATAACCAAAGGCTTATTTAGAAATATTAATATTAGCTGGTTAAAAAAGCGTAAGATTGCTTACGTATTTTCTGCCATTATTATAGCAGGAGGTTTAGCATCGTTATTTACTACAGGATTGGATGAAGGAATTGATTTCGTTGGAGGTAGAACTTATACGGTTCGCTTTGCACAAGATGTAAATGTTGAAGAAGTTAAAGACGCAGTTGTTGCTACATTTGGTAGTGCAGAAGTTAAAACTATTGGTAGTGCTAATCAATTAAAAATATCAACTAAGTATAAAATTAATGAAAACTCAACTGAAGTTGATGACGAAATACAAACTAAACTTCACCAATCATTAGGTGCGTTTTTACCTAGCGGATTAAGCTATGAGAATTTTAGCGATAGCGATAATGAGGTTGGTGTTATGTATTCTGGAAAAGTAAGCCCAACTATTGCCGATGATATTAAAAAATCATCTATTTGGGCAATCTTAGGGTCGTTAATAGTAGTATTCTTGTACATCCTATTACGATTCAAAAAATGGCAATTCTCATTAGGTGCAGTTGCGGCAGTATTTCATGATGTATTAATTGTATTAGGTGTCTTCTCAATTACATGGCGATTTATGCCATTTAGTATGGAAATTGACCAAGCATTTATTGCAGCTATCTTAACAGTAATTGGTTATTCGTTGAATGATACCGTGGTTGTGTTTGATAGAATTAGGGAGTTTTTAAATGAACACACTAGTTGGGAGTTTGATAAAACTGTAAACACCGCATTAAATAGTACATTAAGTAGAACATTAAACACTTCGCTAACAACCTTAGTGGTGTTATTGGCGATGTTTATTTTTGGTGCTGAGTCTCTTAGAGGTTTATTATTTGCTTTAATTGTTGGTGTGATAGTAGGTACTTACTCATCGGTATTCATAGCAACTCCAGTAATGCGAGATACTATTAATAGATTAGATAAAAAGAAGAAGTAATTTTTTTAGTTATATATAATATGAAAGCCTTTCTGAAAAGAAAGGCTTTTTACTTTTTAATAAATTAAGACTGTTAATCAGTTTTTGTAAAGCTCATTTTATCACCAACTTCAATATTAAGTTGTTGTGATAGACCACCATTAATTTCAAGAACATATTGTGCTGGAGTACCTGAAGGTAGCGAAGATTCGTCTAACGGCTTAGCATTTTCTTGTATGCTTACAATAGTATTGTTGTTATCTAAATAAATAATATCTAAAGGAATGAGTGTGTTTTTCATGTAAAATGCACGCATTTGCATATCAGGAAAAATAAACAACATAGCGTTGTCGTTTTTCATAGACTTACGATTCATTAAACCTGTTTGTGTTTCGTATTCGTCATCAGCAATTTCGATATCAAATTTCGCAATTAACGAATCGGTTTCGGCTTTAAACAAGCTTAATTCACCCTCTTTTTTAAAAGTAATTTCTATAGGAGTAATTATTTTTTTATCCTCTTTACATGATGTAATTAACAAAAGCAACGAGCTTATTGCTAACACAATTAAAGACTTAGTCAAATTGTTTAACTTCATGATTAAGCTGCTTTAGGTTTATAGAAAAACATAAAATACAAGCCAATAAGCACAAACGGAATGCTTAATACTTGCCCTGTATTTAAAGTAAATAGCCAATCTTCTCGTCCGTCAACTTGAGCGATTTTAAAGTTTTCCACTATTAATCGAACTACCATAAGTAGCACTAAAAATAAACCGAACAAAAACCCAGGTTGTTCTCTTTTTTTTGTTTTCCAGTATAAAAACCAAAGGATTAAAAACACGAATATATACCCAAATGCTTCGTATAATTGCCCAGGGTGTCTTGAGACATTGTCTAATTTTTTAAATATAATTGCCCAAGGAAGTGACTCGTCGGCTGGTTTACCAATCATTTCAGAATTAAAGAAGTTTCCAATCCTTACAAAAATAGCACCTAAAGCTACTGGAACAACCACGCGGTCTAATATCCAGATAACCGATTTTTTAAGTACTTTTTTATTATACAAGTACATGGAAATAATCATACCAATGGCTGCACCGTGACTAGCTAAACCGCGAAATCCAGTAAATTCAAATCCACCAGCAAATTTAAAAGGTAAAAAGATGCTGAAAAAATCATCTTTAAAAAGTTCTGGTTGATAAAAAATAACATGACCTAAACGAGCACCAATCATAATTCCCAACACAGAATAGATGAATAAGGAATCTAATTTATCTTCAGATTGATTTTCATGCTTATAGATTTTTTTTATGATGTACCAACCTAAAATAAAGGCTGCCATCCACATCATACTGTAATAATGAATTGTAAAGTTGTCTGTAATTTCTAATCCTTCAGAAGTTGGATTCCAAACAATTTGTAAAGCGTGCATATATAATCAAAATTTGATAGGTAAATATATGTAAATGAAATGGAATATTTAAGGCTTAGTAAAGTGTAGATATCATTTTTTATTAACCTTTTCAGGAACAGGGTCATAACCACTGCCTCCCCATGGCGACGGAGCGAAAAAGAAAATGTACGGTGTACATTTTTAGCGAACGTGCGAGCTGGCGCGAGGGCAATTTTTAGTTGTCATCCTTCTCTGGAACAGGGTCGTAACCACTGCCTCCCCAAGGATGACAACTAAAAATCCTTTTTATAGCTAGCTTGCCACCATAAAGCAATCCATGTTTTTTTAATGCTTCAACGGTGTAATGAGAACATGTTGGTTGGTATCTACAAGTGGCTGGAGTTAATGGAGATATTACTGTTTGATAGATTCTTACCAAAAAAACAAAAGGTGCAATGAGGATTTTTTTAAGCATGATTAGTTAGTCGAAAACGTCGTGCCATCTTTACCATCTTTAAGCTGAATGCCAATATTTGCTAATTCATCTCTAATTTTATCCGATAAGGCAAAATCTTTATTAGCTCGAGCTTCGGCTCTCATGTTAATAAGTAGTTCAACAGTATCAGATAATTTATCGGAACCACTATCATTGCTTTCGGCAATATTAAGTAATCCAAGAATATCAAATACAAATATATTTACAGTAGTAGTTAATGTGTCGTAATCTTCTTTTGAAACAGTAGCTGTTCCATCTTTTATTTGATTGATAAATTTAACAGCACTAAATAATTCGGCAATTAAAATAGGCGTATTAAAATCATCATTCATGGCATCATAGCAACTTTGTTTCCAAGACGCTACGCCGAAGTTGGTTGTGTTATTTGAGGTTTCTAATTTTGCAAGAGAACCTAAAGCTTCCATAAGTTTTTTATGAGCTTTTTCGGCTGCCAAAAGTCCGTCATTAGTTAAGTCAAGAATGCTCCTATAAGAAGATTGCATCATGAAAAAACGAATCACACTTGGGCTGTATGCTTTACTTAAAATATCATTGTTTCCAGAAAGTAATTCATCGGGATTAATTGAGTTTCCTGTACTTTTAGACATTTTTTGCCCATTCATTTTTAGCATATTGGCATGCATCCAAACGTTTACAGGGCTTTGATTATTACAAGCCTCTGCTTGAGCAATTTCGCATTCGTGGTGCGGAAATTTTAAATCCATTCCACCTCCATGTATATCAAATTGTTCGCCTAAATATTTAGTACTCATTGCAGTACATTCAAGATGCCAACCAGGGAAACCATCACTCCAAGGCGAAGGCCAACGCATAATGTGTTGTGGTTCGGCTTTTTTCCAAAGTGCAAAATCTTGAGGGTTTTTCTTGTCAGATTGTCCATCCAACGCTCTACTGTTATGAACTAAATCTTCAAGGTTACGGCCACTTAATTTCCCGTACTCATGGCTTTCGTTAAACTTGTGTACATCAAAATAAACAGAGCCATTAACTTCGTAAGCAAAGCCTTTGTTAATAATGTTTTTTATAATTTCAATTTGCTCAATAATGTGCCCAGTTGCTGTTGGTTCGATGCTAGGAGGTAAAAAATTGAATGTGCTCAATACATTATGAAAATCTACAGTATAACGCTGTACAATTTCCATAGGTTCAATTTTTTCTATTCGAGCTTTTTTTGCAATTTTATCTTCGCCATCGTCAGCATCATCAGTAAGGTGGCCAGCATCAGTAATATTTCTAACATAGCGAACTTTAAAACCTAAATGCTTTAAGTAACGAAAAATCATATCAAACGACATGAACGTTCGTACATTTCCTAAATGCACATTGCTATAAACGGTTGGTCCACAAACATACATACCAATGTGACCTTCGTTTATAGGTTTAAAAACGTCTTTTTGACTCGTTAAAGAGTTGTAGATTTTTAGTTCTTGTTCTTTATAAAGTTGCATGTTGTTGATTGGATAGGTTTTGGTTGATTTTGAGCAATATTAAAATTGTGTATCTAATTTAATATAATCTAGAAATTCTCTTTTGGTTTCCTTGTCTTTAAACTTGCCTCCAAATTCACTAGTAATTGTACTACTTTCAGTGTCTCTAATGCCTCTAGAGTTTACACACAAATGTTTAGCATCTATAACACAAGCAACATCCTTAGTATTTAAGACTTTTTGAAGTTCTTCAACTATTTGAATAGTTAATCGCTCTTGCACTTGTGGTCTTTTTGCAAAATAATCCACAATGCGGTTCATTTTAGATAAGCCTACAACGGTACCATTAGCAATGTATGCAACATGAGCTTTACCAACAATTGGTAATAAATGGTGTTCGCAAGTTGAATAAACAGTAATGTTTTTTTCAACTAGCATTTCACCATATTTATATTTATTCTCAAAAGTAGATGCACTTGGTTTTTTGTCAGGGTCTAAGCCGCCAAAAATTTCATTTACAAACATTTTAGCTACACGATTTGGTGTGCCTTTTAAGCTGTCATCTGTAAGGTCTAAACCAAGTGTTTCCATGATGTGTCTTACATCATCTTTAATGATATCAACTTTTTCTTCTTTTGTCAACTTAAAAGCATCTGCTCTTAATGGTGTGTTTGAAGAGGTTCCAACATGATTATCTCCTAATGAATCAAAATCTTCAATTTCTCTTTCTATTTTCATAATTACTGTTATCTAAAACAAATTAAACAGGGCACAAAGGTAAGCATTTCCTAAATTTTAACGATTGAATTAACAAAGTATTAATTTTGAACGAAATATGTAATAATTTCAACGGTTAGAACGTTTTATTTATCTAATATTGCTTACTTTTTCACCACTATTACAATTGACGAAAAAATGCGTAAAACATTACTTTTTATTGGTATTTTATTTTTATTCGGTATTACTGAAACTGCTCATGCTCAATCTATTTCTAATGATTCTGGCTCAAAAACAATAGTTTTTAACTCAAATGTAAACCTTCCATTAAGCGGAATAGAAAAGAGAATGTTAAGTGAAGTATATGACGAAACACTTAAAAACAATATACTTGATAACCCACCGCGTTTAAAGAGTATTAAAAATATTATTAGAAATAGGGTAAAAATACTTAATATGCCTAACTACCCTAAAGATTACACATTGTTATCGCAAGTACCTTTGTTTGATAAATACAATGCCTCTATGAAAAGAGAAGTGTTTGATAAATCAACATTTAATCCATTAAAATATAATTTCGATTTTTATGCTAACAGCACACAGGTTTTTAGAGTAGATAAGACCGATTATTATATTGTACTTAAGTCCCAAAACCAAAATTAATGACCCTCATGTTAAAAAAAATCCTTTATATATTTTTTGTTTTTTGTTCAGTCTCATCATTTGGCCAAGTGATAAATATGACTGATGGTACTACAAGCAATACCTGTTCAGGTACTTTTTATGATTCTGGTGGAAGTACTGGTAATTATGCAAATAACGAAAATATCACACATACTATTTGTCCGGATATTCCAGGGGCTCAGGCACAATTAGATTTCACGTCTTTTAATTTAGAAGCAAATGCCGATTTTATTACCATATACAATGGACCAGATGCGTCTTATGACTTAATAGGTACATTTAGTGCGACTAGCCCAGGATTGGTTACTGCTGCTTTAGCATCAGTGTTACCAAATCCTCTTGGATGCCTAACAATTGTGCAAAGTACAGATGCTACAAACACGTCAACTGGTTGGCAAGCTGCTATATCGTGCTTTCAACCTTGTCAAAATATTACAGCAAGTATAGGTTCTACTACACCAGTTGCTGACCCAGATGGTATAGTAAGAATTTGTCAAGGCGACCAAATTACGTTTAATGGAAGTGGTGCGTTTTCAGTAAGCGGTGTTGGAGCTTCATACGAATTATTTATGGGAGATGGTGTTTCTCTCACAGGAGCCCTGATAGGCAATAATTTTAGTACTAATTATACGTTTAATGATGAAGGGATTTATGAAGTAAATCTCGTTATAACTGATGCGAATCCTCAAGGATGCAATAGTACGAACAAAGAAACTATTTTTATATACGTGTCGTCTACTCCAGATTTTACAGGAACACAAGCCGCAAATGATATTCTATGTTTAGGAGAATCTACAACCATAGAAGGTGTAGTGACTCCAGTTACTCAAATAGCGAATTGTGCTAATGGAGGCGAAGAGACTGCTCTTGGAGATGTGCAAGGAGTTACGTTTACATCTACATTAGATTTAGACTGTTTTCAATCGCAAAATTTAACTAATGTTGCTCAATTAGAAAGTATTTGTATTGTAATGGAGCATACTTATATTGGAGATTTAGAGATAACTGCCATAAGCCCAAACGGACAAAGAGTAATCTTGCATAATGGACCGCGAAATAATTCCTTAAGTCTTGGAAATCCAATTGTAACTGATGGTACTGGGCCAGGACAGGGATGGGAATATTGTTTTTCTATGGACGGAGCTGTTATACTTAGTGATGGTCCTGTTGTTCAATCTGGTATGCCAACAACAAGTTTGACCGTTGAAGAAGGAACCTATTTACCATTAGGGGATTTTAGTGATTTTATAGGTACTCCAATAGATGGTCAATGGACTTTAGAAATAATTGACCATATAGCAGCTGATGATGGTACTATTTTTAGTTGGTCATTGAATTTTGATGAGTCGCTTTTTGCTTCCAATTATGCTTTTACGCCTAGTTACCCTACTCAAAGTTGGGATGCCGATGTATCAATTACGAATACCGTAGGAAATACAATAACAGTCCAGCCTGCAAGTTCTGGAACACATTGTTATACTTATAGAGTTGTTGATGATTTTGGTTGCGAATACACCGAGCAGGTTTGTATTGAAGTATCTCCAGAAGTTATACCAATTCCTCCAACACCATTAGAGTTGTGTGATGACATTCTTAATGACGGATTTACAGTTTTTGACCTTACTACAAAAGATAATGAAATTACAGGTGGAAACCCCAATTGGTCAGTACAATACTTTGAAACCAATGCCGAAGCCATAAGCAATACCAATCCAATAAACCCAGCGACAGCTTTTACTAACACAGTTGCTAATTCTCAAACGTTGTTTGTGCGTGTTACAGATGCTATTACTGGTTGTTTTGGTTTTACAACTTTTGACTTAAACGTATTGCCAAATCCAGCATCATTAACAGATGCATCAGATATTGAATTGTGTGATGATAATAATACGGGAGATAATCAAGAAATATTCGACTTAACGCTTAACGAGGCATACATTATTAATGGAGAACTAGGAGTTACAGCAACCTATTACTCAACCAATGCTGATGCGCAAAATGCAGTTAATGCTATTTTAACACCAGCAGCCTATGCAAACACATCATCACCTCAAACTATTTTTGTGAGAGTGACCAATAATACCACATCATGTTTTGTTGTGGTAGATTTTGATATTATAGTAAATGAATTGCCAAGCACTGCAGCTGTAAGCGATTATTTTATATGTGAAGTAAATGCAGATGGTGTAGCACAGTTTGATTTAGAATCTAAAACAAGCGAAATTTTAAACGGACAAAGTTCAACAGATTTTGCAGTAACATATCATATCTCACCAGCTGATGCAAGTACAGGCGCAAATCCGTTAGCGAGCCCTTATACAAATATTAGTAACCCTCAAACCATTTATGTGAACATTAGAAATGTAAGCACCAATTGTAGTGATGGTTCTATGAGTTTTAATATTGAAGAGCTTAACACGCCTTCGGCAAATGCAGATCTAGTTCCTATTGAATATATACTATGTGACAACTTCAATGCAAATGATGGTGTTGCTCAATTTGATTTAACAACACAAGATGCCTTTGTGTTGGATGGACAAGATACAGTAGTTAATTTAGTAAGTTATTATGAATCACAAGTAGACGCTGATGCAGGAGTTAATGCTTTAATATCACCTTATGAAAACACATCCAATCCGCAAATTATTTATGCACGAGTAGATGATACTTCAGCAATTAATACTGCTTGTTTTGCAACAACCGAGTTAACATTAAATGTAAATCTACTACCAGAATTCACCTTAGATAATAGTTATGTAATTTGTGTAAATACCAATGGCACCGAAATTATTGGCCCTCCATTAATTGATACAGGATTATCTACTGTAGATTATACATTTGAATGGCGTTTAAATAATACCATTATCCCAGGAGCAACAGATTCAAGTTATTTGGCGAATTTACCTGGCGATTATAGTGTAACGGTTACCAATAACCTTACTAATTGCGAGCGTGTTGAAACTACTGTGGTTTTGGAGAGTGGTCCACCAACTATAACTGCAACAGTAACATCTTCTGCTTTTGCAAATAATCACATCATTGAAGTTGAAGCTTTAGGTGGAGGAGATTATGAATACAGTTTGGATAATGGCCCTTGGCAAGACAGTAATATTTTTGAAAATGTTCCTTTAGGAGAGCATTTAGTGACGGTTAGAGATAAAAATGGTTGCGGATTTGCAAGCACCTCAGTTACGGTTATCGATTATCCAAAATTCTTTACACCAAATGGTGATGGCTACAACGACACTTGGAATATAGCAGGTATCGATGCACAACCAAATGCACAAATATTTATTTTTGATAGGTATGGCAAGCTATTAAAGCAAATAAGTCCAGTAGGTAATGGCTGGAATGGTACTTTTAATGGCTACAATCTCCCATCGGCAGATTATTGGTTTACAGTAAAATATATAGAGCCAAATACAGGAGATAGTAAAGAATATAGTGCACATTTTGCATTAAAACGATAAAAAGAACTATTCCTTCTAAATTTTCTTATTTTCGAGACTTCGATTTTTTAATGGAGCATTTATGAATAAGATTAAGCATCTTATATTTCTTGTTTTTTTAGTAAGCGTTTTTAGAGCTACTGCTCAAGAACCAAACGACTGTGTAAATGCAACGGTTATTTGTGGAAGCATTAATTACACGTATACACCTACAGGTCCTGGAAATAATGATTTTGCAACTAACCCTCCTCCAAACTGTTTGCCTAACGGAAATGTTGAAAGCCAGAGTGTATGGTTAGAAATTACAATAGACGACCCAGGTAGTTTAGAATTTGTCATTAGACCAAATAATGGAACAGATGACTACGATTGGGCAATATATGGCCCAAATGTTACTTGTAATACTTTAAATAACTCTATTCGTTGTTCTTCAACAATGTTTCTTGGTGATGGTTCAACTGGTTTAGGTAATGGTGCTTTGGACATTACTGAAGGCCCAGGAACTGGCGATGGTTTTCTGGCACCTTTAACAGTAAATACTGGAGAAAGATATATACTGTTTATTAACAATTGGTCCAGTACATCTTCTGGGTTTGATTTAGATTTTGGAGGTACTGCCACATTTAACGAGCCTCCAACAATCGATACGCCAACTGGGACAGCATTAGATATTGAACAATGTGATACCGATGGTGTAGATGATGGTGTTTCAGAGTTTGATTTAACAGTCAATACACCAATTATTATTGGTACGCAAACAGGAGTAGATGTAAAATATTACTTAACAGATGGCGATGCGCAAGTAGATAATAATGCAATACCTAATCCAGCCAATTATAATAATATTACAAGTCCGCAAACAATTTACGCTAGAATTACCGATACTGCTTCAGGGTGTTTTGAAACAACTCAATTTGATATTGTAGTACTTGGTGCATTAAATATAGGTGCAGCAAACAATCTTTTTATTTGTGATAATAATAATGATGGATTTGCACAATTCGATTTATCTCAAAACGATATAGCTATTCAAAATGGTGAGCTAAATACGGTTGTGACATATCATCCAACTGAGAACGATGCAAATTTGGGAAGCAACAATTTACCTAGTCTTTACACAAATAGCATAGCTTATACTCAAGAAACAATTTGGGCGAGATTAGAAAATACTGTTACAGGATGTTATAATGTAGCCTCATTTACCATTGATGTTTTTGATACACCAATTGCAAACCCTATTCCTGACCAATTAATTTGCGATGATAACAATGATGGCTTTTGGAGTTTTGATTTTTCAGCGTTAACCACAACAGTCCTAGGAAGTCAATTGCCTCTTAATTTTTCGGTAAGCTATCATAATTCACAAGTTGATGCTGATGCTAATTCAAATCCAATTACAAACCCATATACAAATCAAATTGCTTATCAAGATGAAACTATTTATGTGAGAATAGAAAACAACTTGAATGTAAATTGTTACGATACAGGCAGTTTTGTAATCGATGTGTTTAATAGCCCAACAGCCGTAGCTACAAATTTTGAATTGTGTGACAACCTTGATGATGGCGACGATACTAACGGCATTGTAACGTTCGATTTATCTTTAAAAGAAGCTGAAATTTACGGAACACAATCTGCTGCAGAATTTGAAGTGAAATTTTACTACAGTCAAGCAGCAGCAGATTCGGCTATCGCAGGAACCGAAATTACGACTCCAATTCAAAACACCAATAATCCGCAAACAATTTATGCACGAATAGAAAATAGGCAAAACACTAATTGCTATGCTACAGCAAATTTCGATTTAGTGGTGAACCCTCTACCTGTTATTGCTCCAGTTGTTGGATTATTGCAATGTGATGATGATGCCGATGGAATATCCTTGTTTAATTTAACCGAAGCGAATAGCTTGATTTCGACCGATTACTTAAACGAAACATTTACTTATTACCTTGCGCAAGCACAAGCAGACGCAGGTTTGGTAGCAAATCAAATTACAAATTTTGTTAATTATCCAAATCCAACACCTTATACAGATGTCGTGTATGCGCGAGTTGAAACTGTTAATGGTTGTTACAGAACATCTAGAATTGACCTTACTGTCGGAACGAGCCAAATTCCAGCTGTAGGTTATGATTTTGCTTTTTACGAATGTGATAATAAATTAGTTGATAACAATAATACCAATGGTATAGCATCGTTTGATTTTAGTAGTGCCGATGCGCAATTTAGAACATTGTTTCCGCAATCAACTGTAACCTACTACATTAGTGAAACGGATGCTTTGGCAGAAATTAATCCTATATTGGATATCACAAATCATAGAAACGATGCCTCGCCTTTTGCACAACAAATTTATGTGCGAATAGATAGTGATGTGGTGAATGGATGTTTGGGACTAGGGCCACATATTACGTTAACAGTAAATCCGTTACCAAATAATAATACCATAATCGATTATGAATTGTGTAGTGATAACAACCAAGCAGTTTTTGATTTAACTACAAAAGATGCAGAAATTTCGGCTGGACAACCACGACCAGTATCAATTAGTTATCATTTAACTGAGCAAGATGCTATAAATAATGTCGTTATACCAAATGCTACTAATTTTAATAGTACAGCTAGAACTATTTGGGCGCGTGTGGAGTTTGTTGACAATGGTAATGGTATTAATGATGAATGTGTAAATACAGATATTAATTTTGAATTGGTCGTCATCCCAAATCCAGAGATATTTTTACCTGATGAGATTAGAATTTGTAGCGACCAGATTATTACTGATTACGATTTAACAGTTAGGGAAAATCAAATTACAGGAGGCGATACTTCCATAACGCTTACGTATTACGAATCACAATTAGATTTAAATAATAATAACCCAATTGCAAACCCTACCGCTTACACTAATACGTTGTTAAACCGTGATATTGTGGTGTTGGCAACAGGTGCAAACTTGTGTACATCAACTACAACTTTATCGTTACAAACGATTTTGTACGATAACATAAATCAAAATCCTACAGCCATTGAAGAATGTGAAACGGATAATAATGGGTTTGATTATTTTGATATTACCAGAAGGGAAATAGAAATATTAAACGGTTTAAATGCTGCAGATTTTAACTTCACGTATTACGAACTTGAAGTAGATGCCATTGCTGGAAACAACAATAATATCACCAATCTCACAAATTTTGAAAATACCGTTGCGGTTTCTCAAACAATATATGTAAGAGCACAACCAGTAGCCAACGAATGTTTTATAGTTGTGCCATTAACACTTATTGTAAATCCGGTTCCAGAAATTGGAATACATGATAAATATGTAATTTGTTTGGATAATACGGACGCTGTTATCGCTCCAACGTTAACTACGTTTTTTCCTAATCCACCAATAGACACACAATTAAGCCCGTTAGACTATACATTTCAATGGTATAATGGTACCGAAGCTGATGTAAACAGTAATCCAAATAGCGTGATTATTAATGGTGAAATGGGACCAATATATGTGCCAACGACTATAGGATTTTATACGGTTGTCGCCACAAATATTGCTACAGGATGCAGAATTCCAGCAACGACTGAAGTTGTAGGGTCGTATCCTCCAGAACAAATCTCAGTAAACCTTGTCTCTGAAACTTTTTCAGAAAATAATATTATTGAAGTCGAGGTTATTGGAAATGGCGATTATCAATTTAGGTTAGGTTATGGCCCTTGGCAAAACGAACCAAGGTTTGAAAACGTAACAGGAGGCGAGCATACTATTCATGTAAGGGATTTATTGAATTGCAATGAAATATCTCAAATACAAATCGTGATAGATTATCCTCGATATTTTACACCAAATAATGATGGGTATCATGACACTTGGAACATTAAAGGTATGTCTTCGCAAGAAAATTCTACCGTTCATATATTTGACCGTTATGGTAAATTGTTAAAACAACTTAATCCATTAGGGAATGGTTGGGATGGTACTTTTAATGGTGAAAAATTGCCCTCTAGTGATTATTGGTTTGTTGTAGAATTTCAAGAACCAAGTGATGGAATCGTTAGGCAATTTAGAGCGCACTTTACTTTGAAGAGATAAAAAAAGCGCAATGAAATTATTCATTGCGCTTTAATATGTTAAAATAATTGTACTAAAGATTCATGCTTAATGATAACGTAAAGTTTGAGTTTTCTCTATTAATTCTTGCGGCATTTGTCAACCCAACGTCATATAATTGATAATTAATATCTCTTTTAGAATTTTCGTAAGCTAAGTCTAATCTTGAGGCTCCAAAATTATAACCAATTCCTAAAGAGTAACCTTTTAAATCTCCGTAAAAAGATGTGTCGTTATAAGGGCTTTGTTCTAACTTATAACCACCTCTAAAACTAAAATTGTCTTGTCGTAATTCGCCACCAATTCTATAAGTGTTCGCCACTTTTAAACTGTTTGAAATACCAGTATTCTGTGCAGCAAAAAATGTATCGGATTCTGGTTTAAATTTTGTGCTTCCATAATCCTTTCTAGAATAATCAAAGCTAATAAGTCCTTTTTTATTTAATACTAAGGCAATACTTCCTGTAATCTTTGCAGGTGTTTGTAATTTATAATCAGGATATACATTAATTACTTGAGGGTCAACAATGGCTGTTGTTGGTCCACCATCATCCCTAACAGATGCTACATATTGTGACGTCTCTTCAGCTATTGTGTACCAAGTAGGAGAATCGTAAGTAAGTCCAACTCTCACGTCATTTGAAAGTTTTGCAATACCACCTAATTGAAATGAGAATCCATTACCAATGGTAGAAAGGTTGTTTTCAAAATCCACTTCGGTAACCAATGAGCCAGCATTTGAGTTTTCTTCAAATAAAAATGTTGAACGTTCGTAATTAATAAAGTGTGAGTTTAGGTTTAAACCTAAGTATATATTGTCTTGATATTGTGCGGCAAGATTAATGCCAAATTTACCATTGTAACCAGTTGCTGCATATGAATATTGCTGATTAAAAGTTCCTGGAGCTATGTTTGAAAAATATAATGTATTATCATCATCATCGGTATCTGGTTCTAAAATATATGCTTCGTAACCTAAAAATGCTTGCTGATTAGCAAAACCAAAAGAAGCACCTAAATCGGCATAAGCATCGTCTATAGATTCTCCTGGTAGCGCAATTATTTCATCTAATCTTAAACCTTGAGCGTTTGCCAAGAAATAACTATCAATGGATGTTGTGCTTATTCCTGAAGCAAAAAAATCATCATCGAAATTTTGAGTTTGGTCATAGGCAAAACCTAAAACAAACTTTTTCCAAGGCGAGTTGTTTCTGCTATTGAATACAAAAGCAGCACCAGCTTGATTGAAGGCAAAATCGGAATTTGAGTTTGCATTAACAGTATTAAAATAGTTGGTCTCATTATCGGCATTATAACTAGAAATCGATAGTGATGTTTGGCTGTAACTAAAAATAGCTGAACCTGCTGGATTAATACTCATTGCCGAAATATCACCACCAAGGGCACCAAATGCACCGCTCATGGCTTTAAATCTTGCTGTTCCTTCAATATTGTCAGACGAATATCGTACAGCGTCAGTTATATTTTGAGCGTACATAAAAGACATAGATAGCATACCTATGAATAGTAATAATAACTTTTTCATACTTTTTAATTTTTCTTTTTCAATCTTAACTTTTAATTATTTCTTCTAGATGAGCTACTTCTGCTACTGCTTCTAGTCGAACTACTTCTAGAAGACGACCTACTAGAGCTAACATTACCAGATGATCTTCTTGAACTATTGTTGTTAGACCTAGCTGAAGATGACCTAGATGATGAAGATCGACTTGATTGTGTCGTTGCCGAACGAGACCTTGTATTGGAAGTGTTACCAACACGCGAACTTCTAGTTGGTCTTGATTGAGAGTTTACTCGAGAATTACTAGATCTAGTTGTTGTTGCTCTAGAATTACTACTTCTTGTAGCATTGTTTCTTAAATTAGTTGTTCTACTATTTATTGAGCTTCGTCTATTAGAACTTGTTATTCCACTACGTCTGCTAGTAATTCCACCTGTGCCATTATTTGCATAAACTGAGCCTCTTCTACTAGCACTGTATGCTAAGTTTCTTCTGTTATATCTATTTCCATAATAGAAATTGTTATAACCATAATATGGATAACCGTAACTATAAGGATAACCGTAACCATAGCCATACCATGGTCTATTCCAACCTACATAAAAAGGAGAATACCAATAATCAGAAAAACCATAATTCCAATTATTATACCAACCGTTAAAACCATAATAGCCATTATACCACATGCTGCCATAAAGCGGTCTGTTGTAAATATTCACAGTTACATTATCACTATAACCCCAACCTGCATAATTTTCTTGCTCTAAAGAATCATTTTCAACATAATACCCTTGGTACGAGTCAATATCGGTAAAAATAACATCACCTTCAATATTGTCTAATTCGGTTACTTTTTCCTTGAAGTAATTTTTGTAGTAGTTTGAATTATCAGATTCTTTAGGAGTTTCTTTATACTCAACAGTTGTTACCTCATAGCTTTTTTCTGGTTCGCCATAAATGCCGTCATTATCATAACTTGCATATTGGTAAGACCCACAGGAAGTTAGTCCTAACATAAGGATTAATGCTCCAATAATGGATATTTTTGTATTTAAGTAGTTATATAATTTCATATCTCTTTAAATTAAATTGTTGAACATAACAAAAATAGTTAGTTTTGTCGAACTATTTTTTTATTTAACATAGTCACAATTTTTGTGCCAAATTAAGATATATGAGTAAAAATCTCACAAGTAGGAGCGAAGACTACTCAAAATGGTATAACGAACTGGTTGTAAAGGCTGATATGGCTGAGAATTCGGCAGTTAGAGGATGTATGGTCATTAAACCGTATGGTTATGCTATTTGGGAAAAAATGCAAGCAGAATTAGACCGAATGTTTAAGGAAACAGGGCATCAAAATGCATATTTTCCATTATTTGTGCCAAAAAGTTTGTTTGAAGCCGAAGAAAAAAATGCAGAAGGATTTGCAAAAGAGTGTGCTATTGTTACACATTACAGACTACAAAACGACCCTGATAATGAAGGAAAACTTAGGGTTGACCCAGAAGCAAAACTTGAAGAAGAGTTAATTGTAAGACCAACAAGTGAGGCTATAATCTGGAATACTTATAAAGGTTGGATTCAATCGTATAGAGACTTACCAATTTTAGTTAATCAATGGGCAAATGTGGTGCGTTGGGAAATGCGTACACGTCTATTTTTACGAACTGCTGAGTTTTTATGGCAAGAAGGGCATACTGCTCATGCCACCAAAGAAGAAGCTTGGAAAGAAACCAAATTAATAAACAATGTATATGCTAATTTCGCTGAAAACTTTATGGCAATTCCAGTTGTTCAAGGTTTAAAAACCGAGAGCGAACGTTTTGCAGGCGCCGAAGAAACCATGTGTATTGAAGCATTAATGCAAGATGGAAAAGCGTTACAGGCTGGTACATCGCACTTTTTGGGACAAAACTTTGCTAAAGCTTTTGATGTAAAATTCACTAATAAAGAAGGAAAACAAGACCATGTTTGGGCAACGTCTTGGGGAGTTTCTACACGATTAATGGGTGCATTGATAATGACGCATAGCGATGACAAAGGCTTGGTACTACCTCCAAACCTAGCACCAAATCAAGTTGTAATTGTGCCAATTTACAGAAATGATGAGCAGTTAGAGGAAATTACTAACGTTGCCAATAATATTATGTCAGATTTGAGAGCTAAAGGTGTTTCGGTGAAGTTTGATAATAGGACAACTCATAGACCAGGCGCAAAATTTGCACAACACGAATTGCAGGGAGTACCTTTAAGAATTGCGATTGGACCAAAAGATTTGGAAAATGGCACGGTAGAATTGGCAAGAAGAGATACACTTACTAAAGAAATAGTTTCGTTAGACAATCTTGCAGACATTGTTAAGAACTTGATGACTGAAATTCAGGATACATTGTTTAATAAAGCGCTTAGTTTCAGGGATTCTCACATAACCGAAGTTGATACGTTTGACGAGTTTAAAGATGTTCTTGAAGGTAAAGCAGGATTCATTTCTGCACATTGGGATGGTAGTTCTGAAACTGAAAACAAAATTAAAGAGTTAACCAAGGCTACGATTAGGTGTATTCCTATTGATAATAAAGCAGAAGAAGGTAAATGTGTACTCACTGGAAACCCTTCTAAACAGCGTGTTTTATTTGCTAAAGCATATTAGTAATTAAATTTTGCGAAAAAATTCATTTAGAAGTTGCAACATTTAAAAATAGTTGTATTTTTGCATCCGCAATGGAAACATTGTAAGTTATTTGAAAACAATTGAGAGTTTAATAATTTTTTTGAACTCATAATTAAATGGCCCGTTCGTCTATCGGCTAGGACGCCAGGTTTTCATCCTGGTAAGAGGGGTTCGATTCCCCTACGGGCTACAACGATTTAAAAAAAACAAAATGGCAAATCATAAGTCAGCGTTAAAAAGAATTAGAAGTAACGAAGCAAAACGCTTAAGAAATAAGTATCAGCACAAAACCACACGTAATGCTATTAAGAAATTACGTGATATGGAGAAGAAGAAGGATGCTGAAAAATTATATCCTAGTGTTGTATCTATGATTGATAAATTAGCAAAAAACAATATTATCCATGATAATAAGGCTGCTAATTTAAAATCTGGATTGGCAAAGCATGTAGCTTCTTTATAAAAAGATTAACTACAAGATAGTTTAGAGCTTCTCATTTATTTGAGAAGCTTTTTTTGTGCAAAAAATAAAGCCTTAGTTTTTGACTAAGGCTTTATTAATTTATTATTTGAGTTTTTGATTTAACTATTCATTGAAATTAAAAACTCTTCGTTGTTTTTGGTTTGCTTGAAACGGTCGTTGATAAACTCCATAGCTTCAACAGGATTCATATCGGCAAGATATTTACGCATTACCCACATTCTTTGAATTGTTGCTTCGTCTAATAGAATATCATCACGACGTGTACTTGAAGATGTTAAATCAATAGCAGGGAAAATACGTCTGTTAGATATTTTTCTATCTAATTGTAATTCCATGTTACCAGTTCCTTTAAATTCTTCAAAAATCACTTCGTCCATTTTAGAGCCAGTTTCAGTTAGGGCTGTAGCAATAATTGTTAGTGACCCTCCATTTTCAATATTACGTGCAGCACCAAAGAAACGTTTTGGTTTATGTAGTGCATTGGCATCTACACCACCACTTAATATTTTACCTGAGGCTGGTTGTACAGTATTATAGGCTCTAGCCAAACGTGTAATAGAATCTAATAGTATTACAACATCATAACCACATTCTACAAGTCTCTTTGCCTTTTCTAGAACAATGTTAGCAATTCTTACATGCTCATTTGCTTCCTTATCGAATGTAGAAGCAATTACTTCGCCTCTTACATTACGTTGCATATCTGTTACCTCTTCTGGTCGCTCATCAATTAGTAAAATCATTTGATACACTTCTGGGTGGTTTGCAGCAATGGCATTCGCTACATCCTTAAGTAACATTGTTTTACCAGTTTTAGGTTGTGAAACAATCATACCACGTTGTCCTTTTCCAATAGGTGAAAACAAATCCATAATTCGTGTAGAAATTGTAGCTTGTTTTTCTGCAAGGGTAAATTTTTCTTGTGGAAAAAGCGGAGTCAAATGTTCAAAAGACACGCGGTCTCTTACAACTTGAGGGTCTAGTCCATTAATTTTATTTACTTTAATTAAAGGAAAGTATTTTTCGCCTTCTTTTGGAGGCCTTACATTTCCTAAAACGGTATCTCCCTTTTTTAAACCAAATAAACGTATTTGAGATTGCGATACATAAATATCATCAGGTGATGATAAATAGTTGTAATCTGAAGAGCGTAAGAACCCATAACCATCTTGCATAACGTCTAAAACGCCTTCACTTTCTATAATAGCATCAAATTCAAAATCTGGCTCACGATAACGGTTACGATTGTCTTTGTTTCCGTTATTACCTTGATTTTGGTTAGATTTATTTTGTTGATGCCCTCTGTTTTGGTTTCTATTTTGATTCTTGTTTTGGTCTTTAGAATCTCTTTGAGGACGGTTTTGATGTCCTTTTTTATGTGAATCTTTATTAGTGTTTGTAGATTCAGTTTTTTTTGAAGTGTCTTCCTTCTTAGAAGTGTCTTTCTTTTTAGATGTATCCTCCTTCTTTTCAGGTGAGTTTCTAGAATTATCTGTTTTTTTATCAGAAAAATCCATTTGTTTTTGAGAGTCATCATTTTTGCGTTGTACGCGTTCTCTCTTTTTTCTTTGAGGTTTTTGCTGCTCTTTATTGGTTTTTTGTTGCGTAGGAGCAGACGTTGGGTTTGCTGCTTGATGGTCTAGAATTTTGTAAACCAAATCAAGCTTTTTTAATGAACGATATTTAGATATGTTCAAGTTTTTAGCTATTTCCTGCAATTCAGGGAGCTTTTTTTCTTTTAATTGTGAAATTTCAAACATTGTTGAATTAAATAAATTGATTTTTAGAAATTAAATCGTTCCAGAGTATTCTAATAAGAAATCAAGGGAAAAATTTGTATGAATTTTTTGAAGATTTAATCTTGTGCGGTACAGTATGTTGCACAATACTATTGCAATTATACAACTTTATTTTTAAATAAATAGTATATGTTTTAAAAAGAAACTGTTATTTTTGTCCTTCAAATTTTTAGAAATAATGCTTCAACGTATTCAAACTATATATCTTTTAATTGCTGCTGGAATTTCCGCAGGATTAATTTTTGTATTCGATTTGTGGACAACTACCGAAGGTGTTTCTTTTTTTGCTAAAGATGATATGTTGTTTTTAGGCTTGTTTTGTGGGTCTGCACTATTATCATTAATAGCCATATTTATGTATAACAATAGGAAGTCTCAATTTGTTATGGGACGACTTAACATCATATTAAACTTTATTTTACTAGGATTATTTGTGTATCGTTCGCTAAATTTATCTGGAGAAACTACGGTTTCTGAGAAAGGTATTGGGATTCTTCTACCTATTTTTTCTATCGTATTTTTGGTTTTAGCCAATAAAGCCATAAAAAAGGATGAAGAGCTTGTAAAATCTGTAGACCGATTAAGATAAACCTATCATCTTAGTAGTATTAGTGCGTGAATCCAGACAAGTTTTACTTCGTCTGGATTCTTTTTTTTTACCGCTTAAATTCTATCACTTCTAAGTTTTGAATCTTTTTATTGTCAATTTCAAAACGTAGCATGGTGCGTACATTGTGAAATCCGTGTTTTCCAATGGCACCTGGATTCATGTGTAATAGATTCAGTTTTTTATCAGGCATCACTTTTAATATGTGCGAATGGCCACATATAAACACATTTGGCGGATTTGATATAATCTCCTCTTTTATTCTATAATTATATTTATTTGGATAGCCTCCAATATGTGTTATCCATACATCAACACCTTCGCAAGTAAACCTATTATTTTCAGAGAATTCGGCCCTTACTTCATGTCCATCAATATTACCATATACGGCTCGTAAGGGTTTTAATTGTTTTATGGCATCAGTCACTTTTGTATCGCCAATATCTCCTGCATGCCAAACTTCATCGGCTTTTTTTACGTGCTTTAGTATGTCGTTACCAATATAGCTATGTGTGTCTGATAGTAAGAGTATTTTTTTCATGTTTACTTTCCGTGAAAACGGAAATCTTTTAATTATGTTAAAGATTCTTGCCTTTGCAGGAATAAATTATCTTTGTTTCTTGTTAACAAAAGTATCAAAAATAGATTGAGGTATTTTATCGAATTGTCTTATAAGGGAAAAGAGTATCATGGTTGGCAAAATCAACCAAATGCTATTTCGGTTCAAGAAGTAGTTGAGAAAGCATTGTCAACCTTATTAAGGGAAACTATTGCTATTGTTGGCGCTGGACGTACAGATGCTGGCGTACATGCCAAACAAATGTTTGCTCACTTTGATACAAATACTGAGTTTATAGCTGAAGATTTAATGTATAAGCTAAATTCTTTTTTACCAAAGGATATTGCTATTCATGCTATTTTTGAAGTGGCAAATGATGCGCATGCACGTTTTGATGCTTTAAGCAGAAGTTATATTTATAGAATTTCGTTAACTAAAGATGTATTTGATTATAAGTATTCATATAAATTTAGCCTTCCATTGGATGTTGAAGCAATGAATAAAGCTTGTAAGGTGTTATTCGACTATAAAAACTTTAAATGCTTTTCGAGAAGTAATACTGATGTTAAAACATATAATTGTGACATCATGGAAGCTACCTGGAGAAAGGAACATAATACGCTTATTTTTTCTATTACTGCCAATAGGTTTTTACGTAATATGGTAAGAGCAATAGTGGGAACTATGATTGAAATTGGTTTAGGAAAAATAACTATCGAGCAATTTCATGAGATTATTAAGTCTCAAGATAGAACAAACGCTGGAGCATCGGTTCCTGGACATGCCTTATATTTAACAAAAATTGAATACCCAAATCATATAAAAAGATAAATGGCTAAAAAGAAAGAAAACGTTTTTGACACCAAACTTTTCAAGAGGTTATTGTATTATATAAAACCTTATCGTTGGGTGTTTGTACTATCGTTGGCAACGGTTGTTGGGTTGGCTGTTTTTGGTGCGTTGCGACCAAAAGTATTGCAATTGGCAATTGATGAAAACATTACAAATCAGCAATTAGAAGGTTTTTTACCTTACATAATAGCCATGTTAGTGCTTCTTATTTTAGAAGTGTCTTGTAACTTGTTGTTTATCTATTATGCTGGTTGGCTTGGGCAATCGGTAGTTAAGGACGTTCGTGTCAAGCTTTTTAAGCACATTTTAAATTTCAAGATGAAGTATTACGATAACTCATCGGTAGGTGTGTTGATTACAAGGGCTGTGACCGATATGGAACGTATTGCCGATATTTTTGGTCAAGGGCTTTTCATGATTTTTAGTGATATTTTAAAAATGCTAGTTGTTGGTATCATGATGGCTATGATGAATTGGCGATTGAGCATTATTGTATTTTGTGCCTTGCCTTTTGTATTGATTGCTACCAAGATTTTTCAGAAATACATGAAAAAAGCTTTTGAAGAAGTGCGTAACGAAGTGTCTAATTTAAATTCGTTTGTACAAGAACGTGTGACAGGAATGAAGATTTTGCAACTCTTTGCACGTGAAGATATTGAGTACAAAAACTTTAAAGCAATTAACGAACGCCACAAAAAAGGATGGTTAAAAACGGTGTGGTATAATTCTATTTTCTTTCCTATTGCTGAACTTTTATCGTCTATTACTTTAGGAATGGTGGTTTGGTATGGTGGATTAAGTGCAGTAAATCAGCAGCTTACAACCGAGGGTGAATTAACAGCATTCATCATGATGATTCCTATGATGTTTCGCCCATTAAATCAAATAGCCAATAAGTTTAACACCCTGCAAATGGGAATGGTGGCTGCCGACAGAGTATTTAAAGTCTTGGATACAACTTCAAGTATTGATGACTCGGGAGATATTATCACTTCAAATTTAAAAGGAGATATTACATTTAATAATGTGCACTTCTCGTATGTTGAAGATGAAAAAGTGCTTAAAGGCATTTCGTTTGATGTAAAAGCAGGAGAAATGGTAGCCATTGTCGGCGCTACAGGAGCAGGAAAATCAACGATTATTAATCTGTTAAATCGTTTTTATACAATTGATTCTGGTGAGATATTAATTGATGACACCAATATAAAAGAAGTAACTTTACACTCACTTAGAAGGCAAGTGGCTGTCGTATTGCAAGACGTATTTTTATTTGCTGACACGATATTAAGTAATATCACGCTTAACGACCCAAACATCACAGAAGACGATGTTATACAAGCCGCAAAGCAAATTGGTATTCACGATTTTATAATGAGTTTGCCTAATGGGTATCATTATAATGTAAAAGAACGTGGTGTGATGTTGTCGTCTGGACAGCGACAATTAATTTCGTTTTTACGAGCGTATGTTACCAACCCAAGTATATTAATTTTAGATGAAGCGACCTCGTCAGTCGATTCATATTCCGAACAATTAATGCAAGAAGCCACCGATAAAATTACCGAAGGCAGAACCTCAATCGTGATAGCACATAGATTGGCAACGGTTAAAAAAGCAGATAATATTATTGTATTGGATGCAGGCGAAATTGTAGAACAAGGCACACATGCCGAACTCTTAAAAAAGCAAGATGGTTACTATAGAAATTTATATGAAGTACAGTTTTTGCAAGAGGAAGCTGTTTAAGAATTTTGTGTTTTTTTTTGAATTTCTCTCATCTCTTCAAACGTTCCATTAAAAAACATTATTACTGCAGAAATTATGCTTGCTATTATAAAGAAAATACTAAGTAGTAATAAAAACAAAAGTGTTTTAAGGATAATAGATTTAAGATTTAATTTAAAAAGACGTTTGTAGCAGTATGTAAAGAAAACAATTTGAAGAGGTAAAGATAATAAACCAACTATCCCAAAGTTAATACCTAAAAAAGAGGTTATCAACACTAAAATGGAAGTAATAATAGAGATATGAGCTGCTAAATACATGTTAATAACAAGGTGCTCAGTGTAATTATATTGTTTGTAATTAAAAAACACAATTTTAGACATAACCGCATAAATTGGAACTATTAGCATGTACATTATTGATTGGTATTCTTGAGCAAAATTCATGTTTTGCTGTTGTATATCTTCCATTCCGTTTTGAGGAAGAAAATCTACATTCATTAATTCAGGAAAAAATTTGTTTATAATAAACATTTGGAAACCTGAAAGTGTAAGTGCAATGGCAAAATAGCTTATCACATTTACATACTTTTTTCTTGTACCATTTATATAGCAATTTAATACCGCTTCAGGTTTTGTAGTTAGTTTTATGAAGGTTTTTAAAAATTTGTTATCGTAATTTAAAAATTGTTCGCTAAAATGAGCAAACAAAGCCTTGATAGTTAATCGATTACGAATGATTTTTGCACCACAAGAAGGGCAATAATTATGATGCGTTTGAATTGATAATTTGCAGTTTTTACACTCCATTACGTTAAGTCTTCCTTGATTTTTTCAGTAAGCTCTTCGGTATTTTTATACATTATAAACTCACCGTTTTTTATATACGAAATTTGACCAGTTTCTTCTGAAACCACTATAGCCAATGCATCCGTTTTTTCAGTTACACCAATGGCTGCACGATGCCTTAAGCCAAAACGTTCAGGGATATTTTTTTCATTATTCACTGGAAGAATTACACGTGTAGCTTTTATAATATTATTGGCAATAATAATGGCGCCATCATGCAAAGGGCTATTTTTAAAAAAGATACTTTCTAAAATGGGTTGCGTGACCTTTATGTTCATTTCGTCGCCTGTGGACACTAAAAAATCAAGATTGTTATTGCGCTCCAAAACTATTAAAGCGCCAGTTTTAGAGCTTCCCATTTTAACACAAGCAGCCACAACAGTTTCTGCTTCGGTATCGTGAATGACTTGGGTTCTTAAAAAATTAAGACGTTTGGTCAAACCACTTTTAGCACCAATATTGGTAGAGCCAACCATTAATAAAAACTTCCTTATTTCTGGCTGAAATACTATAATTAACGCTATTAAACCTACACTCATAAAACCACCGAGAATAGTGGTGAGCATTTTCATTTGTAAGGCGTCAACTAGTAAATAAATAAGATAGACAATTACGATACCCACAAAAATATTAATGGCGACCGTCCCTTTAATAAGCTTGTAAACATAGTAGAGTAGTAATGCTACTAAAATAATATCGATAACGTCTAGAACTGTAAATTTTAATAAGTCGTCAAATATTTCCAAGCTTGGGTTGTGTTTTAAATTTTAATAAATATAGTTAATTAAGATTATCTCTTGATTTGAAATTTTTAAACCATCAGATTTTACCGACAGCAATTTTGATTTTATATCAATGTAATTTTGAAAAGATAAATTTTCATGTAATGACAGTATAGTTTCTATTTCAGGAATATTTTTAAAATATTCTTTTTTTAAGTCAATGTATGTGGAAAATGATTCATATTCATTATGAGTGTCGTTTGAAGAGCTTGTTTTTCCATCAGCATGAACATAAATATAAATTTTATCTTCCTCATAATCCTTGTTTGGATAGTCTTCATAATAAACCACATCAGTAAACTCAATAAAAGACAAGTTTTTCAACTCGGTATTATTACAGGTAAAGTAGTTGTGAAAACTATGCTTTTCATCGCCTTGTCTTTTTTCTTGTAAATATTGTAAATGAGGTAGAATTTGCTTTAAGGTTAAGCGTTTGTCAATATTTACTAGCCAATTGGTAGCACTAATCATGTTTCTACGGTTAAACTCTATACTATCTTTTTCTTCATCGTAAAACATATAAATTGGCGAAACATCTGTTACTTCGGTAATATCCTTGTTCGTGGTTTCAGGTAATTGTACAATGCGCTCATTACATGAAGAGAGAAAACAAAATATAAAAATGATAAATATTATTTTTTTCATTTATAGTAATAATTCAATTTTAGTTAAGTTGATTTGTAAGTTTTATACATTCCATAGCTTCCTTAACATCGTGAACACGCAGTATTTTTGAGCCTTTTAATAAAGCAATAGTGTTTAACGATGTGGTGCCATTGAGTGCATCGTTAGGATTGGTCTTTAATAATTTATAAATCATGGATTTTCTACTCACACCAACAAGCATTGGTTGTTCTAGCATATTTAGTAATTCCAAACGATTTAAAAGCGCATAATTCTGTTCAAGTGTTTTCGAAAATCCAAAACCTGGGTCTATAATAATGTCCTTTATTTGGTGTGACCTTGCTTTGGCAATTCTTTCGGAGAAATAATATATTATGTCTTTAATTAAATCATCATAATCAGTATGTTGTTGCATGGTTTGTGGTGTGCCTTTCATGTGCATCATGATGTATGGTACACCTAATTTGCCAACTGTTTGCATCATGTTTTCATCTAACTTTCCAGCAGAAATATCATTAACAATAAAAGCTCCAGCATTAATGCATTTTTTAGCAACTTCACTTCTAAAAGTATCAATCGATAGATTAATATCTGGAAATTTGGCAACAAGTAATTCTACAATTGGGAGGATACGTTTTAACTCTTCAGCTTCACTTACATGGTCAGCTCCAGGACGTGAACTGTAAGCTCCAACATCAATAAATGTAGCACCTTCGCTTAGCATGGTGTCCACTTGATTTAAAATAGACGCATCATTTTTATAGCGTCCACCATCGTAAAATGAGTCAGGTGTAATATTTAAAATCCCCATGACCTTCGGTGTAGATAAATCAATAAGTTCTCCTTTGCAATTAATGGTCATATTATTTCCTGCGAAAGCAGGAATCTCTTTAAATTAAACAATGGGTTTTATTTGAGTAATTAAAAAATTTAATAAAGGATTAATCACTCAGCGTTAAACTTAGAACTTTAAGCGTTAAACTTTTGAATAGTTCTAAATTTAAGCGAAATTTACGCAAAATTCAATTGACTTTATGCAAAATACTTCAAAACAATATGACGAGGTTGTATCTACATGTAGAGAGCTGTTTGTGAACAAAATGAGTGATTATGGAAGTGCTTGGAGAATACTTAGGCTTCCTTCATTAACAGATCAAATTTTTATAAAGGCACAACGCATTAGAGGATTGCAACAAAATGAGGTGCAAAAAGTAGACGAAGGCGAAGTAAGCGAGTTTATTGGAATTATAAACTATTGTATTATGGCACTAATACAATTAGAAAAAGGTGTAGTAGAGCAACCAGACTTATCGGTAGAAGAAGCTACCAAGCTTTACGATGAACAAGTAGCGATAACAAAACAGCTTATGCAGGATAAAAACCATGATTATGGTGAAGCATGGAGAGATATGCGAGTGAGTTCATTAACCGATTTAATTTTACAAAAACTATTACGCGTTAAGCAAATAGAAGATAATTTAGGAAAAACAATTGTGAGTGAAGGTATTGATGCCAATTATCAAGATATGATTAATTACGCCATTTTTGCCTTAATACACATTAAAGAACAAGAATAATTTACCCATTTAAAAACCATGACCTATGAAAATATTAGTTGCAATTTCTAGAATACTAGTAGGCGTTTTATTTATTATTTCAGGATTAATTAAACTAAATGACCCATTAGGGTTTTCGTATAAATTACAGGAATACTTCGGTTCAGATGTTTTGAATATCGAGTTTTTAATCCCTTATGCCTTAGGGATTTCAGTTATTGTAGTGGTTTTTGAAGTCGTATTAGGGGTGTTTTTACTTATAGGTTACAAGCCTAAATTCACTATATGGAGTTTATTGGGTATGATTGTGTTTTTCACGTTTTTGACATTCTATTCAGCTTATTTCGATAAAGTAAAGGATTGTGGCTGTTTTGGAGATGCTTTAAAACTAACTCCATGGGAAAGTTTTACAAAAGATGTCATTCTATTGGTATTTATTTTAATACTCTTTTATGGGATGAAGTACATAAAGCCTGTTTTTTCAAAATTACCAACAACCATTATTGCATTAGTAAGTTTTATTTGGTGTTTATGGTTTGGATATCATGTATTAATGCATTTGCCAACAGTAGATTTTAGAGCATATAAAATAGGTGATAATCTTATTGAAAATATGAGTACACCTGAAGATGCTCCAAAAGCAATTCAAGAATTTACTTGGACATTTAAGGTAAATGGTGAGGAAAAAGAATTTGTCACCAATGGGTCGTATCCAACTGTTGATGGTGAATATTTAGGTGTGGAAACTAAGGTGATTAAAGAAGGTTATCAACCATCAATTTTGGATTTTTCTATTGAAACTGAAGAAGGCGATATAACTCTAGAAATTTTAGCCGAAGAGAAATTGGTAGTAATAGTATCGTATAGCTTAGATAATGCTGAAAAAGATGGATTAGTAGCTTTCATGGCAAAAGCTAAGGAGGCAGCCGAAAAAGGCTATAAAGTTATTGGACTAACAGCATCTGGAGCCGAAGCTAAACAACGTATAAAAGCAGATTATAATTTCGATTTCGACTTCTATTCCTGTGACGAGAAAGCATTAAAAACAGTCGTTCGTTCTAATCCAGGTATTTTAGAATTAAGTAAAGGTACTGTGAAACAAAAAGTACATTGGAACGATATTGACGACCTTAAACTATAATATTTGCTTAGCTATTTTTTAAATAAAACATTTTACGCATTACTTACATTATTTGGAGTAGTGACAGTAATTTTCTTTTTATTTAATGTACTTCCAGGT